>NZ_JBFAMT010000081.1:0-28886 GCF_040656635.1 Actinosynnema sp. NPDC049800 | reverse complement strand
CAGACGATCCTGAAGAACGCCAACCTCATCGCCATCAACCAGGACCCGCTCGGGTTGCAGGCCGTGCAGATCTCCAACGACGGCACCCGCCGCGTGCTGGCCAAGCGCCTGTCCAACGGCAACGTCGCGGTCGCCCTGTTCAACCAGGGCGGCGGCACGACCACCGTCTCGACCACGGCGAGCGCGATCGGCCTGTCGGGCAGCTCGTTCACGCTGCGCGACGCGTGGACCAACGGCACGACCACCACCTCCGGCACCATCTCGGCCAGCGTCCCGGCGCACGGCACGGCGGTGTACGTCGTCAGCGGCGGCGGGGGCCCCGCGCCCACGTCGTTCTCGTTGGTGAGCCAGAGCTCCGGCCGCTGCCTGGACATCCCCGGCAGCACGCCGACCAACGGCGCCCTGGCCCAGATCTGGGACTGCAACAGCCAGACCAACCAGCGCTTCACCACGACCGCGGCCGGTGAGCTGCGCGCCTACGACGGCACGAAGTGCCTGGACGTCTACAATCGGGGCACCGCCAACGGCACCGCCGTGACGTTGTGGGACTGCAACGGCCAGACCAACCAGCAGTTCCGCCTCAACTCCGACGGCAGCGTGACGGCGGTGGCGTCGGGCAAGTGCCTGGACGTCAACGGCGGCGCCACCGCCAACGGGACGAAGGTCATCATCTGGGACTGCCACAGCGGCACCAACCAGAGGTGGACCCGCACCTGATCCCCTCGGCGGCGACCGCGAACCCCGCGGTCGCCGCCGACCGGACCAACCTCCGTAGCGCGGTCAGCGGCTGGGATCCACCCGGTCGGACCTCACCCGGGCACGACCGGAGAGAACCCCGGGATCAGGCGCTCGGCGTTGCCAGGCCGCGCGGTCGCACCGAGGCCAGCGCCGCGATCCCGAACACCAGGGCGGGCACCACGAAGCAGAACCCGAGCCCGAGGCCGAGCACCAGCCCCCACGCCGCCATCGCCAGTGCCACGACCGTCGTGACGAACGCGACGGCACGGCCGGCGAGATCCGAGACCAACACTGCCGCTGCAGCGACCAGCGGCACCCCGAGCAGGTCCACCGCGGCGCCCCCTCCCTCGGCGGACAGCCCCGGGTACAACACGACCGCGATCCCGACCGTCGCCGCGACCCCGGTCCACCGCAGCGCTCGGCCGATCGTCCCGGGAACCGCCCACCGGCCACGCAGGCGGACGAGAACGGCGACCGCCAGGAACAGGAAAACGCCCACGCCCGCGATGGCAGAGATCATGCCGACACCTCCCATTGCGGCAGGTCCGCCGCGGCTGTGACCCGACACCCACCACCGAAGGTACGGCACCCACGACCTGCCGATCCGGATCCTCGACGAGATCACCGCGATGATTCTCGAGGACGCGGCACCACCACGCGATCCGATGTTCGCCGACGTGGTCGACGGGTGTTCGTCAGCCCGCGAACGGTCGGTTGAACACGGGCGGGACGTAGTCGACGTAACGGCCATCGCCCGCAAGCCCGTTCATGGTGCGAGGCGAGAGGTCGGGCCAGACGCCCGTCCGCAACCGCTGCCACATCCGGTCGATCGCGGCGACCTGCTCGTCGACGGTGAACGTGCAGTGCCCCGCTGTCCGCACGTACGTCTGACGCACGAACCGGCCGTTGCCCTCGCGGTGGGCCAGCGCCTCGTAGGACTGCTGCTGCGCCACGGTGGAGATCTGGTCGCCGAGCCCGCTGACCGTGAGGACCGGCACGCGCACGTCGCCCGTGAACACGATTCCCCTGGACAGTTGCGACACTGCAGCGGGGTCGGCAGCGATGCGGGGAGCCGCGGCCAACCGCCCGAGGTCGGCCCGCAGGTCCAACCCGGCACGGGCGTACAGCCGCACGACGGCGAGCTGCTGACCGGGTTCGGCCGACGCGAGTTGCCGGCCGTAGTCGACCCCCGTGTTCCACGAGGGGTTCCCGCCGGACATCTGCTCGATGGCGCGCCTGCTGCTCATCGCCTGTCCGATGTAGGGCAGCGGACCTCCGGCCAACGCCTGGTACATGCCGTTCTCGATGCCCGTCGCGTCCCACCACGCCGGCACCGGCGGCGCGGTGCCGTCCGCCGTGAGCCCCCAGCCCGGGAGTTGCCCGATCGCGGAGGCGAGCGCGATGCGCGCCCGTCCCTCCGCCGTGGACTGCGCCCCGGCGAGGGCCGATATCCACTGCTGACGCGCACCGGCGACGTCAGCGGGAATCCCGGTCACGGGCAAGGCGCTGTCGTCGAACAGCAACGTCTTCAGCGCGAACACGGTATCGAGCTTCTGGTTCCACTGCCCCACCGAACCACCGAGCCCGCCGCAGAACGGTATGGCGGCGTCGAACAGGTCGGGGTGGACCTGCGCGGCGCCCGCGGCCACGAACCCGCCCATCGAGCGGCCTTCCGCGACCGCCCACCGCGCGGGCCCGAACGCCGCCTCGAACCGCCCGAGCGCGGCGGCCTGGTTGTCGATCGCCTCGGCGATGCGCCACCCGGTGACAGCCCTGGTCGTGCCGCCCACGGCGTAGCCGCGCTCGACGAGACCCGCGGTCAGCGGCGCGGTGAGCCCGCCGTCGGCGAAGTCCATGTCCACCAGCACCACGCCGTTCCACCGGTTCGGCTTGACGAACTGGTACGGGGTGCCGTCGGGGAGCTGCCCGGACGCGCAAGCCGCCGTTCCGAGGCACGGCGTCGCGTCCGCTGGCGCGGCGACCGCGGCAGGCGCACCGGCCGCCAGCATCGACGCGGCTGCCAGCACGACACCGAATTTGCGCACTGCGGACATCCGAAACTCCAGTCCCGCCGGAAGGCCGGTATCGCCCGCGAACCGCCGTGCGGCCGATTCGCGCCTCACCCGGCACGCACCACCACGAGCAGACTCATGATGTTCTGCCGCGGCAACGACCGTCAATGACAATCGGCTCCGTGACGAGTTGCGCAATGTTGCGTTAGTGGATGGTGCGCGGGCGGAGGTTCGACCGATGCTGCCTACAGCGTCATGTCGCCTTGATCAGCCCCGGGACTCGTCTTCGATCGCGCCAACCCGCTCCGGGTCTTCCGGAGCGGACATGTGACGGATGCTGTCGCTGCCCTTGTGGTCGTGGGCGCGGGAGTAACGGGAATCCAACAGCCTTCCCAACTTGTGCGCCGCTCCCGCGTACGCCTCATCCACAGTGGTCGCGTGGTGGGTGACCGCCACCGGCTGCTTACCCCCCGGTCGCGCCTCGATGACGCACTTCTTGTCCTCCGGCTTGCTTCCCCCGTCCTCGCTGAGGTGCACCTCAACCCGCGTCAACCAGCCGCTGAACCGGGACAGACCACTCTCCAGGTCGGCGGTTACAAAGGTGGCCAGTCCTTCGCCACCTTTGATGTTGTGATCGGTGTTGACCTGGATCTGCATTCGCACCTCCGCAGCAGAAAGCAATGGTCTTGACCGATACCACGGGAGCGGTCGGTTCAAACGCAGCAATAGGAGATCCCGTCACCGCCACGGTCCGGCAGCTGACCCAAGAGATAGCCAGAGTCCGACCGGACCACCTTCACTGATGCCCCTGACACATCCAGCCCGAGGCTTTCGCGCGGGCATGGGTGGTCCCGCCAGTAGTACCAGGGTACGACGGCGACACCGAGCGGCCCGGCCGTGACCTGCCGGTGCCGACCGGCTGGGGGACGTCTGGCCGGATCCGTGACGGACGCCGTCGCCTCAGGGACGTGAGGCCCTACCGCTGAGCTACGTGCCGGAAGCCGGGTGACAGGCTGTCGACGAGCCCCTCGAGATCCCGCTCGCCCTCACGGGTCTGCACACCCGCTGCCAGCTGCTTCCGGGCGATCTCGACCATGTCCTCGGTGAACAGCGAGTACAGGAAGGCATTTTCGACGGCGTAGGCCTTGTCGGGGACGGGCGGGGTCGCGGCTCGGACGGTGGCCTTGATCGCGGCGATGACCTCGGGGCGCACTCCCGCCATCCGGCGGGCCAGGGTGTCGACGAAGGCGTCGATCTCGTCGGCGGGCAGGGCCCGGTTCACCAGGCCGTAGCGCTCGGCCACTTCGGCGCCGACGAGCTGGCCGCCGATGAGCAGTTCCAGGGCCCGGGCCGGGCCGAGCAGACGGGTCATGTTCACCGTGCCGCCGCCTCCGGGAAGGATCGCCAGCGTGGACTCGGGCTGGGCCTGACCGGACCGGCCGATCGCGGCGAAGCGCAGGTCGAGGGACATCAGGAACTCGTTGCCGGCGCCCCGGGCGAACCCGGCCACCTTGCCGATGGTGACCTGCGGAAGGTCGCGGATCTCCAGGCTCAAGGCCTGCAGGATGTTCAGGCCGTCAGGGAGCACGGCCCCCGGTGCGGCGTCGATCGCGGCCCGGGTGGCGGCAGGCAGGGCCTCCGGGTCGGTGACGTAGGCCATGTCACCGTGAGCACTGAAGAACTCCGGATCGGCGCTCTGGAACACGATGACCCGAACGTCCGCGTCGGTGCGCACCTGGTGCACGAACCCACGCAAAGACGGCAGCAGCACGCCGTCCATCAGATTGAGGGGCGGGTGGTCGAGCGAGACGGTGGCGACGCCGCCCCCCACGGTGATTTCGAGACCGGCCCAGGTGCTGTAGTCCATGGTGACTCCTCTTCGGATGGGGCCGGATGCGACTCATCCGGCCCCAAGACCATATGAAGCAGAGCCTGAGGCGAGCCATGCCCGAACGTCGCAAAAGATTGATCCTCTGCCTCATCGTGACCTGATCCAAGTGCTAAAGTCACCGTCGTGGATCCACTGGCCGACGCCCTGGCGATCTCCGGCGTCAAAGGCGCGCTGAGCACCCAGGTCGAAGCAGGCGGCCGCTGGGCGATCACCCTGGACGACTACCCCGGGACGGCTTTGCACGCCGTGACCGCAGGCCATGCCTGGCTCACGGCGGACGGCCACGAACCGGTGGAACTGGCGGCCGGCGACGTGGTCCTGCTGCCTGCCGGCACCTCGCACGGCCTCACCGACGACCCCACGAACAAGGGCAACAGGTGTGAGCAGGTGGTCGCTCGCGGGCGCGGCACCGGCGAGGTGATCAGCCTCGGGGCGCAGCCCTCGACCACGCGGATCGTGACGATTCACTACGACAGCGACCCGGCCGCGCTCACCCAGATCCTGACCGTGCTCCCCGCTCTCGTCCACGTGCGAGCCGAGGCGGGGACGCCGGGGCTGACCGATGCGGTGCGCATGCTCGCCCGGGAACTCGCCCATCCGCAGCTCGCCACGCCTGCCGTGCTGAAGAGCCTCGTCGACATCGTGCTCGTGCAGATGCTGCGTGCCTGGCTCGCGGTGAGTCCCCCCGAGTGCTTCGGAACCTGGCTGGGCGCGCTCTACGACCCCGTCATCGGCAAGGCACTACGGCACCTGCACGCGAAGCCGGCCATTCCCTGGACGACCTCGATGCTCGCAGAAGCCATCTCGGTCTCCCGTGCGACCCTCGCCCGCCGTTTCCCGGCCGCGACGGGATACACCCCCGCGGCGTACCTGGCTAACTGGCGCATGGATCTAGCCGCCGTGCGGCTACGCGACAGTCATGACTCCCTCGAGACGATCGCCGAGGCGGTCGGTTACGGTTCGGTGCCGGCACTCACCCGCGCCTTCACCCGGGCCCACGGACGCACGCCCGGACGCTACCGCAGCGAGACGCGCAGCCACCACGGTACGACCTTCCGGTTGGAGACGCCCGCCCCGTCGAGCCTGACGATCAGTTAGGACCGCAAGGAAAATGCCGCCTAGAAGGCATTTTCCGTTCCCGCCACCAGACCGGTCTGGTAGGCGATGACAACGAGTTGCGCGCGGTCGCGGGCGTCCAATTTGGACATGGCGTGCTGCACGTGGGCGCGAACGGTGAAGGGGCTGAGGTACATCCGATCGGCGATCTCCACATTGGACAGCCCGGTCGCGACGAGAGCGACCATCTCGCGTTCGCGCGGCGTGATCGCGGCGCGCGCGGAGAAATTTTCGCCAGGAGGTGTCGGTGTCGCGTTGGGGTGCGGGCGGCATCCGTAGGCGCTTGAGCACGCGGCGGATGGTCGAGGCGGCGACCCGATGGCCGAGTGTGAGCAGTTCACCTTGGATCCGGCGGTAGCCCCAGCCGGCGTTCTCCCGGGCCGCACGCTCGATCAACGCCACGACGGTGTCGTCGATCGGTGGGCGCCCGGTCCGCTTCGGGTGGGTCCACCTTCTTCGGGACCAGGCGCCGGTGCCACCGGAGCACGGTGCCCGGTGTCACCAACCGATGCTCACGCAGCAGTCGGGGGAGTCGACGCACCAACACGGCGAGCACGGCGCGGTCAGCCCAGTCCAACCGCGGGCGAGGGGTTGGTCCGGCGCACCAAGGCGACCTCGTGCCGCAGCACCAGCAGTTCGACGTCCTCGGCGGCGGAGGAGCGTCCGAAGAGCGCCAGCCAATTGCGTGAGAACTCCACCACGCTGCCCGAGAGCCAACGCCCACGCCGAACGGTTCGTCGGCACCGTCAGACGCGAAGTCACCGACCGACGGCCCATCCTCAACGAACACCACCTGCAAGCGGTCCTGGACCGCTACACGGCCCACTACAACCACCACCGACCACACCAGGCGCTACAGCTCGCACCACCACGACCAGACCAGCCGATCACAGAGTCATGAACGTCTACTCCCACGTCACCCGACCAATGGCCGACGCCATGCTCGCCGGACTCCAAGCCCGGTGGGAGCAATATGGGAGAAAACCCTGGGACCTCTTCGGAGCAGCAAAGGTGGTCAAGATCTTTTGCTCCAGTCTTGCTCCCACGAACGATCAACGGCCCGCAGACGAAGATCGCCCACGAGCCGCTGACCAGGTAAGACACACTGTGGGCGATACCGGGATCGAACCAGTGACCTCTTCGGTGTGAATGAAGCCGAAATAACGCCTCCACCAGCAGAAATAGGATCAGCGCAAGAAAAACACGGCCATTGGAAGCCGTTGAATGCGAATCAACACCGCTGGACGCGCCACACGGCTCCCAATCTGCTCCCACAGTCCGCTCCCACGTGTTCGCCGGAGCTCTCCCATCTGCCGTCCGATTCGATGACGAACTACGGCGGGAAGGTCATATATGGATTTTGCCGGCGTCAGACAGTCGATGCCGGTCCTCCGTGGTCGTCTTCGATTGACGCGACTGCTCTACTTCGCTGCTGTACAGCAGCGTCCGGCCAGTAGACCACCGAACGACGGTGTCCACACCCGTCGCGTACAGCGTGTTACTTGCTCCTGCGCCGATGCCGAGACCTCGGTAAACTGGAGGACTCGAGAATAATCCAGCAAGGCGCACGACTATGAAAACCCATCATCGCCTTGATCGGTCGACGCCGGCCCGCGCCGCCACGAGAGTCGAGCAGGGCGGAGACTTCCCGTCCCGGTCGCGGATCAGGAACCGCACGCGTCGGCCGTCGCCGCAGAGCCGGGGCCACACATCGATACGCCGCCGCCCGGTCGTCGGCGGCCTAATCAACGAGTACGAACCCAGAGCAGCCTAACCGCAGGTCAGACCATGCGGCCGACTTCTGGCACGCCACATGGCCGACATGACCATCCAGCGCGACTCGTGTCGTCCGAGCGGGTAACCCGTGCCGCGCGAGGACGATGTCGCCGGCGGAGACAACGGATGGAGGGGCAGCCTCTTGTTGATCATCGCCTCGGTCGAGCCGGTGCCGCCCAATCTCCCTGCGGTCGCCGGCCTCCACTCCCAACTCGCAGGCGTCATGGCCGGTTTCGCCTTCGCCAGCCTGATCGCACTGATTGCGGCTCAGCTGACCACCAACCATTCGGCGGGCAAGACCCTGGAGAGTGGTTGCCCCCTGCTGGCCGCGTTCATCGCCCTAGGGGTGTCGAGCCTGAACTACGCCGTGGTGGTTGGTGAAACCGCTGGCACCGCACGAGTGGCCTCGCTCCTGACGGTGTCGGGGGTGGGCTTCGGTGTTGCCGGGGTCATGCTGCTGTACTCGATGCTCGTCCTCGTCCGCGGACTGGAGAGCGACGCTCCGCGGAGTCGAGCCATCAGCCAGGCCATGGCGAACCTGATCAGAGCCGTCATCGTCTTCCTGCTCTCCCCGGTCGTCGTCCTGTCGATGTGGAGCGGGGCACGTGACCATGTCACCCAGAAGTACGGTGCCGCGGCGGGCTTCACCGGCCTCGACTGGGCGGTGTTATCGGTTCTTCTTCTCGTGGTCCTGGCAGTCCTCGTGTGCGCCGTCAAGTTCTTCGACCGACCACAGCACCACCCCGCGTTCACCCGGCTCATCTCCGGGATCGCGGTCGTCCTCGCCTCGGCGTCGGTCCTGGGCGTGACCACGCTCGTCGGCTTCACCGAAAGTTCCGCACCGGTTCCCGACTCCATCTCCCTGGTCGCGACCATCCTGGTGGGAAGCTTCGTCGTGTTGGTGGCCTACTCAGCGAGCCGGCTCCGCACCGCTTCGGACAACTCGGGTACACCCGTGCTACCGAACGGCCACGATTGACGCCGCGAATGCCCTCACTGATCCGCGGTCGCTCGGTCGAGCGCCTCGATCTGTCCTCGAACACGTGTCGCGTCGTCGGCGCGGCCTTGGCGGTCGAGGAGGTCGAGTGCCTCGGCCCACGCCGTTCGCGCTTCCGGGTCGCGTCCGCCCACGTCGCCACCAAGGACGAACTGGTCGAGCTGATGCTGGACCGCGTCCTGGAGGACGTCCCGCTGCCCGTGCCCGGACAAGACCATCACCGACGACGACTGGGGGGCGGGTGCACCGCTTCGCCGAGTCGTTCAGCGCGCCGTCGAACGGCCGGTTCGGCATCCCCGTCCACTACATGGGCCTTTGGGACACCGTCAAGGCCGCGGGCGTGCTGCAGTGGAACATGCGGTGGCCGTACACCAGGCAGGTCGCGAACGCGCTCACCGTCCGACCCGCCATTTCGATCGACGAGAAGCGCAGACCTCACCGCGAGTACCCGGTGATCCCGGACTCCCGCCGGTCGAAGTCGGCGCCGTCCCAGAAGGTCGAGCAAGTGTGGTTCTCCGGCGTCCACTCGGACGTCATCCGGGGAGGTCGCTGAGGCCGGTCAGCTCCCGACCCCGTCGGGAGCCGTGCCGATGCCGTGGACCAGGGCGGCCAGTTGCACGCGGTTGGAGATGCCGAGTTTCGTGCTGACGCGGTAGAGGTGGTTCTCGACCGTGCGGACGGACACGAACAGCCGCTGCGCGATGTCGGCGTTGGACAGGCCGCCGGCGACGAGGGTGAGGATCTCGCGTTGTCGGCCGGTGAGCTCCGGCGGCGCGGTCAGCGCCGCCAGCGCGGGGGTCCGGGCGCCTTCACAGGCTTGCGCGAGCTTGCGGGCGCGTGCCGTCGCGGCCTGGGCGGACCCGTGGCGGTCGTGCCGGTGATGGGCGGACGCGGCCTGTGCGGCGGCGTCCACGGCCACGAGGAGTGCGCCCAGCTGTTCCAACCGCACCGAGACGGCCTCCAAACCCGGTCCGTCGTCGGCGGCCAGGGCACGGGCGTGCGCGGCCGCGACCCGGGCGCCGGGCCCGTCGACCTCGGTGGCCAGGCGTGCCAGCCGGTCGGCCACCGCGCGGTCGCCGAAGCGGACCGCCGTGTGCAGCGCGAGGACCTCCACCGTCGGCTGGCCCTGCGACGCGGCCACCTCGGCCGCCTGGCGAGCCAGGCCCGCGGCTTCGCTCACCCCGCCTTCCGCGGCGACCACCCAGGACCGCGCCAGCAGCACGTCCGGCGCCAGGAAGACGCACGTGGGGTGGTGCTCGGCCGTCATCTCCACCAGGGCCCGGAGGGCCGGAGCCGGCTCACCGCGCATCCCGAGCGCGATGGTGAGGCCCACCAGCCCGATGAACGACCAGCCGCTGGAGTCCGCCCCGTGGTGCGCCGCGACGGCCTGGCGGTACCCGCGTGCCGCGGTCTCGACCTGGCCGCGGAAGGTCGCCGCCCCCGCGGCCATCAGACTGGTAAAGGCGTCGACCGGGCGTCCCGGAGAATCGGTGCACGGCCCGCGGAACCGCTCCGCGATCCGGTCCGCCTGGTCCGGCAGGCCGGCCAGGAGCAGCCCCCGCATCGAGAACAACACCACGACAGCCCGCTCGTGCAGCCCGACGCCCGGCGCGTCGATCCGCCGCAGGGTCGCCTCGACGTCGTCGAGGCGGCCGAGTCCTCCGCTCGCCATCGCGAGTCCCCAACTCGCCCACGGCACCGCAGCCGCGGGGCAGCGCGGGTGGGCGAGCACCGCGGTGCTCGCCTCGGCGGCCCGCACCACGCGTCCCAGGTAGGCGTCCAGCACCGAACGGACCCCGGCCAGCACGAGGTCGGCGGACTCGTCCCTCGTCCTGCGCGCCGCGGCGGCGAGCTCGGCCTCGGCTTCGGCCGGTCGGCCGGCCCAGGCCAGGATCTTCGCCCGGACCATCGCGGCCTGCGCGTGCTGGAGGTCGGTTCGGGCCAGGGCGCGCAGCGCGGCCCACTCGCCACCGGCCTCGGCCATGCGGCCGGTCCAGCCGAGGGCGTTGCCCAGCAGCAGCCGCGGCTCGAACCCGCCACCGGCGGACACCGCGGCCCTGGCGATCCGGGTGGCCAGCGCGAGGTCCCCCACTTCGACGGCCCGGCGGGCGGCGTCGGTGAGCAGGGGGACCTCGGGTTGCGCACCGGAGTCCAGCAGCAGGACCGCGCGGCGCAGTGCGTCGTCGGCCCGCCTCCCGCCCGTGGCACTCAGCGCGTCCGCGATGCGCCTGCGCAGCCGCTGGGCGTACAGCGCGCCTGCCCGACGCCGCTGCACCTCGCCGAACATCGGGTCGGCCAGTCGGGCCTGCCAGCGCCGCCCGTGCGGGAAGACCTCGATGAGGCCCCTGGCCTCCATCTCCTCCATCGCGCAGGCGCCGGTGAGCTCCGTCACCAGCGGCACCTCCAGCGGACCGCCGAACGCGAGCAGGTCGAGCACCTCGAGCTGGCGCCGCGGCAGCCCACCGATCCGGGTGGACACGAGGTCCAGCAACGCCGGCGACAAACCCGGCCGCCCCGACCACCGCCACACCCCTGCGGACTCGCGCAGCCGGTCGGAGGCCAGCTCGTGGTCGACCAGCTGCCGCAGGTACAGCACGTTGCCCCGGGTGATGGACCACAGCCGCTGCGCTGCGGCGTCGTCCACCGGACCACCCAGCCTCGTCTCCACCAAGGCCGCGGTCTGCCGGCAGGACAGCGGTTCGAGCTCCAGCCGTGGCAGGTGCCCGTCCTTCCACAACGCCGTCACCGCGTCGGGCACCGGCTCCCCCGCGCGGGACGTGAGCAGCACGCTCGCCGCCTTGCGCAGCACGAGCTGGTGGACCAGTACCGCGGACCGCTCGTCCAGCAGGTGCGCGTCGTCCACCACGATGACCACCCCGGCCGGACGTGCGTCCGCCAGCAACACCTCGACGGCCTCGGGCACCGCCCTGACCGGATCCAGGTCGGCGAGGTTCAGCGTCGCCGAGAAGGCGCCCAACGGCATCATCCGCGCCGAAGCAGTGCCCGCCACCCACCGGACCAGCGCGCCCCGCTGTGCGGCCACCGTCAGCGCTTCCTGTGCCAGGCGGGTCTTCCCCACCCCCGCCGCGCCGATCAGCACCACCCCGGCCGGTCCGTCCGGGCGGCGGCGGATCGAGGCGGAGATCCGGTTCAGCTCCTCGGTCCGGCCGACCAGGGGCCAGCGCCCGGTCGCGGACCGGGACGGCTCCTGGCGCACCGGAATCATCCCGTTCATCCGGATTCTCCCCCACCGATGACACCACAGGTAACAAACCAGAGGGACGAGACCGGGCGCAGATACCGGCGGCCCGCCTCATTTTCTCCGGCGCGGGCAGGTCCGAGAGGTGAGTACCCGACTACTCACACCACGACATCGGGGAGTGACCACAGTGGAGCGACAACCACCCGACCAGAACGGCAACGCCCTGGAGGTACGCACCAATGGATCCCATCCTCTACTGGAACGAGGTCGCCGCCGAGGCCGACCGGGTCACCCACACGACTCTCCCGGCGAGCGAACTCGGCGTCCGCGGCGGCCCCGGTGGGGCGCGCGGCAACGCGATCGTGCACCTGGCCATGCACGACGCCTACTTCGGCATCGACACCGGGCAGTACGAGCCCTACCTGGGGGACGACCTGCCCGAGGTCGCCGCCGACGCCGACGCCGCCGCGGCGGTGGCCAGTGCCGCCCACGCCACGCTGAGCGCGCTCTACCCGACGCAGAAGGCGTTCTTCGACGCCCGGCACGCCGCGGCCGGGCTGACCGCGGGCAAGTCGGACGTGGCGGGCCACGACTTCGGTCGGAAGGTCGCGGCCAAGATCCTCGCGCTCCGCGCGAACGACCCCGGCTTCGGCGACAACGGGCACAGCTCCTCGGTCGCACCGGGGCACCACCGGCAGGACCCGGACAACCCCGGCCAGGGCTTCTACGGCCCGTTCTACGGCGCCCGGTCCGCCTGCTTCGCGGCGACCACCCGCCACCACCTCGACGCGCCCCCGCAGCCGGGGAGCGCCGAGTACGAGCAGGCCCTCAAGCAGGTGCGCGCCAAGGGCATCGCCCCGCACCTCATGGGCACCCTCCCGGCCGACCTGCTGACCGCGCGCACGCCCAACGAGACCGCCATCGGGTTGTTCTGGGGCTACGAAGCGGCCAGCCGCATCGGCACGCCGACGCGGCTGTACAACCAGATCATCCGCAAGGTCGCGGTCGCCCAGGGCAACGACACCGCGCAGAACGCCCGGCTGTTCGCCCTCGTCAACGCGGCCATCGCCGACTCGACCATCCTGGCGTGGGCCGACAAGTACGAGTACGACCTGTGGCGTCCCGTGCTCGGTGTCCGTGAGCACGACTCGTCCTCCGGCCCGGCGGGCGTGGGCGACGCCGCGCTGGACTCGGACGCCGATCCGTTCTGGCTGCCGCTCGGCGCGCAGGCGACCAACGTGACCGGCGGGCGGAACTTCACGCCGAGCTTCCCGGCGTACCCGTCGGGCCACGCGTCGGAGGGCGGGGCGGCCTTCCAGACGGTCCGGCACTTCTACGGCCGGACCCAGGACGGGCCCGACGACCTGGCGGACGGCCTCGAGTTCGTCTCCGACGAGCTCGACGGGATCAGCACCGACACCACCGGCAACGTGCGGACCCGCATCGTGCGCACGTTCCCCGGCGGGATGTGGCAGATGATGATCGAACAGGGCTTCAGCCGGGTCTACCTCGGGGTGCACTGGGTGTTCGACGCCTTCGCCGTGGACGAAGCCGGTGACGTGGACCTCTCCCGCAACGTCGGCGGGGTCAGGCTCGGCATGGACATCGCCGACGACCTCGCCGCCAACGGGCTCAAGGCGGCCAACGCCGCCGGACCGGCGACGTGACCGCACGCCCTGCGCGGATCCACCGACTCGTTCACCGAAAAACACCCTGGAGCAGCCATGACCACGACATCGACCTCGACGGACGAGAACGGCCGGGCCGCGACCCACCCGCTTGACCCCGCGAATCCGACGCCGAACGGCAGACAACTGGACAAGGAAACCTACCGCACGATTATCGAGTCCTACTTCCGCGCTTTCGAGACCCACGACTTCTCGGAGGTCCGGTTCTCGGCGAACGCCGAATTCCTCCCGCCGATCAGCAGACTCGCACTGAAAGGGCGCGAACAGATCGAGAGCTTCATCCAGCCCGTGTCGAGCCGGGTGCTGGCGGTGACGGTGCTCAACGTGAACGTGGACTTCCCGACCGCGAGCGGCCTGTGGCAGATCACGACCACGAAAGGCGCCCAGTACACGGTGCACAACTTCTTCCGGCTCGATGGCGAGGGGCTGCTCTACATCTGGCCCATCATCGACCCGCTCGTGGTGATGAACGACCCGTTGGGCGTGGTCGAGTGGCTGACGGGCAACGGTTACTGAGCGATCAGCGGACGCATTTTTCCGACCGGACGAGCGAATGACGAAAGGACCGGTGAGTCGGGTGCCGGGTAATGACTCCGCCGCGGCGGAGAGGTACGACGTGGCCATCCTCGGCAGCGGCATGGCCGGCGGGATGCTGGGTGCGGTGCTGGCCCGCAACGGGGTGAGGGTGCTGATCATCGATGCCGGCGCCCACCCCCGGTTCGCGGTCGGCGAGTCCACCATCCCCTACACCTCGGGCATGATGCGGTTGATCGCCGACCGGTACCAGGTGCCCGAGTTGCGGGCGCTGTCGAACCACGACGGGACCGTCAGGGTCTCCCCCTTCTGCGGCCAGAAGCAGAACTTCGGCTTCGTCTACCACCGGGAGGGCGAGCCGCAGGACCCCCGGCAGGTCAACCAGCTGGTGGTCCCCGTGGCCTTCCGCACGGAGTCACACCTGTTCCGCCAGGACGTCGACGCCTACCTGTTCCACGTCGCGGTGAAGTACGGCGCCGAAGCGCGCCTGGCGACCCGGATCACCGACGTGGACATCGATCCCGCCGAGGGCGTCGTGCTGCGCTCGGACCGGGGCGAGGAGTTCCGCGCCGCCTACGTGGTGGACGGCAGCGGTTACCGGTCGCCGCTGGCCGAGCGGTTCGGGCTGCGGGAGACCCCGACGCGGGCGAGGACGCACTCCCGGTGCCTGTTCACGCACATGATCGGGGTGCGGCCCTTCGACGAATCACCCACCGCCGCGAACCACGGGCAGCCGAACCCGTGGCACCACGGCACGCTGCACCACGTCTTCGACGGTGGCTGGCTCTGGGTGATCCCGTTCGACAACCACCCGGGCGCGGTCAACCCCTTGTGCAGCGTGGGTCTGACCCTGGACCCGCGCAAGCACCCGAACGGCTCGCTCCCGCCCGAGCGCGAGTTCGCCGAGTTCCTCGCCCGCTTCCCGGAGATCGCCTGGCAGTTCGAGGGAGCGCGCGCGGTGCGGCCGTGGGTGTCCACCGGCAGGCTCCAGTACTCGGCGAGCAAGGTCGTCGGCGACCGGTACTGCCTCACCTCGCACGCCGCCGGGTTCATCGACGCGCTCTACTCCCGCGGGCTGGCGAACACGCTCGCGGTCGTCAACGCGCTCGGCCGGCGGCTGATCGACGCGTCGCGCGACGGCGACTGGTCGACCGAGCGGTTCGCCTACGTGGAGGACCTGCAGCAGGGCCTGTTCGACTTCCACGACGACCTGGTCTACAGCTCGTTCGTCGGGTTCCGAGACTACGAGCTGTGGAACGCCGTCAACCGCACCTGGATGCTCGGCACGATGAGCGGCAACATGATGCTCGAAGACGCCCACCACCGGTTCCGGCGAACCGGCGACGACAGCGTCTTCGTCGAGGTCGAGCGCTACGGCCACCCGGGATCCCCGTTGCCGATCAGCGAGAGCTTCGTCCGGCTGGGCACGCGGACCCGGGAACTGTGCGAGGCCGTCGAACGCGGCGCACTGGCGCCGTCGGCCGCGGCCGCGGAGATCCTCGCCTCCGTCCGGAAAGCGGACTTCTTCCCGTACGCGGACCAGTTCGGCCTGCCGGAGAACGGCTGCTACCACCTGACCCCGGACCGGGTCGAGGGAGCCAGGCTGTGGGCACGCGCGAGCGCGCCTGCGGACATCGGACCCCGGATGCTCAACGCGCTGGACAACATGGCCATCGCCAAGGCGGAGGAAGGGTCGTGAGCCGCCGGCCCACCGGGGCGGAGACCTCGGCACGGCACCGCGTCGACGTCCGGCGACTGATGGTCGGGTTCCCCACCGGTGTCTCGGTCGTCACGGCGCAGGCCGGGGACCGCAAGCCCTGGGGGATGACCTGCACGTCGCTGTGCAGCGTCGCCCCCGACCCGCCATCGCTGCTCGTGTGCCTGCGCCGCGGCAGCCCCACCCTGGACGCCGTCCTGGAGAGCTCGGCGCTGGCGGTGAACCTGCTGCACCGCAACGCCCGTTCGACCGCCGAGTTGTTCGCTTCGGGGGCGCCGGACCGGTTCGAGCGGGTCCCGTGGGTACCCGCGCCGAACGGCGGCCCGCACCTGGTCGACGCGGCGCACACCATCGCGGACTGCGCGGTGAGCGCGAACCACGCGGTCGGCGACCACGTCGTCGTCCTGGCCGAGATCGCCGGGATCACCAGCCTCCGCACGCCCGCGCCACTGCTGTACGGCATGCGCCGGTACGGGACCTGGGCCGAGGACGACGCCTTCCTCTCCTACGACTTCATCTCGTGACAGCACCAGGGGGGCCGGAATCCATGAAGGCAGCAGCCCAGGGCAAGAACCCCGATCGGGAGGCGGTGCCGCCACCGCGGCGCAGGACGGTGGAGCGCGGGCCGAACGCCGTCGCCGTCGTCGCGCTGCTGACGGTGATCGCGGTCGGCATGATCCACGCCGTCCCCACCTTCGGGCAGCTGCGGGACCTGGGGAACGGCGGTTGGTCGCTCGTCCCGCGGTTCCTCCTCGCGGTCGCGGCGATCATCGCGGTGGGACGCCTCGGCGGCTGGGTGGCGGCCCGGTGCCGCCAACCGCGGGTCGTCGGCGAGATGGCGGCGGGGATCGCGCTGGGGCCGACCTTGCTGGGTCAGGTCGCGCCGGCGGTCCAGCACGCGCTGTTCCCCGCCGAGCTGATCCCCGAGCTCGGCCTGATCGCGCAGCTGGCGATCACCTACTTCGTCTTCCTCCTCGGCACCGAACTCCCGCTGGACCTGTTGCGCGGGTCGGGTGGCCAGGTGGCCGCGCTGGGTGCGGGCATGGTGGTAGTACCGCTCGGCTGCGGGCTCCTGCTCGCGGCCGGCCTGGCCGGGACCTACCGGCCGACCGGCGTCGGGTCGGTTCCGTTCCTGCTCTTCGTCGGCACCGCGATGAGCATCACCGCGTTCCCCGTCCTGGTCCGGATCCTGGCCGAGCACGACCTGATCCAGACCCGGATCGGCACGCTCGGTCTGGCCACCGCCGGCGCGGGCGACGCCTTCTCGTGGTTGCTGCTGGTCCTGGTCGTCGCGCTGGCGCGAGGCAGCTCGGCCGCCGCGGTCGTCCCGACCGCGGCGTGGCTGGTCCTGTTCACCGCGGTGACGCTGATCGTCGTCCGTCCCGCGCTGCGGCGGTTCCTGGCCGCCGCGGAGAGCACCGCGAGCCGTCGGCGGATCGCCATCGCGGTGCTGGTGCTGTGCGCGCTCTCAGGCGCCGCCGTCACCGACTGGATCGGCATCCACGCGATCTTCGGGGCCTTGCTGGTCGGCGCCGTCGTGCCGCGGGAGAACAGCGTGGTGCGCGATCTCGGGCGCACCGTGGGCCGCGGGGTGGCGCTCGTCCTCCCGCTGTTCTTCGCGGTGATCGGGTTCAGCGTGCACGTCGAGTTCCTGGACGACCCGCGCGACCTCCTGCTCTGCGGGCTCATGGTCCTGGTCGCCGTCGTGAGCAAGGTGGGCACGACGACGCTCGTCGGCCGGCTGACCAAGCTGACCCCGAGGGAGTCGCTCGGGCTCGGCGTCATGGTCAACTGCCGTGGCCTGACCGAGCTCGTGGTGGTCTCCACCGGGCTGTCCCTCGGCGTCATCGGACCGGACCTGTTCGCCGTGTTCGTGGTGATGACGCTGGTGACGACGGCCATGACCGGTCCCCTGCTCAGGCGGCTCAGGCTCGGCGGAACCCCGGCGGACACCCGGCCGGCCACCGGTCCCGCCTGAGCACGGGCTCACGGACGTCACCCACACGACCACCGCAAACCAGGGAGGACCCGACGTGACGAAGACCTGCTCCGAACTCGTTGTCGCGATCGTCGGCATGGGGCCTCGCGGGCTGTCCGTGCTCGAACGTCTGCTGGTGCGGCTCGCGCGACGGCGGGGCCCCGCGGTGTCGATCTGGGTCTTCGACCCCGGGGAGCACGGCGCGGGCCGCATCTGCCGCACGGACCAGCCCGACTGGTTCCTGATGAACACCGCCGCCGGTGAGGTGAGCATGTACTCGGGCGATCGCGACGAGGGACCACCGAGAGCGGGTGCCGGGCCCTCGCTGCACGAGTGGCTCTCGGCGGGCGGAGCCGGTCCGCGGTGGACCGCGCTGGGGCAGAACGGTTACGCGCCGAGAGCGTGCTACGGGCGGTACCTGCGCGACGTGTTCGACAACCTCGTCGCGCACAAGCCGGACAACGTGGCCATCCACGCCGTGCGGTCACGGGTCGAGCGCGTGCAGCGGCACGGGGGCCGACTGCGCCTGGTCACCCGTGCGGGCCACGTCGTCCTCGCCGACAAGCTCGTGCTCACCACCGGGCACCCGGTCACCACCCCCGGACCGCGCGAGCGGGAGCTGCTCGACCACGCCGACAGCCGGCCGGGCGTGCGGTACGTCCGCGGCGATTCCGCCGCCGACCTGGACCTCGACCCGGTGAGGGCGGGCGAACCGGTCGGTGTCCTCGGGCTGGGGCTCACCTTCCTGGACGTCGTCGCGGCGCTCACCGCGGGCCGCGGTGGCCGGTTCGAGCCCGGCCCCGCCGGCGAGCTGCGCTACCGGCCGAGCGGCCGGGAGCCGCGCGTCTTCGCCGGTTCTCGCAGCGGCGTGCCGATCCTCGCCCGCGGGGTGAACCAGAAGGCTCCGGAGTACCGGTACGAAGCCAAGTTCCTGACCTGCGGCGCACTCGCGGAAGCCCGGCACCGGGCCCGCCGCGAAACCGGGTCCGCCCGGCTCGACTTCCGCCGTGACGTGCTGCCGCTGGTGCAACTGGAGGTCGAGCACGTCTACTACACCACCCTGATCCGGGACCACTCCGGCGACGAGGCCGCCCGCCGGTTCGCCCGCCTCCACCTGGCCGTCGCCGGGGGCAAGGCGGCCCATCTCGTCGACAAGGCACTGGTCGAGGCCGGCATCGCGCACGCGGCCCCGATCGACCTGGAGCGGATCGCCCGGCCCTTCGCCGGTCGGCGGTACGCGGACCCGGCCGAGTTCCACCGGGACGTGCTCGACCTGCTCGGGCAGGACCTGGTGGAAGCTCTGCGGGGCAACGTGCACGGGCCGGTCAAGGCCGCGCTGGACATCCTCCGGGACCTCCGCGGCGCCGTCCGCGCGGCGGTCGACCACGGTGGCCTGCGGCCGCGGTCGCACCGCGAGGACTTCGTCGGCTGGTTCACCCCGATCAACGCGATGCTCTCCGCCGGTCCCCCGGCGATCAGGCTCGCCCAGGTCCGCGCGCTCATCGAGGCCGACGTGCTGCACCTGGTCGGGCCGGCCCTGCGGGTCGGCCTCGCGCCGGGCGGCTTCCTGCTCGATTCAGCCCAGGTCACCGGAGCCGGTCAGGTGGTCAGCACGCTGATCGACGCCCGCATCCCCCGCCCCTCGGTGCGGCAGGACGCTTCGCCGCTGACCCGGCAGCTGCTGGCCGACGGCCTGATCTCGGAGTACGTCAACGCCGGCTCGTTCGCCGACGAGGTCTTCACCACCGGAGCGATGGCCTCCACCCGGGCGCCGTTCCACGCCGTCGGCGCCGACGGACGGGTGAACCGTGACTTGTACGTGCTCGGCATCCCCACCGAGAACCTGCGGTGGTTCACGCAGATCGGCAACGGACGGCCGGGGCCGCTGAGCGCGTTCCACGCCGACGCGGACGCCGTCGCCGGTGACGTCCTGGACGGCGGGTGCACCGGGGTCGTGGCACTCGCGGCGAACGGGTCCGCCCACACCGGGGGGATCCGCGTCGACCGGCCGCTGACCTGCTCGGCGGGAGGCGACCGTGGCCGCCGGTGACACCGAGCGGTTCCGCGCGGCCCGGGACCTGTTGCTGGAGCTGCGCGAGGACCACGACGCCGCGTGCGCCCGGTTCCGGTGGCCGCGGTTCGAGACGTTCAACTGGGCACTCGACTGGTTCGACCCCATCGCACGGGACAGCGACCGGGAGGCGCTGCGCATCGTCGACGGCGGCTCGGTGGCGTCGACGACCTACGCGGAGCTGTCGGCGCGGTCCGGCCAGGCGGCCAACTGGCTGCGCGGCCGCGGGGTGGCGCGCGGCACCGGCGTCCTCGTCATGCTGGACAACCAACTCGCCACGTGGGAGGTCCTGCTGGCGGCGATGAAGCTCGGCGCGGTCGTCATCCCCACCTACACGACGATCTCCGCCACCGACCTGGCCGATCGCCTCGACCGGGGCGGTGTCACGCACGTCATCACCGACGGTGAGCTCGCCGACCGGTTCACGGGGATCGCGGACCGCCTGACCCGGATCGTCGTCGGGGAACCCGTCCCCGGCTGGGCTCCCTACCGCGACGCCTACGCCGAGCCGGCCGACTTCACCCCGCAGGGCACCACCCGCGCGGACGACCCGCTCTTCCTGTACTTCACCTCGGGAACGACATCGCGGCCCAAGTTGGCCCTGCACACGCACACCAGCTACCCGGTCGGTCACCTGTCCGGCATGTACTGGACCGGTGTGCGGCCCGGCGACCGGCACCTGAACATCTCCGCCCCCGGCTGGGCCAAGCACGCCTGGAGCAGCTTCTTCGCGCCGTTCAACGCGGAGGCGACCCTGCTGACGGTCAAGACCGGAACCGCGCCGGCGCCGACCGTGCTCGACGTCCTCACCTCCCAGCGGGCCACCACCGTCTGCGCACCGCCAACCGTGTGGCGGATGCTGCTGCAGGAGGACCTCGGCGCCCGTCCTGCCGCGCTGCGCGAAGCCGGCAGCGTCGGCGAACCGCTCAACCCCGAGGTGGTCGACCGCGTCCGGCGGGCTTGGGGGCTCACGGTCCGTGACGGCTACGGCCAGACCGAGACGACCGCGCAAATCGGGAACACCCCGGGTCTCGCCGTCCGGCCCGCTTCGATGGGCAAGCCGTTGCCCGGCTACCGGATCGTGTTGCTGGACCCGCTCACCGGCGAGCCCGGTGACGAGGGCGAGATCTGCGTCGACCTCGCCGACCGGCCGGTCGGGGTGATGCCCGGTTACGTCGACGCCCCGGAGAAGAACGCGCGGACGTTCGCAGGTGGTCGCTACCACACGGGTGACATCGCCCGGCGGGACGCCGACGGCTACTTCACCTACGTCGGGCGCGCTGACGACCTGTTCAAGTCCTACGACCACCCGGTCTCCCCGTTCGAGTTGGAGAGCGTGCTCCTGCGGCACGACGACGTCGCCGAGGTGGCGGTCGTCCCCGCGTCCGATCCGATCGGCCTGGTGGTCCCCAAAGCCTTCGTCACGCTGGCCGAGGGCTGCCCGTCGTCGGTGGCGGCGGCACGGTCGATCCTGCGGTACGCGCAGGAGCACCTGGCGCCGCACCAGTGGATCCGCCGGCTGGAGTTCCGCACGCTGCCGAAAACGACGTCCGGCAAGATCCGCCGGGCGGAGCTCCGGGCGGAGGAGCACAACGGCGGCGGTCCGCGTGAGTACCTCCTCGACGACCTGTCCGACCCGGCCCCACCGTCCGGGTGAACGCTGCGCGCGCAAACCCACGACGATTTCGACACATCGGCGACAAATCTGCCCGACCTCCCCCACCCCGGCCGTTCGACGCGACGCGCTCGATTCGACCACGAGCCGTTCCGCCCGAACGGCCTCGATCGGCGGGTTCCGCGCACCGGTCGCGCCCCTGCCGAACGAGCCGGAATCGGTTACGCTTCGACGTGCTCCCAACGGGGGAACGGATCCCGATCGAGGACCAGTCGCGATCGGGGGCTGTCTGGCAAGGAGCACCCTGATGCGTGCCGCCGTGATAACCGAGTTCTCGGCTCCGCTCGAACTGCGGGAGGTGCCGATCCCGGAGCCCGGGGCACACCAGGTCCTGGTTCGCATGGAGGCTTGCGGGATCTGCCACGTCGACGTCCGGATCGCCTGCGGTGACTGGCCGGACCGGCCGGCGCTGCCACTGATCTCGGGCCACGAAGGCGTCGGCATCGTCGAACGGGTGGGCACGGGTGTGGCCGCGAGCCGGGTCGGCCGGCGAGTGGCCCTGCCGTGGCTCTGCTGGGCCTGCGGGAGGTGCGGGTTCTGCCTGGCGGGCTGGAGGGTGCTGTGCCAGTCTCAGCAGAACATCGACTACCGGGTCGGCGGCGGTCACGCCGAGTACGCGGTCGCGGACGTTCGTTACGCCGTCCCCGTGCCCGAAGGCGTCCCCTCGCTCGAAGCGGCTCCGCTGACCTGTGCCGGGGTCACCGGCTACAAAGCCGTGCAGGCCGGCCAGGTCGGTCCCGCCGATCACGTCGCCGTGTTCGGCTTGGGCGGGCTCGGCCACCTGGCGCTCCAGTACGCGCGGCACGCGGGCGGCTTCGTCACCGCGGTCGACGTCGACGCGGAGGAGTTGGACCACGCCCGGGAACTCGGCGCGGAGCAGGTGATCGACGCGCGCACCCGCGACCCGGCCGTGGTGATCCAGGCGGAGGGTGGCGCCGACATCGCGATCGCGCTCACGTCCGCGCCGAGCGCTTACGAACACGCGCTCCGCTCCCTCCGTCGCGGGGGCCGGCTGGTGTGCGTCCGCCTACCGGCACGCGGCATCCCGGACCCGATCTTCGACGCGGTGACCCGGGGCATCTCGGTGGTCGGCTCGGTCGTCGGTACCCGCGAGGACCTCACGGAGGTCTTCACGCTGCACGCCGCCGGCCACACCGTGGTGACGGTCGAACCGCGGGAGTTGGCGGAGATCAACAAAACCTTCGCCGACGTCCTGGCCAACAACACCCGAGCCCACCTGGTGATCAGGTACTGACCCGGCCCGGTCGGCGTTCGGCGGAGCACGGCGACTCGCGCCACCTCGACCGCAGACCTGCGGTGACGCGTGCCGACCGAGCTTCCGCACCCCCGCGGGCGCGTTGCGGCGCCGGCCGCGCCTGCCGCTTCCCGAGCTGACGGTTCCGCGACCATCCGCGAGCCCGCCGCGGACCGGTCGTCAAGGTGCGGCGGGGTGGTCGGGCGGTGGCGGCAGGGGTTCACGCGATCTCCACGTGAGTTCGGGCAGCGGACCGCCGGCGGTGTCGAGGTCTGCGCGGGCGGTTCGCACTCCCCCGCGAACCTCGCCCGGGCATCGCGCCGCGGCTGACGCATTCGTTCGGCGGTTGAACGGAAACCGCCTGATGACAAGATCCGGACCTACGCCGCCAACGCCAAGCGACTCGACGGGGAGCAGCACATGGTCAAGGCAATGCGCCGTGCCGTCCTCGCGGCGGCGCACATCACGGCCGCCACCGTCGTCGGGTCGGACGGCACCGGGCGTACCGGACCGTGAAGGCGGCGGTGAACGCGCTGCGGTACCGACCACGGGCTCCCACGTCGTGGCGCAGCGCGCGGTTCTTCGAGCACGCCAACACGGGCGCGGGCGTCAACGCCAACCGGCCGCAGCTGACCTCCACCGCGGCGGTGAACCACACACCGCAGAAGTACCTTGCGGGTTCCGACGGAGGGACCCTGGTCGGGTGACAGTGCCACCAACGAAGGCGATGGGGTAATCGTGCTGGGGAGAAGACTTGTCATCGGGGCCGCGGTCGCCGCGGTGTTATCCGGCGGTGTCGCGGTCGGGACGGCGTCCGCGGGAACGGTCGGGCTGGGGCTCGACTACACCTGTGGACCCGGGGTCGTCGTGCACGCCGACGTCACGGCCGTCGTGCCCGACGAGGGGATGGCCGGAGGGAACGTCCCGTACCTCGAATCCGCATACATCGACGTGGACGTGACGTTCGCCCTCGACCGCGCGCCGGCCGGCGTCCGGATCGACGGGGACAGCACCGCGTCGCTCGCGGCGACCCTCGTCGGCCCCGCCGGGACCACGGCGACCGCGGCCGCGCTGAGCTTCGCGCCGACCCTGCTCACCTCGTCCGGCGGGCCGGTGAAGGCCGCCGGCGGGTTCCCGCAGCTGGACCTCTACCCGGCCGGGGACTACGCGATCCACCTGGGCGACCTCACGCTGTCCCTGCGGCCCGAGCGCGCGGACGGGACCCCTGCGGGCACCGCAACCACTGTGACCTGCCGGCACTCCGGCCCCAGCGACCTGCTGACCGTGGTCAAGTCCGAGTCGAGCATCATCGAGCACCCGGTGCGGCCGTCGCAGCTGCAGGTCACGGCCGTGACGCCGACCAGCGTCTCGCTGAGCTGGTACTCGACCTCGTGGTGGTTCCCCACGATCGGCTACGACGTGTTCCTGGACGGTGTGAAGGTCGCCTTCGTGACCGACAAGCAGGCGACGCTCACCGGGCTGAGCCCCGACACCCAGCACCGCGTCAAGGTCACCACCAAGGACTCGTACGGCTTCTCGTCCCCGAAGAGCCAGGGGCTGGTCTTCGCGACGCCACCGCGCGGCCGGTGATCGTGAATCCGCCTCGGGTCGGGCGGAGATCGACCTAGGACCCACCGCGCAGCCATCGCGGACCCGGGAGTCCTTCGCGGCCTCCCGGGTCGAGGCGCTCCTGGTCAAACCTGCGGCGGGTCGGGCCATGAGGCCGAACTTCCGACACCCCACAAGGATGTCCGACGATCCTCTTCGACCGCCGTACGCGGCAGGTCGGTCACCGGCACCGGTCGGACGTGCCGACGTTCGGGGTCGGGTTCGGCGTCCAGGTAGCGCCACGGGCCGCTGACAACCAGGTCAAAACATCAGTTCGGCTGCACGGCAGAGGCGGGGACGAACCCGCACGACCCCTTCCATACCTCGACGAGGTACCAATCGCCGCCTTCCACCGTGCCCCTGACCTCCAGGGGATGGGCGCCGTCTTCGAGTTTCGTACCTGCCGCCCCGATCCTGACCACCCGCGCGTCCGCAGCCGGCCGCTCCACAGGTACGGCGTATTGGTCAACAGCAGGCACGTTTTCCGACGCGACAGGCGTGATCACCGTCGGTTCGTGGCACGCCTCGAAGATCAAGCCGTCGCAGAACTCGTGGTGCTCGAGTTCGAACTTGCCGCCGCGCAACGTGTAGACGGAGTAGAGGGGTTCCCTGCTCACGGAGAGATCGGTGACGATGATCTCTTTTGAGCCGTCCTGCACCGGGCGCACCCGTGCGGTCGAGGTGCCCAGCAGTTCGAGCACCCGCACGTACTCGCCGGGCGAGACAGTGCGGTACACGGCGAACATGCACCCTCCTGACCCGCAGAACTCCATGGTCTCGTTGACGACGAAGAACTCCATCAGGCCGTCGTTGTCCAGATCATCGACACGAGTGATGTTCAGCTTGACCTCGCTGACGGGCAGACCGGCCGACTGCACGTCCTCGGTCATCCACTCGAAGAACTGGGCGCGTTGCTGCTCCGGGCTGCGCTTCTCCGCTTCCACCTGGCGAACGATCGCGGTGCCCACCACGACACCGACGACCAGAACCAGCGCGCACCACAGCGCGGCGAGCTGGCGCAGGTAGCGGACGTGCCTGCGCCACAACGCGTCGAATCCCACGTCCAGCACGACGGCGGCGACCCGCACGAGGTCGCGGCGGGTGAGCTTGCGAGCGCCTCGCATGTCGAGCCACAGCGGTTCGTCGACGTGGTCGAGGGCGGGCGGCAGTTCCGGTTCCTCGGTGGGGTCGTCGCCCGTCGCGATGATGGCCAGGCGTTTCAGGTCGTGGTTGGCGAGGAAGTGCGCCACCTCGAGGTTCACGTAGTGCGATCGCGCGGACGCCGGAGAAGCCAGCAGGATCATCGCGGGCGCCTCGTCGATGGCGGCTCCCAGTCGATCCGCGAGTGGACCCGACACGGCCATCTCGTCGTCGTCGCGGAACACCGGACGCAGGCGCCGACCGGGTGGTCCCGCCGGGTCGGCGGCGCGCCGGGCGTGGCGTGGCACGACGAACCTCTCCAGCCGGCGATGTAGCACAGCCGCTCGCTGCCGATCGGACCACGAGTACGACAGGAATGCCCAGAACCGCATGAATTCCCACCCTTCGCCAGGATGTACCTCGCAGTTGTGCCCGATGGCGTTACCACTTGGAATCGCTTGACCGTCAAGGTAGGAGCCGGGCTCTTGCCGGCTGCGGGCGAGATGGGTTTCTCCGACTACCGCGCATTCAACGCCCAGCCGTGGTCATCGGCCCGGCCCTTCCTCCGTGCCGGTCCGGCTGATTGATCGCACGATCAGCGGGACGTCGCTCGTTCCACTGTCCGACAACGGTCGACCAGGCATTGCGAGTCACGTCAACGTGGTCCGCATTCGCTCCACCCGTCGAGATAGGGCTGGATCATGTCGGCGTCGAGGGTCGGCGACTCGGGCATCGACGGCAGTATGTCGACGCCGTCGGCCGTGATCGTCACCGATCCGTCGCGGCACCGGCAGCCTTGGTGGTGTCCGTGTTCCAGGTAGAAGCGGCCTGGTCCGTCATGGCGGCCGTCCAGCGTTTGTTCGCCTTGGTCAGCCACCGGAGCACCCTCCGGCCGAAAGTCGATCTGTCCGGCGTGGGGCCGGTACGTGTGGTGCGTGTGCCGTAGGCGTGGGTCACGGCTCGGTCCGTGTCGTCCCGAGAGGTTCTGATGGTTGAGGGGTCCAGCCGGTGGGAAGCGGTCTCAAACCCGTGACGGTTCATAAAGCCCGCAGAATCACGAGACACTAGCATCGATCATGATGCGTACAAGCGTGCGATTGTACGCTCATGGAAGCGACGCAATTGCAGGCCGGGCTAATTCCACTGTCCGTCCGAACTCGACCAACGCGAAGTAACTGCAACCTATCGCCACTTCTCGGGAATGACCTGAAGTTTGGCCCTCCAGACTCCACCCCGACTGCCTCTCGCTCGGGTCAGCCCACTTGGCGCCCGAGGCGAGCCAGGTCGCCCGATACTTAAGAACTGACTCCCTCGTTGAATCCTCGTAACCAAATTCGACGCCACAGCATTCACATATGTCGAATGTAGACGTCGTGCCGTCCTCACCCCAGGGAGGCTCTTCTCGGAGCAGACCGCATACGCGGCATCGGTACAACTCATTGGGCATTATAATAGTCCCGGGTTCGCAGGGTACTCATGATACACCGGATTCGGAACGAGTAAGGTTTTTGACCCACCATCTCGCGTCACGACACCGAAGTAGTCGATTTTAGGATCGTACATCACGATCTCGCCGTCGTTCCGCTACTTCACCTTCCTCCCGGCAATATACAAGTTGAAGCCGTGAGCCTTGATGCCGTACTGCAAAGTGTTTTTGACCGTAGGCTTAGCGGTCCCGAACGGAGCGCGGCTCTGCCAGACGTTCGCGGTATCCCGGTCGTCGACGGCGGGATGACCGGGATAGGAGTTCCTAGAGACCCGGCCCGCCGTACGGGCCGTCGCTGCGCTGCTCGTCGCCGCCCTGCGTGGGCCCGCGGTACGGGCCGGGAGAACCGTCGGCCGTCGGTCTCGTGTACAGCACCACGGTCGGTGCGTCGCTCACGCCCGCTCCGGCCGGCACCGTCGGCCGAGTCGCCGGCCCGTCCGATGTGCTCCGGCGGCGCTTCACGATCAGTGCCAGTGCGCCCAGGCCGGCGGCGACCAGCAGCCCGCCCAGGATGAACGGCAGCGAACCGCTGCCCCCGTCGCTGCCCGCTTCCAGGGCGGGTTGTGGCGCTGCGGCTGCGCTGATCTCCCGTTCGGGAGTCTCGTCCACCGCCGTCGTCGCGGTGGTCGAAGGCGGAGTCTCGGTCGGCGCGGCCACGACGGCCAAGGTCAGCTCCACGCTCGCCGTGTCACCTGCGGAGCCCTGCACGGTTGCGCGAGTGGGGCGGTAGCCGTCCAGAGCCGCGTCGACCGTGATCTGCCCCGCGGCGATCGGCTTGCCGGCGCCCGACTTGATCGAGAACCGGCCGTTCTGGTCACTCGTCGTGCGGAACTCGTGCCCGGCGCTGTCCACGACGGTCAGCGCCACGCCGCCGATCGCCTTGCCACTGGCGTCGCGGACCCAACCCGACACCCCATCCACCTCGGACGACGGCTGGTCCGCATCGGGTTGCGTCGCGCCCGCGCCGTGGATGTAGACCATCTTGTAGTCGGCGCTGTTCTGCTCACCGAGCCGCACGGCGACCGAGATGTTGACACCGAGGGTCTCGCCCGCGCTCACCTCGGGCGCGACGACGGTGGCCTGGAAGTCCTGGCTCTGGCCAGGTTTGAGGTTCGGCTCCGCCCGACAGCCGGTGGTGCACTTCAGGCCGCCACCGACCACCACGATGGCTGTGTCCGCCTTGCTCCCGTTGTTCGTGACGCGGAACTGGACTTGAACCTGGTCGCCGGGCTTCACGTTCTCGGCTGACACGCTCAGGATGCTGACGGGTACCGGGGCGCCTGCCGCGGGGGTTGCGGACACCCCGAACGTCCCCCCGATCAGGGCGATCAACACGGCAGCCCAGGCCCATCGGACTCGTGAGCGCATCGTCACTCCTACCACCTTCTCCACGAGCAGGCGACATCGGCCGATGACACCGCAGGACACTATGCACCAACGCCGTCCCACCGATATGTGGACGGGTGGCAGGACCACGTGGAGACGTTGGCCGCTCGCTACCAGCACGGCGTCCACTTGGGAGCGTCCGGCCACAAGGCCAAGGCGATCCGCTCGCTCGCCGGTTTGGCAATCGACTGCACGCGCGTGCTGGGCATGACGCACGAGATCACGAAGATGACCCAGCTCGCTCTCGACTACTGGCGCGCTTCCGTCGACTGACACCTGCGACTTCCCGCCAAACGGTCGGAGCCGGAGCGGCCGGATCCGTCATCTCGGAACGTCCTGTGGCTCGCCCCACCCGCGCGGGCGACCTTGTGGAGAACAAGCCGGCACTGGGGTGAACGAGCGCCGCCGCTTGGCCACGCGACTCCCACCTGCCGTCGACCTGCTCCTCAACGCATCCTGCTCGCCGGCCGTCCTGGCTCGTTCAGCATCGACATGAACAGTGCTGAGGTGCCTGCTGACACGGCCGCGGGGGCGGCCCGCAGGCCGGGCCGCGCGCCCCGCGGTAGCCGAAAAGGCCAACACGCAAAAACACGACAAAGAAGGAGAGCTACTTCTT
>NZ_JBFAMT010000080.1:0-30846 GCF_040656635.1 Actinosynnema sp. NPDC049800 | reverse complement strand
TGTGCGTCCTTTGCCCGGTGGTGCGCTGATGGCTGCCCCCTTGATACGTGTGGTAGCCCGGAGGGAGGTCGGTGGGATGACACGGAGCCCGGACCCACGACGGACCCGGCGCTTGACCGCCGTACCAGGGGTCATCCTGCTGATCTGCCCGTCCGGCGAGGACGCTTTTAATCTTTAATGCTTTTAAGGCTCGGCGACCCACCAACCCGGTGCTCAACGTTCCGAGATGCCGCGCACCACCCCGAGCTCCACCAAGTCCTGTGGCCGCAACCGCAAGTCGTCGGCAAGCGTTTGCACGTCGTCGCGCTTCAGGATCGCCGCAGCCAGTTCCGGCGCGATGACCGAGAAATAGGCATCCGGAGTGATCCACGTGTGCTCCGGCGACGACAGCGCCAACGCCCCACCGGAACCGCCTTCCCCGATGACCAAAGTCGTGATCGGCACCCGCGTTTCCGCAACGGCGGCGAACAGTTCCGCGATCGCCGCGCCGACGCCGGCCCGTTCGGCCGCCGCGTCGTTGGCCGCGCCCGGAGTGTCCACCAAAGTCAGCACAGGGAGCGCGAACCGCGAAGCGAGCCGCACGAGCCGAGCCGCGGTGCGGAAACCGGCCGGGGTGTTGGCCGTGCCGGTCTGCGCGGCGAACGCGATCGCCCGCTCGCCCCGCCGCCCGATGCCGCACAGCATCCCGGCGTCCACGCCACCCGCCCGATCGCCGCTGATCGGCATCCGGGAGTCGAAGTAGTCGTCGAGGTAAGCCGCAGCACGGGGACGGTCCGCCGCGCGCGCCCGAAGCACCGCGCTCCACCCGTCCACGGGCAGCTCTTGAGCACCAAGAGCGCGCGGCACCTCGGCAGGCACGGCGTCACCGCGCGTGATCAGGGAGAGGATCTTGGCCACGGTCGCGTCGACGTCCTCGGGCTCCACCACGAGATCGACCGTGCCCGCCGCGAACTGGCCCTCCGCCGTGTAAGCGGGGTCGTCCGACGGGCGCACCCGGCTGCCCGCGAACCCCACCTGCGCGCCGGACACCCCGATCACGACGTCCGCCCCCGCGCCGAGCGACGCCCACAGCCCACCGGTGGTCGGGTCGCGCAGCACGGACACGTGCGGCAGACCGGCCTCCCGGTGCACGGCGCACAGCCGCGCCACGCGCTGGAGCTGCCGCAACGACAGCATCCCCTCCTGCATCCGGCTCCCACCGGTGGCGATCCGGGACACGACGGGCAGCCACGCCTGCCGCGCCTCGGTGAACGCCTCCTCGATCAACGCGCCGGCGGCCGTGCCGATCGAACCACCGAGGAACCGGAAGTCGAAGGTGATCTCCACCGAGCGCGGCCGCCGTCGCCACGACACCGACTCGACGCCACCGGACCGTTCCCGCGCCCGGTCGAGCTGGGCCTCGTAGCCCGGCCAGCCGAGGGGGTTCACCGCAGCTCCCGCTTCAGCACCTTGCCCATGTCGTTGCGCGGCAGCGCGTCCACGTACCGGACCACCCTCGGCCGCTTGTGCGGCGACAGCAGCCGGGCCACGTGATCGCTCAACACCTCCGGAGCGGGCGGCTCGCCGTTCGCCACGACCCACGCCACCACTCGCTCACCCAGGTCGTCGTCCGGCTCGCCCGTCACCGCCACCTCGGCCACCGACGGGTGCTCCAGCAGCGCGTTCTCGATCTCGCCCGCACCGATCTTGTAGCCACCGCTCTTGATCAGGTCCGTGGCGCGCCGGCCGACGATCCGCACGTACCCGTCCGGCTCGACCACGGCCAAATCACCGGTGCGGAACCAACCGTCGCGGAACGCCTCGCGCGTGGCGTCCGGCCGGTTCAGGTACTCCAGGAACAGGTTCGGCCCGCGCACCTCGATCTCGCCCGGCTCATCACTTGCGTGACCACCCGCTTGACCACCCGCTTGACCACCCGCTTGACCACCCGCTTGATCACCCGACTGACCACCCGACCCGCCGCCGGGCTCACCGCCCACGACCCGCAGCTCGACCCCGTCCAACGGCAACCCCACCGTGCCGGGCCGCCGGTCGCCGTCCGCCCGCACGCTGGTGTTCATCAACGTCTCGGTCATCCCGTACCGCTCGACCACCCGCTGGCCGGTCAGCCGCTCGATGCGCTCGTGCACCGACGCGGGCAGCGCGGCCGAACCGGACACCAGCAACCGGGCCTTCCCGAACGCCTCGGCGTGCTCGGGCTCGGCCGCGATCCGGTGGTACATGGTCGGCACGCCGAACAGCATCGTGCCGCCGTCGCCCAACGCCTCGGCGGCCTTCGCCACGCTGAACGACCCGAGGTGGCGCACCGTCCCGCCGCGCCGCAACGGCCCGATCACCCCGACGCCGAGCCCGTGCACGTGGAACAGCGGCAGGCCGTGCACCACGACGTCGTCCTCGGTCCACGCCCACGCCGCCGCCAGCGCGTCGAGGTTCGTCGCCAACGCACGCCTCGGCAGCACCACGCCTTTGGGTGGACCTGTCGTGCCGCTCGTGTAGACGATCAGCGCGGGCGCCTCGCCGTCCGGCTCCGGCAGGTCGACCACCGGTCCGGACGGCAGCTCGTCGTCGATCACGAGGTCCGGCGCGCTGTCGGCGAGGATGTGCGCGAGCTCCCGTTCCCCGATCTTGGGGTTGAGCGGCACGACCGGCACCCCCGCCAGCAGCGCGCCGACGACCACCACGCAGGTCTCGGGCGTCGACCGGGCCCACACGGCGACCCGCCGCCTGCCCGCCAACCCGGCCGCGACCGCCCGCGCCTCGCGCGCCAACTGCTCGTACGTCAGCTCCCGGTCGGGGAACCGGAGGGCGATCTTGGACGGCGGCGAGGCCAGGGCCGGCAGCAGCATCTCCATACAGTGATGTTCCCGGCCCTCACCCGCATCACAAGTGTGGTTCGAGCCACGCCATCAGGTGGATCTTCGGCCGAGCGCCCACGGTCTGTGCCACCAACCGGCCGTCCTGGTAGAGCTGGAGCGTGGGCGCGGACATGATCCGCTGGTCGCGCGCCGTGCGCGGGCTCGCGTCCATGTCCACCTTCACCACGGTCAGGTCGCCGCGCTCCCGGTCGATCTCGTCCAGCACCGGTTCCAGCATCCGGCACGGCCCGCACCAGTCGGCGCCGAACTCCACCAGCACGTTCCCGGCGGCCACGGCCCCGGTGAACTCGTCGTCGGTCAACGTCCGCACGGCCTGCTCCTCTGCTCGGCTTCCCGCAGTTGCGCGCGCACCTGGTCCCGCACGGCCTGCAGCCGCGTGATGCAGTCGTCCAGCTCGGCCACCTTGCGCCGGTACACCTCGACGGACGCCGCGCAGGCGTCGCCGGTGGTGTGGCCGTCGCGCAGGCACTGCACGAACGGCCGGGTGTCCTCCAAGGCGAACCCGATGTCGGCGAGCGACCGGATCTCGTGCACCAGCTTCAGGTCGTCCTCGTCGTACTCCCGCTGGCCGTTTGCCGCGCGGCGCGCCGTCAGCAGGCCAAGGGACTCGTAGTAGCGCAGCGCGCGGGTGGTCGTGCCGCTCCGCCGTGCCAGTTCTCCGATGCGCACGCGTAGATCCTCCGCCTTGACGTGGACGTCAACACAAGTGTGGTGCACGCCACCCGATACCCTTGTCAGTTGTGCTAGTGCTCGCCTTGGACACCGCGACCCCCGCCGTCACGGCCGGTGTCGTCGAACTGACGCCCGGATCGCCTCCCCGGCTGCTCGCCCAGCGGGTGACGGTGAACGCGAAGGCGCACGGTGAGCTGCTCACCCCGCACCTGCAAGCGGCGCTGGAGGAGGCCGGTCACCGGCTCTCCGACCTCGACGCGATCGTGTGCGGCTCGGGACCGGGGCCGTTCACCGGCCTGCGCGTCGGCCTGGTCACCGCCGCCGCCCTCGGCCAGGCGCTCAACCGGCCCGTCTACCCCGTGCCGACGCCGGACGCCGTCGCGCTGGACGCCGCCACCGGCAAACCGCTGCTCGTGGCCACCGACGCGCGTCGCAAGGAGGTGTACTGGGCGGCCTACGACGCGGCCGGCCGGCGCACCGACGGGCCGCACGTCGACCGGCCCGCCGACGTGGTCGCGAAGCTCGCCGCGGTGCTGCCCGCCGTGGTCGAGGCCGCCGGCGAGGGCGCGGAGCTGTACGCCGACGTGATCGGGCTCCCGGTGGTCGCGGCGCGCCACCCGTCACCGGTGTCCCTGGTCGCGGCGGCGGCCGACGAGCTGCTGGCCGGCGCGCGTCCCGCCGCGCTCACCCCCCTCTACCTGCGGCGTCCCGACGCCGTGGAGCCGGTCGGGCGCAAGCGGGTGACCAAGGCGTGAGCTCCGGCACCGTCACGATCGCACCGCTGCGCAGGCAGGACGCCGTGCGGTGCGCGCAGATCGAGGAGCAGCTGTTCCCGGGCGACGACCCGTGGAGCGCGAACGCCTTCCGCAGCGAGCTCGACAACGGCAACTTCTACGTCGGCGCGTACGTCGGCGAGACGCTGATCGGCTACGCGGGGCTGGGCCTGACCGACTTCGAGTCCAGCGTGCACACCATCGCCGTCGTGCCCGACTACCAGGGCGGCGGCGTGGGCAAGACCCTGCTGCGCGCCCTGCTCGCCCAGGCCGACGAGCGGGGTCTGCCGGTGTTCCTGGAAGTCCGCACGGACAACGCGCCGGCGATCGGCCTCTACCTGGCGCACGGTTTCGAGCACCTGGGCGTGCGCCGCCGCTACTACCAGCCGTCGGGCGCCGACGCGTACACGATGGGAAGGCCCGCGAACCGTGACTGACCGGCTCATCCTCGGTATCGAGAGCTCGTGCGACGAGACCGGCGTCGGCATCGTCCGGCTCGGCCCGGACGGGTCGATGGAACTGCTCGCCGACGAGGTCGCCTCCAGCGTCGAGGAGCACGCCCGCTTCGGCGGCGTCGTGCCCGAGGTCGCGTCCCGCGCGCACCTGGAGGCGATGGTCCCGACCATGCGCCGTGCCGTGGAGACGGCCGGGATCGAGCTGCGCGACGTGCACTCCATCGCGGTCACCGCCGGTCCCGGGCTCGCGGGCGCGCTGCTGGTCGGCGTGTCGGCGGCGAAGGCGTACGCGGCGGCGTTGGACAAGCCGCTCTACGGCGTCAACCACCTCGCGGGGCACGTCGCCGCGGACACCCTCCAGCACGGCCCGCTGCCGAAGCGGTGCGTGGCGCTGCTGGTGTCGGGCGGCCACTCGCAGCTGCTGCTGATCGAGGGCCTGGCGGAGAAGATCACCGAGATCGGGTCGACCGTGGACGACGCGGCGGGCGAGGCCTACGACAAGGTGGCCCGGCTGCTCGACCTGCCCTACCCCGGCGGTCCGCCGATCGACAAGCTCGCCAAGCAGGGCAACGGCTGCGCGATCGCGTTCCCGCGCGGGCTGACCGGGCCGCGTGACTCGAAGTACGACTTCTCGTTCTCCGGCCTGAAGACCTCCGTCGCCCGGTGGGTCGAGAAGCAGGAACGCGCGGGCGAGGAGATCCCGCTGGCCGACGTCGCCGCGTCGTTCCAGGAGGCGGTGGCCGACGTGCTGACCGCCAAGGCGATCCGGGCGTGCAAGGACCTGGCCGTGGACACCTTGGTGATCTCCGGCGGCGTGGCGGCGAACTCCCGCCTGTCGGGCCTCGCGGCCGAGCGCTGCGCCGAGGCGGGCATCGAGCTGCGCGTCCCGCGCCCCCGGCTGTGCACCGACAACGGCGCGATGATCGCCGCCCTCGGCGCCCACCTGGTGGCCGCCGGCGCGAAGCCCTCCGCCCTCGACCTCTCCACCACCCCCGGCCTCCCGGTGGGCACCATCCAGATCCTCTGACCTGCGCGCGAGTCGAACCGTCAGGTCCCGATGCCGAGGCCTTCGGCGTGGCCGGCGGCGAAGGCCGCGTCGAAGGCGTCCGCGCCCAGGGCGGCACGCGCGGTGGCGGTGATGCGGTCCACGTCACCGCGTTCGCCCGCCGGCAGCGGCACGCCCACGGACGCCCGCGCCGCCGTCGCCGCACCCAGCAGCCGGGCCGCCCCGACCGCGTCACCCGCCAACGCCCGCGCGCCCGCCACCCCCTCCAACGCCAGCGCGATCGCCCGCGGGTCGCCCACCTGCCGCGCCAGCGCCAACCCCTCCGACTGCAGCCGCGCCGCCCGCGCCGCGTCACCGCGCAGCTCGGCCACGAACCCCAGCTCCGCCAGCACCAACGTCGCACCCGCCTCGAACCCGACCTGCCGGTGCCACGACCGCAGCCGCTCCCAGTGCGCCTCCGCCGCGTCCAGCCGCCCCTCCCGGCGCGCGCCCAGCGCCAACCCGGTCTCCGCGTACACCTCACCCGGCGAGAACCCGTGCTCCGCCGCCGTCCGACGAGCCTGTTCGTGCAGCTCACGCGCCTTCGCGTAGTCACCGACGGTCAACGCGACCCGTCCGAGCCAGGACAGCTTGTACGACACCTCCGGCCACGACCGCAGCTCTTCCGCCACCCGCAGCCCGTCCCGGTGCACGGCCTCCGCCCGCTCGTAGTCGCCCGACAGCTGCGCGAGCATCCCCAACCCGAACGACGCCTTCAGCTGCCCCCACCGCTCACCCGACGACGTGAACAGCTCCGCACACCGTGAAGCCGACGCCCGCGCCTGGTCCACCGAACCCCGGGCGAGCGCCTGGCTGACCCGGTCGCTGTGCGCCGCCGCCACACCCCACTCGTCACCCAGCTCCTCGAACGCCTCCAGCGCCTGCTCGGTCAACTCCTCGGCGGACGGCATGTCGCCCACGGTCGACAGCACGTACCCCAGGAACCACCGGGCCCGCGCCCGCTGTCGCGGGTCCGCGATCTCCGCCGTCCCCGAGATCGCCGACGGTTCCGCGGCCTCACCCAGCAGCACCCCGAACCCGGCCCGCCACGCCATCGTCACCGGGTCGGTCGAGGTCATCAGCCGCCGACCCTCCCGCAGCCGCCCGCGCAGGAACCAGTACCAGGTCAGCGCGGACGTCAGCCGAACGCCGTCCGCCGGCCCCAACGCGTCGTGCGCGGCGCGCAGGTTCGCGGTGTCCGCGTCCAGCCGGTCCAACCACGCCAGCTGCCCGGCCTCGCGCAACCGGGGGTCCGCCCGTTCGGCCAACGCCAGGTAGAACGCCGCGTGCCGGGCCCGCACCCGGTCGAACTCGCCCGCCTCGCGCAGCCGTTCCCGCCCGTAGTCGGCGACCGACTCCAACAGCCGGAACCGCGGCTCACCGGTGTGCTCGGGCGCGACCACGAGCGACCGGTCGACCAGCCTGGCCAGCACGTCCGCCACCTCGTCGGCCGCCACGCCGCCACCCGCGCAGACCGCCTCGGCGGCGTCCAACGCGCACCCGTCCACGTGCACGGACAGCCGCCGCAGCACGGTCCGCTCGGCGTCACCGAGCAGGTCCCAGCTCCAGTCGATCATCGCGCGCAACGTCCGCTGCCGGGCAGGCGCGTCCCGGTGCCCGCCGGCCAGCACCCGGAACCGGTCGTCCAGCCGGTCGAGCAGGGCCGTCACGCCCAACCCGCGCACGCGCGTGGCGGCCAGCTCCACCGCCAGCGGCAACCCGTCGAGCCGTCGGCAGATCGCCTCCACCACCGGCGCGTTGTCCGGCGTCACCGTGAAGCCGGGCGCGGCGGCGGCAGCGCGCGCCGCGAACAGCGTGACCGCGTCCGAGAGGTCCAACGGCGGCACGGCCCACACCGTCTCGAACGCCAGCCCGAGCGGTTCCTGGCTGGTGGCGAGCACGCGCAGCTCCGGCACGGCCCGCAGCAGCCGGGAGACCAGCGCGGCGACCGGCTCGACCAGCCGCTCGCAGTTGTCCAGCACGAGCAGCACCTCGCGCCCGCGCAACGCCTCCACCAGCGCCGTCCCCGACGCGTCCTCGCGCACGCCGAGCACGTCGGCCACCGCGCTCACCACCTGCTCGGCCCGGCCGACGCCCGCCAGCTCGACCAGCCACACCCCGTCCGCGACCGACACCTGCCGCGCGACCTCCAGGGCCAGGCTCGTCTTGCCGACGCCGCCGGGACCGGTGAGCGTGACCAACCGGGCGTCACGGGGCAGCCCGCACAGGTCCCGCACCGCCCGGTCCCGGCCGACCAGCTCCGTCACGGGCACCGGCAGGTTCGTCCGCGCGGCCGGCGCGAGGTCGTGGTCGAGGATCGCCCGGTGCAGCTCGGCCAACTCGGGACCCGGCTCCAGCCCCTGCTCCTCGGCCAACGACCGGCGCAGCTGCGCGTAGCTCTCCAACGCCTCGACCTGCCGACCGGCCCGGTAGAGGGCGCGCATGTGCAGCCCGCGCAAGCGTTCGCGCAACGGGTGCCGCGCCACCTCGGCCGCCAGGTCCACCTCGCCCGGAGCCGACTCGGCGAACTCCTCCAGCGCGGCCAACCGCTCCTCGGCCCACCGCGCGAGGACCGGCGCCAGGAACGGCGCGTCCGCCAGCTCCGCCAGCGGCTCGCCGCGCCACAACGCCAACGCCTCGCCGAACCGCCCGCGGGCCACCAGCTCCCGGAACCGCAGGACGTCCAAAGTGGACGGATCGACGCGCACCGCGTACCCGGCCGGACCGTGCGCGACCAGCTCCCGCCCGCCCGGCTCGGCCGCCTCCAGCGCCCGCCGCAGCTGCGAGACCTTGGTCTGCAACGTGTTCACCGGGTTGCCGGGCGGCTCGTCGCCCCACAGGTCGAACGCCAACCGGTCCGCCGACACGGGCCGCCCCTCGTGCGCGAGGAGGTCCGCCAGCAGCAACCGGACCTTGGCCTCGGGCACCCGGACCGCCTCACCGCCCGCCGTCCACACCCCGAGCGGCCCCAACACCCCGAATCTCACGCCCCGGACGGTAACCGGAGCACCCGCAGGGGACCCCCAGCGGACCCGCAGCGATCCGTGCGCGCCACCGGCCACCGTGGAAGTCACACGAAGGAGTGAAGAACACATGACTGCCAAGACCCCGTTGACCCTGATCGGCCTGGGCCCGATGGGCCAGGCCATGGTCACCCGGTTCCTCGACGCCGGCCACCCGACCACGGTCTGGAACCGCACCCCGTCCCGGGCCGACGCCGTCGTCGCCAAGGGCGCCGTCCGGGCCGCCACCGCCGCCGACGCCGTGGCCGCGAACCGGCTGCTGGTCCTCAGCCTCACCGACTACGCGGCGATGTACGAGATCCTCGACGGCGTCGACCTCGCCGGCCGCGTCGTGGTCAACCTCAGCTCCGAGACGCCGGACAAGACCCTCAAGGCCGCCGCCTGGCTCGCCGAACGCGGCGCGGAGCTGCTGGTCGGCGGCATCATGGCGAACGCGGAGATGGTCGGCCACCCCGACGCGTACGTCTTCTACAGCGGACCGCGCGAGGTCTTCGACCGGCACGCCGACACGCTCGCCGTGCTCGGCAGGCCCGACTACATGGGCGAGGACCACACCCTGGCCCAGCTGCTCTACCAGGCGCAGCTGGACGTCTTCCTCACCTCGCTGGCCGCGATGCTGCACGGCATCGCCCTGGTGAAGTCGGCGGGCGTCACGGCCGAGCGGTACGCGCCCTACCTCAGCGACAACGTCTCCACGCTGTCGATGTACGTGTCGGGCATCGCGCGGCACGTCGACTCCGGCGAGCACCCCGGCGACCTCGCCAACACGGCCATGATGGGCGCCACCGCGGCGCACGTGGCGGGCGCGAGCGAGGCCGCCGGGATCGATTCCACGCTGCCCGGGGCGGTGAAGTCCCTCTACGACCGCGCCATCGCGGCGGGGCACGCCAAGGACAGCTTCACCGCCCTGATCAACGTCATCCGGGGCTGATCACACGGGGTTCAGGCCGGGGTTGCGGTCCTCGACGACGAACGACTTGAGCGTCGTGGCCCCGGCCCCGGCCGTGCGCACGTACGGCAGCGTGCGGAAGTCCGCCCGCATCTCCCGCGCGGTGAACTTCGTCCGCACGTACCCGCGCCGCCTGCTGTGCAGCTTGATGTGCGGGTTCAGCCGCAGCTGCACCTGGTCGACGGTGTCGTTGCCGTCGCCGCCGGAGGTCACCGACGAGCACACCAGCTCGGTGCCCACGGTCGGCGACGACGCCGGGTCGTGCCAGTCCAGCTTCACGTCCGCCGCGTAGTGCGCGTGCACGTCGCCGGTCAGCACGACCGCGTTGCGCACGCCCGCGTCGACCCACCCGCGCGTCACCCGGTCGCGGGAGGCCAGGTAGCCGTCCCACCCGTCCATGGAGACCTCCTTCTCCGGCCCGTCCTTGCGGTCGCGCTCGGCGAAGAACACCTGCTGGCCCAGCACGTCCCACCGCGACCGGGACCGGCGGAACCCGTCGAGCAGCCACTCCTCCTGCGCCGCGCCGGTGATCGAACGGGTCGGCAGCCCGGCGTCCGCGCAGGTCTTCCACCCGTCGCCGCACGCCTGGTCGTCGCGGTACTGCCGGGTGTCGAGCATGTGGAAGTTGACCAACCCGCCCCACTGGGCCCGCCGGTAGAGCTGCAGGTCGGTGCCGTTGGGCCGCGCCCCGCGCCGCAGCGGCATGTTCTCGTAGTACGCCTGGAACGCCGCCGCCCGCCGTGCGGCGAAGGCCGGGTCGGGCTGCTCGGGCACGTCGTCGGCCCAGTTGTTCTCGATCTCGTGGTCGTCCCACACCACCAGCCAGGGCGCCACGGAGTGCGCGAGCTGGAGGTCGGCGTCCGTCTTGTACTGCGCGTGCCGCAGCCGGTAGTCGCCCAGCGTGCGCGTCTCCGGCCCGAGCACCGGCCGCACGTCCGCCGCCTTGGCCGCGTACTCGTACTGGTAGTCGCCCAGGTGCAGCACCACGTCCGGGTGATCCTCGGCCAGCCGCCGGTACGCGGTGAAGTAGCCCTCGCCGAAGTGCGCGCACGACGCGAAGCACATGGTCAGGTCCTGCCCGAGGACCCACGGCTCGGGCGTGGTGCGGGTGCGGCCGACGGGGGACAGGTGGCCGTCGACGCGGAACCGGTAGAAGTACTCGCGGCCGGGCCGCAGGCCGAACGGCTCCACGTGCACGCTGTGCCCGAGCTCGGGCCGGGCGGGCTGCACGCCGCGCCGCACCACGCGCTGGAACCGCTCGTCCTCGGCCAGCTCCCAGTGCACCGGGACGACCCGGTCGGGCATGCCGCCGAGACCGTCCTCGGCGAGCGGCCGCGGCGCGAGGCGCGTCCACAGCACCACGCCGTCGGGACGGGGGTCGCCGGAGGCGACGCCGAGGGTGAAGGGGTCGTCGAGCTTGGGGAAGCCCGCGCCGGTGGTGGCGAGCGCCACACCGGCCACACCGCCGATGAGCAGGGAACGTCGGGTCACCGCAGTCATGCCCGACACCGTTGCCGACCAGGTTGGCGACCAGGTGAACGGCGGTGTTACACGAGTGGACGACTTCACCCGGCCGGTAGCGGGGGGTCGTTGAAGCGTTGGCACTCGCGTGGGTAGAGTGCTAGATGCACGGCACCAGCAACCGCCCCGACCCCCGCGACGGCGGGGTGGCAGGAGCCGTAACGCAACCTGCCAACGCTTTCGACGACCGTGGAGGTCAGCCCGGTGAGCGTGAACATCAAGCCGCTCGAGGACAAGATCGTCGTCCAGGCCAGTGAGGCCGAGACCACGACCGCTTCCGGCCTCGTGATCCCGGACACCGCGAAGGAGAAGCCCCAGGAGGGCAAGGTCATCGCGGTGGGCCCCGGCCGGATCGACGACAAGGGCAACCGCGTCCCGGTGGACGTGGCTGTCGGCGACGTCGTCATCTACTCCAAGTACGGCGGCACCGAGGTCAAGTACAACGGCGAGGAGTACCTCATCCTCTCCGCCCGCGACGTGCTGGCCGTCATCAACTGACGCTCGGCTGACACGCAAGACGCCCCGGCGAACCCCTCACCGGGGCTCCCGGGGCGTTTCGCATCAAGAGAGGCGTAGGCAATGCCCAAGCAGATCAGCTTCGACGAGGACGCTCGTCGGGCACTCGAGCGCGGCGTGAACAAGCTCGCGGACACGGTCAAGGTCACCCTCGGCCCGCGCGGCAGGCACGTCGTCCTGGACAAGAAGTTCGGCGGGCCCACCGTCACCAACGACGGCGTGACCATCGCCCGCGAGATCGAGCTGGACGACGCGTTCGAGAACCTCGGCGCGCAGCTCGCCAAGAGCGTCGCCACCAAGACCAACGACGTGGCGGGCGACGGCACGACGACCGCGACCGTGCTGGCCCAGGCCATGGTCCGGGTCGGTCTGCGCAACGTGGCCGCCGGCGCGAACCCGATGTCGCTCGGCGTCGGCATCCAGGCCGCGGCCGAGGCCGTCGTGGACGCCCTCAAGGCCAAGGCCACCCCGGTCAAGGGCCGCGACAACATCGCCCAGGTCGGCACCGTCTCGTCCCGTGACGAGTCCATCGGCGCCCTGCTCGGCGAAGCCATCGAGAAGGTCGGCGAGGACGGTGTGATCACCGTCGAGGAGTCCTCCTCGATGGCCACCGAGCTCCAGATCACCGAGGGCGTGCAGTTCGACAAGGGCTACGTGTCGGCGCACTTCGCCACCGACCTCGAGGCCCAGGAGGCGGTGTTCGAGGACGCCCGCATCCTGCTGCACCGGGAGAAGATCTCGGCCCTGGCCGACCTGCTGCCGATCCTGGAGAAGGTCGCCGAGGCCGGCAAGCCGCTGGTGATCATCGCCGAGGACGTCGAGGGCGAGGCGCTGTCCACCCTGGTGGTCAACGCCCTGCGCAAGACGCTGCGCGTGGTCGCGGTCAAGGCGCCGTACTTCGGCGACCGCCGCAAGGCGTTCCTGGACGACCTGGCCGTCGTCACCGGCGCGCAGGTCATCGCGGCCGAGGTCGGCCTCAAGCTGTCCGAGGCCAACCTCGACGTGCTGGGCACCGCCCGTCGGGTCGTCGTGTCCAAGGACAACACGACCATCGTCGACGGCGGCGGCGCCAAGGCCGACCTGGCCGGTCGCGCGGAGCAGCTGCGCCGCGAGATCGAGGCCACGGACTCCGACTGGGACCGCGAGAAGCTGCAGGAGCGGCTGGCCAAGCTGTCCGGCGGCATCGCGGTGATCAAGGTCGGCGCGGCCACCGAGACCGAGCTGAAGGAGCGCAAGCACCGCATCGAGGACGCGGTGTCGGCGACCAAGGCCGCGGTCGAGGAGGGCATCGTGCCCGGCGGCGGCTCGGCCCTGGTGCACGCGGCGAAGGTGCTCGACGGCGGGCTCGGCCTGTCCGGTGACGAGGCGACCGGTGTCGCCATCGTCCGCGAGGCCCTGGGCTCGGCGCTGTTCTGGATCGCCGCGAACGCGGGCCTCGAAGGCGCCGTCGTGGTGAACAAGGTGCGCGAGCAGGACTGGGGCTTCGGCCTCAACGCCGCCACCCTGGTCTACGGCGACCTGCTCGAGGCCGGGATCATCGACCCGGTGAAGGTGACGCGCTCCGCGGTCACCAACGCCGCTTCCATCGCCCGCATGGTGCTCACCACGGAGAGCGCCGTCGTGGAGAAGAAGGAAGAGGAGCCCGCCGCCGCTGCTCAGGGCCACGGCCACGGCCACGGTCACTGACCAGGCGTTATCGGTCGGGAATCGCGCGAACGGGAGGGGCGGCACCCACGAGGTGTCGTCCCTCCCGCGCGTTCGGCGTCAGGCGGGCGTCAACTGCCGCTTGCGCGCCTTGATGATGCTGTCCCGCTCGGACTCCGACAGGCCGCCCCAGATCCCGTAGGGCTCCTGGACCGCCAGGGCGTGCCGCCTGCACATCTCCAGCACCGGGCACGACAGGCACACGGCCTTCGCCCGCGCCTCCCGCCGAGCCCGCGCCGGTCCGCGCTCCCCGTCCGGGTGGAAGAAGAACGCGCTGTCCATCCCGCGGCACGAGCCGCGCATCTGCCAGTCCCACAGATCCGCGTTGGGACCGGGAAGCCTTCGGGTGTCCGCCATCGAGACCGCCTCCTTGGCCCATGGACGAGAACTGCTCCATTCGGCTTAACGATGATCCACCGTAGAACCGCGCCAAAACTTGTTCAAGGGGGTGCGGGGGCTTTTGCCGGCAATTCATACGATGGGTGATCGATGAGCGCCCGTGCCGGAGTTGCCGGTGACGTCAGGTGAACGGACGATGTCAGCGTGATGACGCCCCCCGACCACACCGGGACCGTGCCGGAAACCGGCCAGGAAACCGGTGCGGCGGAAGAAGATCCCGCGCATTCCGTGACCCTCTCGGTGGCCGCCGTGGCCCGCAGGCTCGGCGTCGCGCCGGCCACGCTGCGCACCTGGGACCGCCGGTACGGCCTCGGACCCAGTGATCACACAACCGGGCGACACCGGAAGTACGCGCCACTCGACGTGGCCCGGTTGGAGCTGATGCAGCGGGCCCTGCTGCGCGGCGCTTCGTCCGCCGAGGCCGCCAAGTACGCCCTCGCCAGCCCGGTCCGCGCGCCGCTGGCGGCCGTGCCCGCGTCGCTCACCGGGGGTGAGCTCGACGGTGGTGCGGCGCCGACCGGTGGGCGCGGCCTGAAGCTGCAGGCGGCGAACCGGCGGGCGCGCGGGGTGGGGCGGGCGGCGTTGGCGATGGACTCGGCGGCGGTGCAGACGCTGCTGGCCGACGCGATCGAGGCGGACGGCGTGATCACGACGTGGGACGAGGTGGTGCGGCCGGTGATGGCCGCGATCGCGGCGAGGTGGGAGCACTCCGGCGCGGGGGTCGAGGTGTCGCACCTGGTGGAGGAGTGCGTGCTGGCCGCCGTGGTCCGCGCGACCCCGGTCGTGGCCGGCCCGCGCAACCACCGTCCCGTGCTGCTGGCGTGCATGCCGGACGAACGGCACAACCTGCCGCTGTACCCGTTGGCGGCGGTGTTGGCGCAGCGCGGCGTCGGCGTGCGGCAGTTGGGCGCCGCGCTGCCGATGGACGCCCTGGCCTCGGCCGTCCGCCGCACCGCACCGGCGGCCGTCGTGCTGTGGGCGCAGCTGCCGCGCTACGCCGATCCGGGTGTGGTGACGGCTCTGCCGAGGACCCGCCAACAGGTCCGCGTGTTCGCCGGGGGACCGGGCTGGGAACGCGGCGTCGTGCCACAACCGGCCGAACGGATCAACGACCTCGCCACCGCCGCGGACGCCATCGAACGCGCCGTCTGCTGACCCGCCCACCCCGCCTCGGGCCTGGCCGCCCTCGCCCCGCACTCGACCGGCCCTGCTCCTGGCTCCTGCTCCGCAGGGGTCCCCGCCAGAGGGACCCCTGCTTTTACCCTGCCACGAAGGTCCGACAATCCGACGCGTCCGCGCGCTGCCTGTGGACAACTGCCGTCACGGGGCGCCCCCCGCTGGTCCTGAGCGTTCAACTCGGGTGTTCTGGACGTAGGGCACGGTCGTTCCGGACGTTGGGCACGCGAGTGAGGTGGGTGGAGCGGTGGGGGTGCGGGAGGCGGCGTTCGGGGATCGGCCCGAGGCCGACGTGTGGGCGGCGTTGCGGGGCGGGCCGGAAGAGCGCTGGTTGACGGCGGTCGTGCTCGGTGGTCAGGGGCACTACGCGGCGGCGGCGTCGGTGCTCGGTGAGCTGATCGGGCGCGGTGGGTTGTTCGGGTCGTTGGCGGCGTCCACTCTCGCGTCGCACCGGCGGCAGTTGGGTGGCCACGCGGCGGCACGCGTGCTCGACGGGCGGGCGCTGGCCATGGTGCCCGAAGGCGACGACCGGGACCGCGACGACCGGGACCCTGATGACCGAGACCATGACGACGTGGACCCCGACGACGTGGACCCGGCCGGTGCGCGGGCGGACGCGCTCCTCGGGCTCGCCGCCGACGCGGTCGGCACCGGCCGGCTCGAAGAAGCACGGCGGCTGCACGCCAGGGTCGAGCCACGCGGGTGGCGCAGCCGGGTGCGCCACCAGTGGCTGGCCGCCGAGATCGCCTTGGCCGGCGGTCACGCCGAGCAGGCGGTCCACCCGGCCGAGGTGGCCGCCGCGACCGCCCGGGAGGCCGGCGCAACGCGACACATCCTCAAGTCCGACCTCGTCCTCGGTGCGGCATTGGTGGTGTGGGGGACACCCGAAAGCGTCGATCGCGGGGTGGAAGTGCTACTGTGTGACCTAAATCACACTGACCGTCGAGGGCTTTTCTCGTTGATCTGGCCGACGGCGCTTGTCCTGGCAAACGCCCTGGCAGACCGCACTTTTGCGGGCGCGGAAAACGTGAAGGAACGCGCCGAAAACGCTCTGAGCTGCGTGTTGCGCAGAGCCGACCCGTCGGGTCGACGGCTCGCGGACCTCTCGCCGTGGATCCCGACATCGCTGCTCCGTTCCGGGGAACCCCCGAACGCAGACGCTGAGACGAACTTCTTGACGGATTAAGCACCGGATCGTGTCAAGGTTCGGCCTCTAGCGTCCGATAGGGGATGTGGAACGTCACTCGGCTGCAGGAAGGAGTCCCCGTGACCACGGTCCTTATTTGCGACGACCGGCGCAGTGTGCGGGAGGGTCTCACCCGCGTGATGTCGGCTGTCCCAGGGGTTAGCCGCATCGACTGCGTAGCGCACGGTGACGAGTTGTTGGCTCGGTTCTCTCGGCAGCCGGTCGACGTCGTACTGGTTGGCACCCAGCGCGCCGTCCCGACCGGGGTCGAAGCGACCCGACGACTCGTCTCGGCCAACCCGCAGGCAAACGTCATCGTCTTCGGCGCACCGGACGACGCGGGCAGCATCGCCGCCGCGATCGCCGGCGGAGCCCGCGGCTACCTGCGCTGGGACGCCTCGCGCCCCGAGCTGGTCGCCGCGCTGGCGCACACGCTCGCGAGCACGAGCGTGCCCGCGCCGCGCCAGCCGTCGGATCCGGGCGTCCAGCTAACCGAGCGCGAGCTCCAGGTGCTGCGCGGGATGAGCCAGGGCAAGAGCAACGGGCAGATCGGGCGTGAGCTCTACCTGTCCGAGGACACGGTGAAGACGCACGCCCGGCGCTTGTTCCGCAAGCTCGGCGTGCGCGACCGCGCCCAGGCCGTCGCGCACGGCTTCCGGCGCGGCCTCGTGTCCTAGCGCACGGGACTCAAGGGCTCGGGGCGCGGCCTCGTCGGACTCGTCCGGCGAGTCGCACCGGCACTACTTCCTCCAGCCACGGCCCGGCGACGTCATCAGGCGTCGCCGGGCCGCCGTGCGTCCACAGCGCGCTGTGAGGCCGCCGTGCACCCAACAGGGACGCTGTGAGGCCGCCGTGCCTCCAACAAGGACGCTGTGAGGTCGCCGGCCCCACGGGCCGCCGCGGATCACCGAGCTGTCCCGCACCGCCGGTTCCGGGCGTCCCAGGCCCGTCGCGCGCCTCCGGCGTGTCGGCTGGTCAGGTGAGGTCGAAAGACCCCATCTGGACCCCATTGCGGAACATTCGGCCGGACGACCGGTACGGTGAGCATCACCAGTACGGGCGACGTCGATCGTCCCGTGCTGTTCTTTGTCGGTACGCCTACGCGTAACACCAGGGCAGTTGTCTGCGATGACCAACTTGGGGGACGGACTGGACGCCGAAGTGGGCGCAGCCGTCGATGGCGACCGCCACGCGATCGAGCGGCTCCTGGCATCCATCCGACCCCTCGTGGTGCGGTACTGCCGCGCCAGAGTCGGAAGGCAGGAGAGGTCTTTCGCTTCGGCGGACGACGTGGCCCAGGAGGTGTGTCTCGCGGTGCTGACGGCCCTGCCCAGCTATCGCGACCAGGGTCGGCCGTTCTTGGCGTTCGTCTACGGGATCGCCGCGCACAAGGTGGCCGACGCGCATCGCTCCGCAGCCCGGAACCGGTCGGAACCGGTCCCGGAGGTGCCCGACGCCCCCGAGACGGAGGCCGGTCCCGAGCAGCGCGCCATGCAGGGCGAGCTGTCGGAGCGGATGGCCCTGCTCCTCAAGGTCCTTCCGGAGAAGCAGCGGGAGATCCTGCTGCTTCGCGTGGTCGTCGGCCTGTCGGCCGAAGAGACCGCCGACGCGGTCGGCTCGACGCCGGGCGCGGTTCGGGTGGCGCAACACCGCGCCCTGGCCCGCCTTCGCAAGACGTTGGCAGCGGAGGAGGTGGTCTGAGTGGCTGACCAGCACGAGAAGGGCAACGGAGAAGTCGTGCGCGGACGAGATGAGAGACCGCCGCAGTCTGATGACACCCTGACCGAGGACACCGCGGCCGAGCCGGGGGACGACCTCGCGGGCATCCGGGCTGATGACGCGCTGCTCGACGTGCTGGGCGGGCGCGACGGCGACCAGCCGGACTCGCTCGTCGACGACGAACTGAACGCGCTGCTGCTCGCCTGGCGGCGCGAGGTCGACCGCCCACCCATGGGTGAGCTGGTCGACACCGACACGGCGGTGGCCACGATCGCCGCCGCCCGCACCCAGCCGAGGGCCAGGCAGCGCCTCCTAATCCCCCTCGCCGCGGCCGCCGCCGTGCTGGCGATCGCGTTCACCGGGATGAGCCTGGTCGCGCGGGACGCCGAGCCGGGCGACGCGCTCTGGGGGCTGACCCGGGTCCTGTACTCCGAGCACGCGCGGTCGGTGGAAGCCGCCGTCGCCGTGCGCACCGACCTCGACACCGCTCGCGCGGCCCTGCGCGACGGCCGGTACAGCGAGGCCCGCGACGCGCTGCTCAAGGCGGGCGAGAGCCTGCCGTCGGTCTCGCCGGACGACGGCAAGGACGACCTCGCGCAGAAGCACGAGTCGCTGCTGGAGGAGCTGACCAGCACCACGCCGTCGCCGAACACGCCGACCACCGTCGGACCGTCCACGACGCCGGTGCTGCCCACGACCCAGCCCAGCCTGCCGTCACCGACGCTGACGACGACGCCGGATTCGATCACGACGACCGCGCCCACGACGACCACGGCGACGGTCCCGACCACGGACGGCACGGCCCAGCCGCCGCCGCCCACCTCGGGCGAGCCGACCAACGGCCAGACCAGGGGCGAGACGCAGACGCCCGGCGGCACGGACAGCGAGACCACGGCCGGGAACTGACCCCCTGAGCACGCGCGTGTGACGAAGCCCGCCCCAGGATGAGGGGCGGGCTTCGTCACATCGTCAGCGGGCGCTCTCGGTCGCGGTGACCCCGTCCGCGTAACCGCGGCAGTACTCCCAGCTGACGTAGGCCGCCGGGTCGGGGTCGTACGCGGGCTCGTGCGGGCGCATCCGGCCGTCGGCCAGCAGCTGCTCCAGGCTCGACCGCAGCAGCGCCCAGTCGTGGTAGTGCGGCTCCTGGCACTCGCCGCAGTCGACCACGATTCCCCTGACACCACGGGGTTCGAGCAGCGCCTGGTACACCGCGAGGTCGCTGAGGTCGCCGACCAGCTCGGCCCGCTCGGCGTCGTCCATCGGCGGGTGGTCGTGGTCGTGGTCGGGCTCGCCGAGGGCCCGGGCCGGGTCCTCCGGGTCGCCCGCGAACGGGTCTGGTGGCAACGCGTCGTGCGGCACGACCCCGCACGGTACCGGGCGGACCCCCGGCCACGTCCAGATACCATGACCTGAACCCATCGCCGCTGCGTGGCACCCGATCCGCGGCGGCGGGATCGCCGCACGACGGAAGGCAAGCCAGCCGCCATGACCAGCGAGCTCAACGCTGACGGAGTCCCGCCCAAGTTCGCCATGCTGGGACTGACCTTCGACGACGTACTGCTGCTGCCCGCCGAGTCGGAAATCGTGCCGAGCGGCGTGGACACCAGCACCAAGCTCTCGCGCAACATCACGTTGCGCGTGCCGCTGGCCTCGGCGGCGATGGACACCGTGACCGAGGGCCGGATGGCCATCTCGATGGCCCGCCAGGGCGGCATCGGCGTGCTGCACCGCAACCTCTCCATGGAGGAGCAGGCGCGCCAGGTGGAGACCGTGAAGCGGTCCGAGGCCGGCATGGTCAGCGACCCGGTGACGTGCACCCCGGACGACACGATCCGCCACGTCGACGAGCTGTGCGCGCGCTACCGGATCTCCGGCGTGCCGGTGACCGACGAGAACGGCAAGCTCGTCGGCATCATCACCAACCGCGACATGCGCTTCGAGGTCGACCACTCGCGCAAGGTCAGCGAGGTGATGACGAAGGGCCCGCTGGTCACCGCCCAGGTGGGCGTGTCGGCGGAGGCCGCGCTCGGCCTGCTGCGCCGGCACAAGATCGAGAAGCTGCCGATCGTGGACGGCGACGGCAAGCTGCGCGGCCTGATCACGGTCAAGGACTTCGTCAAGACCGAGCAGTACCCCAACGCCTCGAAGGACCCGGACGGCCGGCTGCTGTGCGCCGCCGCGATCGGCGTCGGCGACGACAGCTTCGCGCGGGCGATGGCGCTGGCCGACGCGGGCGTCGACGTGATCATGGTCGACACCGCGCACGGCCACCAGCGCAACGTGCTGGAGATGGTCGCCAAGGTGAAGAAGGAGCTGGGTGACGAGGTCGACGTGGTCGGCGGCAACGTCGCCACCCGCGCCGGTGCCCAAGCGCTGGTGGACGCGGGCGCGGACGGCGTGAAGGTCGGCGTCGGCCCCGGCTCGATCTGCACCACGCGCGTGGTCGCGGGCGTCGGTGTGCCGCAGATCACCGCCATCTACGAGGCGAGCCTGGCGTGCGGGCCGGCGGGCGTGCCGGTGATCGGCGACGGCGGCATCCAGTACTCCGGCGACATCGCCAAGGCGATCGCGGCGGGCGCGAGCGCGGTCATGCTCGGCAGCCTGCTCGCGGGCACGGCCGAGTCGCCGGGCGAGCTGGTGCTGGTCAACGGCAAGCAGTTCAAGACCTACCGGGGGATGGGCTCGCTGGCCGCGCTCCAGGGCCGCGGCGAGGCCAAGTCGTACTCCAAGGACCGCTACTTCCAGGACGACGTGCTGTCCGAGGACAAGCTGGTGCCCGAGGGCATCGAGGGTCGCACGCCGTTCCGCGGCCCGCTGTCCACGGTGGTGCACCAGCTGGTGGGCGGCCTGCGCGCGGCCATGGGCTACACCGGCTCGAAGACCGTCGCCGACCTGCAGCGCAAGCAGCTGGTGCGGATCACGGCGGCCGGGTTGAAGGAGAGCCACCCGCACGACATCACCATGACCGTCGAGGCGCCGAACTACACGACCCGCTGAATCGGATCGCCTTGGGCTAGTGTTCGCAGGTTCCGCCGGCTTCCCCCGGGGACCATCAGCTCCACGGAAGGACGACAAAGGTGCGCGATCTGGTCGAGATCGGCATGGGCCGGACCGCGAGGCGGGCCTACGAGCTGGACGACCTCGAGATCATCCCGTCCCGCAGGACCCGATCCTCGAAGGACGTCTCGACGGCGTGGCAGATCGACGCCTACCGGTTCGAGATCCCGCTGATCACCCACCCGACCGACGCGATCGTGTCGCCGGGCACGGCGGTCGCGATCGGCGAGCTGGGCGGCATGGGCGTCCTCAACGCGGAGGGCCTGTGGGCCCGCCACGGTGACGTGGAGGAGGCCCTGTTCCGGCTGGTGCAGGCGGTGGAGGACACCGACGACCCGGCCGCTCCGGTGCGGGTGCTCCAAGAGCTGCACGCCGAGCCCGTGCGGATGGACCTGATCGCCGAGGCGATCAAGCAGGTGCGGGAGTCGGGCGTCACGGTGGCGGTGCGGGTCAGCCCGCAGCGCGCGGCCGAGCTCACGCCGGATTTGCTGGCGGCGGGCGTCGAGATCCTGGTCGTGCAGGGCACGATCATCTCGGCCGAGCACGTCTCGCGCGACGGTGAGCCGCTGAACCTGAAGTCGTTCATCGCGGACCTCGACATCCCGGTGATCGCGGGCGGCGTCGGCGACTACCGGACCGCGATGCACCTGATGCGCACGGGCGCGGCTGGCGTGATCGTCGGCTACGGCTACACGCCGGGCGTGACCACGACGGACTCGGTGCTCGGCATCGGCGTGCCGATGGCGACGGCCATCTCCGACGCCGCCGCGGCCCGCCGGGACTACCTGGACGAGACCGGTGGCCGGTACGTGCACGTGATCGCCGACGGTGGCGTGCTGACCAGCGGCGACATCGCGAAGTCGATCGCGTGCGGCGCGGACGCGGTGATGCTGGGCGAGCCGCTGGCGGCGGCGTCCGAGGCGCCGGGCCAGGGCCTGTACTGGACGGCCGCGTCGGCGCACCCCTCGGTGCCGCGCAGCCACGTGTCGACCGGCGTGGACCAGGTCGTCGACCTGCGCACGCTGCTGTTCGGCCCGTCGGTGGACCCGCGTGGCGTGACGAACCTGTTCGGCTCGCTGCGGCGGGCGATGGCGAAGACCGGCTACTCGGACCTCAAGGAGTTCCAGAAGGTCGGCCTGACCATCCGCGGCTAGGAGAAGCTCGAAGAAGCCCCTGCTCCAGGCGGGGGCTTTTTCACGCCCTGAGGTGCCTGGATCGATCGAGCACTAGCCTGTTACCGCGAGTTACGCCTAATCTCCCAGCCATGGGTGAACTCGCCGGTAACAACACCGACTACGACGTCGTGGTGGTGGGGTCGGGCTTCGGTGGCAGCGTCGCCGCGCTCCGGCTCACCGAGAAGGGCTACCGGGTGGCCGTCATCGAGGCCGGCCGCCGGTTCGCCGACGACGAGTTCGCCGAGACGTCGTGGGACCTGCGGCGATACCTGTGGGCGCCCGCGCTGGGCTGCTACGGCATCCAGCGCATCCACGCCCTGCGCAGCGTGATGATCCTGGCCGGCTCGGGCGTCGGCGGCGGGTCGCTGGTGTACGCCAACACCCTGTACCGGCCGCTCAAGCCGTTCTACGCGGACCGGCAGTGGGCGCACATCACCGACTGGGAGGCCGAGCTCGCCCCGTTCTACGACCAGGCGAGCCGGATGCTGGGCGTGGTGGAGAACCCGACCACCACGCCGTCGGACGTGGTGATGCGGCGGGTCGCCGAGGACCTTGGCGTGGCCGACACCTACCACCCGACGCCGGTCGGCGTGTTCTTCGGCGAACCCGGCAAGCCGGCCGAGGACCCGTACTTCGGCGGCGCGGGCCCGAGCCGGACCGGCTGCACGCAGTGCGGCGCGTGCATGTCCGGCTGCCGGGTCGGCGCGAAGAACACCCTGGTCAAGAACTACCTCTACTTGGCCGAGCGCAACGGCGCGCGGGTGCTGCCGCTGACCACCGTCACCGACCTGCGCCAGGCGCCCGACGGCACGTGGGCGATCGGCACCCGGCGCACGGGCGGCAAGCTGCGCAAGGGCAGGCGGACGATCACCGCGGGCCAGGTCGTGCTGGCCGCCGGCACGTGGGGCACCCAGCAGCTGCTGCACCGGATGAAGGCCGAGGGGACGCTGCCGAAGCTCTCGGCCAAGCTCGGCGAGCTGACCAGGACGAACTCCGAGTCGATCATCGGCGCGGCCCGCTACACGGTGGACGAAAAGCGCAACTTCAGCCAGGGCGTGGCGATCACGTCCTCCATCCACCCGGACGAGCAGACCCACATCGAGCCGGTGCGCTACGGCAAGGGCAGCAACGCCATGGGCCTGCTCCAGACGCTGGCCACGGACGGCGCGAAGTCCACCCCGCGCATCCTGCAGTTCCTGTCCCAGGCGGTGCGCCACCCGCTGCGGCTGGCCCGGCTCATGTCGGTGCACCGGTGGAGCGAGCGCACGGTGATCCTGCTGGTGATGCAGAGCCTCGACAACTCCATCACCACGTTCACCAAGAAGGGCCTGTTCGGCCGCAAGCTCACCTCGAAGCAGGGGCACGGGCAGCCGAACCCGACCTTCATCAAGGCGGGCCACGAGGCCAACCTGAGGGCGGCCGAGCACATCGACGGCATCGCGGGCGGCACGTGGGGCGAGCTGTTCAACATCCCCCTGACCGCGCACTTCATCGGCGGCTGCCCGATCGGCTCGGACCCGGCAGGCGGCGTCATCGACCCCTACCACCGGGTCTACGGCTACCCGGGCCTGTCGGTCGTGGACGGCTCGGCGATCTCGGCGAACCTGGGCGTGAACCCGTCGTTGACCATCACCGCGCAGGCCGAGCGGGCGTTCTCGGTGTGGCCGAACAAGGGCGAGCCGGACCAGCGCCCCGACCAGTCCGCCGGCTACCGGCGGATCGCCCCGGTGGCGCCGAAGAACCCCGCCGTCCCGGCCGGGGCGCCCGGTGCGCTGCGGCTGCCGATCGTGGAGGTCAAGTCGACCTGATCGCCCTATGGTGGGTTGTGTGGCAACGAAGCCGTTCGCGTCCAGCGCCGACCTCACCCCCAAGGACGAGCGGTTCGTCGAGCTCGCCGACGGCGTCTACGCCCTCACCGCCGAGGGCGACCCGAACGTCGGCGCGATCGAGGGCGAGGACTTCCTGGTCTGCGTCGAGGCCAGGGCCACGCCGACGGCCGCCCGGCGCTGGCTCGACCGGCTCCGCGAGCGCACCGACAAACCCGTCCGCCACCTCGTCCTGACCCACTACCACGCGGTCCGCACGCTCGGCGCGAGCGCGTTCGACGCCGCCGAGATCATCGCGCACGAGAGCACCAGGGCGTTGATCGCCGAACGCGGCCGCGAGGACTGGCTCAGCGAGTACGGACGGATGCCGCGGCTGTTCGAGGAACCCGAGACCATCCCCGGCCTCACCTGGCCCACCGTCACGTTCTCCGACCGCCTCACCATCCCGCTCGGCGGCGACCGGGGCGAGGTGGAGCTGCGCTTCTGCGGACGCGGCCACACCGCGGGCGACGTCGTGGCCTGGCTGCCGCACCAGCGCATCCTGTTCGCCGGCGACCTGGTCGAGTCGCAGGCCGCGCTCTACACCGGCGACGCGTTCCACGACGAGTGGGCCACGTCGACGTTGGACCGGGTCGCCGCGCTGGGCGCCGAGCAACTCGTCGGCGGTCGCGGCGCGCCCGCCCGCGACCGGACCGAGGTCGACGCGGCCATCGCCCAGTCGAGGCACTTCCTGGACGAGCTCCGCCGCACGGTCGGGACCGTGCACCTCAGCGGCGGCACGGTGAAGGACGCGTTCGAGGCCGCGCACGCCGCCCTGGCGCCGCGCTACGGCCGGTGGCCGATCTTCGAGCACTGCATGCCGTTCAACGTGCAGCGGTACTGGGACGAGCGCGACGGCGTCGACTGGCCCCGGATCTGGACCGCCGAACGGGACCGCGAGGTGTGGGAGGCGCTGCGATGAACCCGGACCCGCGGTGACACCCGTGGCATCTGCCGCCGGTGCTGAGGTGACGCCGGTGCTGCCTGTGCTGGTGGTCGGCGCGGGCCCGGTGGGGTTGACCGCCGCGCTGCTGCTGGCCCGAGCCGGCGTGCCGACGACCGTCCTGGAGGCCTCCGCGCGCCGCGAGGCCGTCGGCAGCCGCTCCATCTGCGTGCACCGGGACGTGCTGAACATCCTCGAACGCGTCGGCGTGGGCCAGGCCGTCGTGGACGCCGGCGTCACCTGGTACCGCGGCCGGACCTACTTCCGCGACCGCGAGGTGCTCACCGTCGAACTGCCGCGCGACGCAGGCTTCCCGCCGTTCGTCAACACCCCGCAAACCACCGTCGAGCACATCCTGCACGCGAAAGCCCTGGCAGAACCCCTCATCGACCTCCAGTACGGGCAGCGAGCCGTGCACGTCCGGCAGACCGGCACGGTCACCGTCCACACCGGCGACCGCACCTTCGAGGGCACGCACTGCGTGGCCGCCGACGGCGCCCACTCCACCGTCCGCGACCTGCTCGGCATCCCGTTCGAGGGCCACTCGTTCGACGACCGGTTCGTCATCGCCGACATCCGGGTCGACCTGGGCCACCCCGAGCCGGAGCGCCGCTTCTACTTCGACCCGCCGTGGCACCCCGGCCGCCAGGTGCTCGTCCACCCCCAACCCGACGGCGTCCACCGCATCGACTGGCAGGTCCCCGAGGGCTTCGAGCTCACGCCCGACCACGTCCGGGCGATCACCGGCGACCGCCCGTACGAGGTCCTCTGGCAGTCCACCTACCGCTTCCACCAGCGCCGGGCCGCCCGCCTCCGCGTCGGCCGGATCCTCCTCGCGGGCGACGCCGCGCACGTGATGAGCCCGTTCGGCGCGCGCGGCCTCAACTCCGGGATCTGCGACGCCGACAACGCCGCCTGGAAGATCGCCCTCGACCGCGCCGGCGAGGCGGGCCCGCACCTGCTGGAGTCCTACGACCGGGAACGTGCCGCGGCCGCCGACGAGAACCTCCGCGTCACCGGCGCGACCATGCGCTTCCTCGTGCCGCGCACCCCGGCCGAACGCGCCCACCGCCGCCACGTCCTGGAGCACGCCCTCACCGACCAGATCGACTCCGGCAAGCTCTTCGAGCCCTTCGCCTACCGCGACTCGCCCCTCACCACCAACGGCGACGGCGCGCTCCGCCCGGACAGCCACCGCTACGGCCCCGGCTTCACCGTCGAGGGCGACGCCCTGATCCGCCCCGACGGCCACACCGCCGCCACCGGGACCGACCTCGACCGGGCGCTGCGCCGGGCCAAGGGCTTCACCTCCGCCGAGGCGTGACGGTGAACCCGTCCGGCTTCAACGTCAGCATCTCCGCCACCCGCAGCTCGTAGTCGGCGGACGTGACCAGCTCGTACCGCCGCAACACCGTGGCCAGCGCCAACGTCGCCTCGTGCACCGCGAACTGCCGCCCGATGCACGCCCGTTCGCCCGTCCCGAACGGCTTGTAGGCGTGCGCGGGCCGCGCCTTCACCTCCGCCGGCGCGAACCGGTCCGGGTCGAACGCCTCCGGCGACGCCCACACCGACGGGTCGCGGTGCACCAGCGGCAGCAGCACGAGCGCCCACTGGCCCGCCCGCATCGGGTACCGCCCGCCGAGCACGGTGTCCGCACGGGCCTCCCGCGCGAACCCCGGCGCCGTCGGCCACAGCCGCAGCGCCTCGTCCAACACCCGCCGCACGTACCGCAGCTTCGTGACCTGCTCGAACTCCGGCACCTCCGCCGAGCCCCACACCGCGTCGATCTCCGCGCGGGCCTTCTCCACCACCTCGGGGTGCCGCGACAGGTAGTACAGCGCGAACGACAGCGCGCCGGACGTCGTCTCGTGCCCGGCGATCAGGAACGTGATCACCTGGTTGCGGATGTTCACCTCGTCCAGCTCGCCGGACGACAGCATCAGCCCGAGCAGGTCGGACCCGCCCGACCCGCGCCGCGACCGCACCACCTCGTCCACGACCCGCGCCAGGTAGGCCAGATCGCGCTGGTAGCGCTCCTCCGCCTCGCGCCCGAACACCCGGCGCAGCAACGGCACCACGAAGTTCTTGCGCTGCGCGTACCGCAACGACCCGATCATCGCCCTCACGAACGGGTGGGTCTCGGACCGCGAGAACGACTCGAACGAGTACCCGAACCCGACCCGCCCGATCGTCTCCAACGTCAGCTTCGTCATGTCGCCGGAGACGTCGACGGCACCACCCCGGTCCCACTTCGCGACCAGCTGCGCGGTCACGTCCACCATCGTCGGGTGGTAGGCGCGCATGGCGCTCTGGGTGAACGCGGGCAGCAGCACCTCGTGCGCCGCCTTCCAGTTCGGCTCCTCGTTGTAGGCGGTGAACAGCCCGTCCCCGCCGACGTCCCGCAACGCCTCCACGCCCAGCGCCAGGTGCTTGGCGAACCGCGTCTCGTCGGCCAGGTCCGCCGCCAGCGCCGCCCCGCCCACGAACACGATCTCCTGGTCCAGGAACCGCCGCGTGAAGATGGGGCCGAGCTCGCGCCCCATCCGCATGGTGTCCTGCACGGGCGTCCGCCGGTTCGTGCCGAGCACGTCACCCAGGAACGGCACCCGCCACTTCGGGTGGGGGATCACCGCCGCCGTCATCGCTTCCCCCGGTTCGCCGTGCCGACCCGCCGCATGACCTCGTCGTTCGAGATCCGCCTCTGCAACCCCGCCGAGAACGCCGGGAACGCGCCGCCGAGCAGGCTCGCCGCCCGCAGCTCCACCGGCGCCACGTTCACCTCCGCCCGGTCCTCCTCGACCGCCCGCACCACCGCGTCCGCGACCTGTCGCGGCGACACCGTCCGCATCCCCGCCGGGGGCTTCGCGCCCGTGTCGGCGAACATCCCGGCGTCCCGCACGAACCCGGGCTGCACGATCGACACGCCGACCCCGCTGCCGCGCAGGTCTTCCCGCAGCCCCAGCGCGAAACCGCGCAGCCCGAACTTCGTCGCGTTGTACAGGGACGCGTACGCCGACGCCACCTTGCCCGCCAACGACCCGATGAGCACCAAGTGCCCACGCCCGGCCGCCACCATCGACGGCGCCAACCCGTGCGCCAGCGCGATCGGTGCCTCCAGGTTCACCGCCAACGCCCGCTTCACCTGCTCGGACGTGAAGTCGACCAGCGCACCACCGGCGGGCAGCGCCGCGTTGGCGACGAGCACGTCCACCGCCCCCGCCTCGGCCAGCAACCGCTCGACCGCCCCCTCCTCGGTCAGGTCGGCCGCCACCGCGCGTCCCCCGACCTCGTCGGCGAGCCGCTCCAGCTCGGCCACCTTCCGCCCGGTCAAGACCACCTTCGCGCCACGACCGGCCAGCGCACGGGCGATCGAGTGCCCGATCCCACCCGTCGCGCCGGTCAACAACACGGTCGATCCCGAGACCCGCATGCGCCCTCCCGATACTGTTCGTTCGAACGAACAGTATCGCGGATCCGCCGATCCGTCCCATGGCGGACAATGAACGACATGACGAGACCGGCCGAGACGAGGCAGCGGATCATCGCGGCCGTGCTGCGGATCATCGGTGACGACGGCGTCGCCGGCGTGACCAACCGGCGCATCGCGCACGAGGCGGGCGTCTCGCTCGGCTCCGTCACCTACCACTTCGCCACCCAGCAGGACCTGCTGCGGGAGAGCCTGCGGCACTTCGTCACCGAGGAGACCAGGCGCTTCGGCGAACTGGCCACCCGCAACGACACCCAGTGCGCCGACCTCGACCAGGTCGTCGACATCGTCGGCCAGGTCGCCGAGGCCACGGGCACCGACAGCGAGCGCATCGCCCCGTACGAGCTCTACCTGCACGCCGGCCGCGACCCGGAGCTCCGGGCCGCGGCCGCCGAGTGCTTCGCCGCCTACGACAAGCTCGCCGAGACCGTCCTGGCGTCCATCGGCGTGAAGGACGCCGACCAGGTCGCCAGTGCCGTCGTCGGCATGGTGATGGGCCTCAAGCTCCGCGCCCTCGCCACCGGCTCCGGCACGGACGACCTGGTCAACGGCCTGCTGATGCTCGCCAAGGGCGCGCTCAGAGAGTGATGCCGGTGAGCACCATCGTGCGTTCCTCGGTGAAGTCCACCATCGCCGACCGGACGCCTTCCCGCCCGGTGCCCGACCCCTTCACCCCGCCGTACGGCATCTGGTCGGCCCGGTAGGACGGCACGTCGCCGATGATCACCCCGCCGACCTCCAACTCCGCCGCCGCCTCGAACGCCACCGTCACGTCCTTGGTGAACACACCGGCCTGGAGCCCGTACTCCGTCGCGTTGGCCTGCTCGAACGCCTCCTCCACCGAGTCCACCACCGCCACGGCCAGCACGGGCCCGAACACCTCCTGGTGCCACAACTTCGCGTCCACGGGCACGTCCTGCACCACCGCGGGCTCGACCGACGTGCCCGACCGCCCACCGCCGACGTGCAGCACCGCGCCACCCGCCACGGCCTCCTCGACCCACTCCGCGACCCGCCGGGCGTTGTCCTCGTCGATGAGCGGCCCGACCTCCACCTCGGGGTCGTGCGGATCCCCGGTCTTCAACCCCCGAACCGCCTCCACCAACTTCGGCACGAACTCGCCGGCCACGTCCCGGTGCACCAGAACCCGCTGCACCGCGATGCACGACTGCCCCGCCTGGTAGTTCCCGAACGTCGCGATCCGCCCGGCCGCGAATTCCAGGTCATCCCAATCCGCGCACACGATGGCCGCCGAGTTCGACCCCAACTCCATCACCACGTGCTTGCGCGGCGCCGAATCCGCCAACGACCACCCGACCTCCGTCGACCCGGTGAACGAAATGACGGGCAACCGCTCGTCCGTCACCAAGGCCTTCATGTCCGAACCACGCACCGGCAGCACGGAGAAAGCGCCCTCCGGCAAGCCGGTCTCCGCCAACAACTCACCCAACAACAACGCCGACAACGGCGTCGCCGAAGCCGGCTTCACGATCACCGGCGCCCCCACCGCCAACGCCGGCGCCACCTTGTGCGCCACGAGGTTCAACGGGAAGTTGAACGGCGCCACCGCCAACACGGGCCCACGCGGCACCCGTCGAACAACCGCCAACCGCCCTTCACCAGTGGCATCCGTGTCCAACCGCTGCAAGTCACCGGTGAAGCGCCTCGCCTCCTCCGCCGCGAACCGAAACGTGTTGACCGCCCGCTTCACCTCGACGTTCGCCCACTTCAACGGCTTGCCGTTCTCCGCCGTGATGGTCTCCGCGATCTCCTCCGCCCGCTCCTCCAAAGCCCGGGACACCTGCAACAGCGCAGCCGCCCGCACGTGCGCCGGCGTCCGCCTGAACTCCTTCGCCACCGCCGCCGCGGCGGCAACGGCCCGCTCCACCTGCTCCGGCCCCGGCACCGCGACCGAGGCCACCTCTGTTCCATCGAACGGGTGATGGACAGTGAGGGCGGAAACGCCCTGCTCGGCGTGTCCGGCAATCCAACAAGGCCGTGGCTGCGGCGTAAACGCGTCCATGCCGAACACCGTATGCCCGACTCGCGCAGTTGGACCTATTGATCTTCGAACTCCGCCCGGACGCCACCCCCGACGGCCCGGAAGCCTCCGGCGAGCCCGACGGACCCCGGTGGTACCGCCGCCCCCAACCGCTCAGCCCGACGGCGCGCCGAGACCACCCGACCCCACCCGCCCACAACGGACCCGCACATCCGCACCTAGGCCCGATTTGACATGGGTTCGGGTGCCATAGGCTGGTCGAAGCCGGGCAGGCTTGGCGGACGCTTTTCCCGCCAGGCCTGC
>NZ_JBFAMT010000079.1:0-31474 GCF_040656635.1 Actinosynnema sp. NPDC049800 | reverse complement strand
GCCATCCAACGGCAGAGGACTGATTGCCACACCCCACCAACCCGGGCGTCCGGAACATCGTGTCCCGGACGATCAAGAGCTTATGGAGGACTGAGTCGAATCGCCGTGTTGGATGGCCGCTGCTCCGCAGACGGCGGCTCGGTCGCCTGGAAGTCGGTCATCCGCCGCTGATCCCGCGACAATCGAAAAGCGTGATTGCCGCGGGATGAGCAGCGGATGACCGACGCGACCTCGCGACGTGGCGTCACCACGAGGGAAGCGAGCGGCGTCACCACGAGGGAAGCGAAAGGGCCGCCCCGGAGGGCGGCCCTTGTCGTGTGCGGCCTAGATGGCGCCCTAGATGACAGAGCGTTTTGGTGGTGTGACCAGGCGCCTGGCGCGGTTGCGGTTCACGGTGTGGACGATGAACATCGTCAGCAGGAGCAGGCCGACGCCCGCGCCCGTGCCCGACAGCGCCACGATCATGGGCGTGCTGCTCGGCGGGTTCAGCGGACCGAGGTCGGTCATCAGCTGCTCCGGGTTCACCGGCTTCGCGCCCGGCTGCTCGAACGGCAGCTCGGCGGTCAGCGCGGCCACCGGGTTGATCATCCCGTAGCCGATCTTGTGGTCACGGCCGTTCGGGTTGCCCGGGTGCTGGGCGGTCGCCTTGATGCGCTCCATCACCTGCTTCGCCTTCAGCTTCGGGAACCGCTCGCGCACCAGCGCGACCACGCCGGCCACGTACGGCGAGGCGAAGCTGGTGCCCTGGATCGCCACCGGCCGGCCGTTCTCGAAGTTGGCGTTGGTCAGGCCCTTGCCCGCCGGGTCGAGCGTCACGATGTTCTCGCCCGGCGCGGCCACGCTGATCCACGGGCCCCACACCGAGAACGGCGAGACACCGCCCTCGGCGTTCATCGACGCCACGGACAGCACGTTGTCGGCGTACCAGGGCGGCGACGCGACCACGTTGACGTTCTCCGTGGCCTGGCCGTCGTTCTGGGCCTGGCAGCCGCTCTTCGCGTCGATGTTGCCCGCGGCGGTCACGATGACGACGTCCTTGTCGTTCACCGCCCAGTCGATCGCGGCCTGGAGCTCGCGCTCCTGGTTGCTCGGCTCGGCCGGCGGCGCGCAGGCGGTCAGCGAGATGTTGATCACGCGCGCGCCCTGGTCCACGGCGGAGACGATGGCCTTCGCCAGGGTGCCGACCTTGCCCGCGGACGGTCGGTCGTCCAGGTTGGCCGGGTCGTCGTACTCGAAGCTGTTGCTGGTCTGCCGGAACGCCAGCACCGTCACCTCGGGCGCGGCGCCGACGAACCCGGTCTCGTCGTCCCGGCTGGCCGCCGCGACGCCCGCGACCTCGGTGCCGTGGCCGTCGCAGTCGTGGACACCGCGCTTCTCGGTCTCCACGTAGTCGCCGCCCTCCAGGACCCGGCCTTCCAGCCGCGGGTGGGCCTTGTTGACACCGGTGTCGATGATGGCGAGCTTGATGCCCTTGCCGGTGGCGAACCGGTGCGCCTCCTCCAGCCGCAGCTGCATCTGGCCCCACGGCTTGTTCGGGATGGGGCGGTCCTCGGTCCTGGAGGTGATGCAGCCCTGCTTGGGCTTGTAGTCGACGTCTTCCTTCGGCGGCTCGGGCTGGCGCAGGAACGACCGGTCCACCGGCGGCGGCTGCGAGTTCGGCCGGGCGTTCGGGGTCGACGTCGTCGACGCCGGCTGGGCGTACGCGCCGGGCGCGGTCAGCAGGGTCACGGCCGCCGCGGTGAGCGCGGCGATCTTGTGGATGCGCATCATCGCCTCACGCGGGGATGAGCTGGCGCATGGCCACGTAGAGGTCCATCACCGCCAGCGCCAGCGGCAGCACCGCGGCGATCAGGATGGCCTCGAGCACGTCGACCGTCCGGCGCAGCACCGGGGAGAACTTCTGGTTGGGGAAGATCACGCCGAGCACCAGCGCGCCCGCGCCGACCACCACGAGGGTGCCGAACACGTACAGCAGCCGGTCGCCGGGCGAGGACTGCACCAGCCACCCGAACAGCACGCCGGCGCCCGCGACCATGCCGCTGGCCAGCAGCGCCACCGCCTGCGCGCCGTTGGCGTAGGCACGCCCGCGCAGCAGCAGCACCAGCGTCACCACGATCGCCAGCAGCGGGCCCCAGATGGAGCCGTCGCCCGCCGCGATCACGGCGAACAGGGCGGCGACGCCGCCGCAGCCGATGATCATGCCGGTCAGGTACTCGTGCGCGTTGGCCGTGCGCCGCTCGATCACGGAGTACTCCGGGAAGCCGGTGTCCTCCTTGAGGTCCTCCGCGCTGCCCGGCACGGTCGGCAGCGGCAGCTTGGCCAGCTGGATCGTCAACCGGGGCAGCACGGACAGGGCGGCGAGCGAGACCGCCGCGGTGGCCGCCGCGATGCCGTGCACCGGGTGGTCGACGAAGATCCCGATGAGGAACGCGAGGCCGCTCAGCGCGCCCGCCGTGGCGGCGGCGATGAACACCGTGATGCCGCGGCCGATCAGCATGATCGAGGCCGAGGCGAAGATCAGCACCAGCACGCTGCCCAGCAGCAGGCTGGGCCGGCCGATCTCGCCGGGCACGATGTAGAGGCCCGCGACGAAGGCCATCGGCAGCCCGCCCGCCGCGGCGACCAGCACGCCCGTGCCGACGGCGTTGTAGGACCGCGCCACGACCGCGCCCGCGATGAGCGACGCGATGGCCACCACGCCCGCGCAGATCGCCGGCACGAGGTTGCCGCCGCCCGCGAGCGGGCCCGCCATCAGCACCGCGATCGCGGCCGTGATCAGCGCCAACGCGCCCGCGAGGTGGCCGTAGCGGCGTGCCGTGTCCTTGGTCCACGGCCGGAAGCTGTCCGGATCGGACTCCGCGATCGCGTCGACCACGTCGTCGTACAGCGGGGGCGGCGGGTTCTCGTTGCGCTTGCGCAGCTGCAGCAGCTCGCCGTCGACCACGCCGAGCGAGGCCAGCGTGCGGCTGGGGTCCAGTGGGCCCTCGCCCAGCTTGGCCAACGCCCAGCCGCCGTGCCGCACGCCACCGTCCGGAGTGGCCTCCTTGGCCATGTCCAGCAGCATCGGCAGCAGGTCGGCCACCGCGACGTCGGCGGGCAGCGCGACGTCGATACGCGTTCGCGGCGCAACCACCGTCACCCGGCTGAACACCGTCGTTCCGGTCGCCACCAGCGCCCCCTAAGTCCTGATGAGTGTGTGCTGTGGTCCGTCCCGACCCTATTGGTCCGGTCGGACGCGCTTCGGCCCGCCCCTGGAGAGGAGCGGACCCAGTATGGGGGCAGCGGGCCTCCGGGCTGGGCCGTTCCGCGCAACACGTCACAACACGTTGGCCGCGGATTTGCCCGACCCCCCGTCGTTCGGGGTTCCGATGCGCCATAGTGTCGTTGCGACTGTGGCGGGCCCACACGCCCCGATCGGGATTCGAGCGCAGTCGGGCTGATCGTTTACGGATCGACGCTGAAGAGGTGCCTGTTAGGTGAGCACGCTGCAGTTCAAGCGCACGGCACGCCTCGCTGCTCCCCGCCCACCCGGCGGTGAGGTCCACCTCGAACCGCCACCCGAGGTGCCGCGGGTCATCCCCGGCAACATCATGATGAAGGCGATGCCCGTCGTCATGATCATCTCGTCCGTCGGCATGATGGTGCTGATGTTCAGCTACAGCGGGCGCAGCCCCGCTGCGATGATCATGCCCGGCATGATGCTGGTCTCGACCATCGGCATGATGGCCGGCGGCATGGGCGGCGGCAAGGGCCAGAAGAAGGCCGAGATGAACGAGGACCGCAAGGACTACCTGCGGTACCTCGGCCAGATGCGCGACCGCGCCCGCGAGGCCGCCAACGAGCAGCGCGCCGAGCGCGAGTGGGTCCACCCGGACCCGCAGATGCTGTGGTCGCTGGCCACCACCCGGCGCATGTGGGAGCGCCGGCAGAACGACCCCGACTTCTGCCACCTGCGCGCGGGCCGCGGCTCGCAGCGGCTGGCCACGCGGCTCGTGCCGCCGCAGACCGGTCCCGTCGAGGAGCTGGAGCCGATCGCGACGCTGGCGCTGCGCCGGTTCGTGCGCGCCCACTCGCTGGTGCCCGACCTGCCGATCTCGATCGCGCTGCGCGGCTTCGCCGCCGTCGGCCTGCTCGGCGAGATCGAGGAGAAGCGCGGCCTGGCCCGCGCCCTGCTGGCCCAGATGGTCACCTTCCACTCGCCGGACGACCTGCTGGTCGCCGTCGTCACCACCGGCCGCACCAAGGCCGAGTGGGAGTGGATGAAGTGGCTGCCGCACGTGCAGCACCCGGCGATCGTCGACGGCATCGGGCAGATGCGGATGATGGCGGGCTCGCTGGCCGAGGTCGAGCAGATGCTGGACGAGCAGTTGCGCGACCGGCAGCGGTTCACCCGCAACGCGCCGCCGCCCGCCGACCAGCCGCACATCGTGATCCTGATCGACGACGGCGACGTCACCCGCGAAGAGCAGATCATCCTGGAAGAGGGCCTGGTCGGCGTCACGCTGTTCGACCTGTCCGAGTCGCTGGGCAACCTGACCGCCCGCCGCGGCCTGCGGCTGGTGATCGAGGACGGCAAGCTCGGCGCGCGCAGCGCCAGCGGTGTGGAGTGGTTCGGCGCGCCGGACTGGCTGAGCGTGGTCGAGGCCGAGGCGCTGGCCCGGCGGCTGTCGCCGTACCGGATCGGCGGCGTGGACGCGGGCGGCAGCGACGAGGACCCGCTGTCGATGAGCAACAACCCGCCGCTGCTGGAGTTCCTGGGCATCCCCGGCGACCCGATGACCTTCGACGTGCAGGCGGCGTGGCGGCCCCGGCCGGTGCGCGACCGCTACCGGGTGCCGTTCGGCATCGGCGAGTTCGGTCAGCAGGTCGAGCTGGACATCAAGGAAGCGGCGATGGAGGGCATGGGCCCGCACGGCCTGTGCATCGGCGCCACCGGTTCCGGCAAGTCCGAGTTCCTGCGCACGCTCGTGCTGGGCATGCTGGCGACGCACTCGTCGACCTCGCTCAACATGATCCTGGTCGACTTCAAGGGTGGCGCGACGTTCCTCGGCCTGGACAAGGCGCCGCACGTCGCCGCGACGATCACCAACCTGGCGGGCGACCTGACGCTGGTCGACCGCATGAAGGACGCGATCGCGGGCGAGGTGTCCCGTCGCCAGGAAGTGCTGGCCAAGGGCAACTACAAGAACGTGTGGGACTACGAGAAGGCGCGGGAGAACGGCGCCGACCTCGACCCGCTGCCGGCGTTGTTCATCTGCATCGACGAGTTCTCCGAGATGCTGACGGCGAAGCCGGACTTCATCGACATCTTCCTCCAGATCGGCCGCGTCGGCCGGTCGCTGCAGATGCACATGCTCCTGGCGTCGCAGCGGCTGGAGGAGGGCAAGCTGCGCGGCCTGGACACGTTCCTGTCCTACCGGATCGGTCTGAAGACGTTCTCCGCCGCCGAGTCGCGCGCCGCGATCGGCGTGCCGGACGCCTACGAGCTGCCGCCCATCCCGGGTTCGGGCTACCTGGGCGTGCAGGGCTCGCCGCTGACCCGGTTCAAGGCGCTGTACGTGTCCGGTCCGTACCGGCCCGCCGGGTTGCAGGTCGCGGGCCCGTCCGCGCCGGTGACCAGCGACAAGCGGCCGCGCTACTTCGTGCCGGACTACATCGAGATCCCCAAGGAGCCGGTCAAGCCGATCGAGCCGGTCAAGCAGGCGAAGAAGGAAGAGGACTCCAACGAGCCCTCGGAGCTCGAGGTCATCGTCGAGCGGCTGGTGGGCCAGGGCCCGCCGGCGCACGAGGTGTGGCTGCCGCCGTTGAACGAGCCGCCGTCGCTGGACACGCTGCTGCCGCCGTTGCAGGCGACCGAGGACCGCGGCCTGACCGCGCCCGGCTTCTTCTCCAACGGCAAGCTCCAGGTGCCGCTCGGCGTGGTCGACAAGCCGTTCGAGCAGCGGCGCGACCTGCTGTGGGCGGACTTCTCCGGCGCCGCGGGCCACGGCGCGATCGTCGGCGGTCCGCAGTCGGGCAAGTCGATGATGCTGCGGACGCTGATCACGTCCATGGCGTTGACGCACACCCCGCAGGAAGTGCAGTTCTACTGCCTCGACCTCGGCGGCGGCACGCTCGCGTCGCTGGAGAACCTGCCGCACGTCGGTGGGTTCGCCAGCCGGTTGGACGTGGACAAGGCGCGCCGGATGGTGGCCGAGCTGTCGGGCCTGATCACCGAGCGCGAGCAGCGGTTCCGCGCGCAGGGCATCGACTCGATGGTCGAGTTCCGCAACCGCAGGCGGCGCGGCGAGATCCGCGACGACGACTTCGGCGACGCGTTCCTGATCGTGGACGGCTGGATGAACTTCCGGCAGGAGTTCGAGGCGCTGGAGCCGATGGTCCAGGCGCTGGCCGCGCAGGGTCTGTCCTACGGCGTGCACGTGGTCGTGGCGGCGAACCGGTGGGCGGAGATCCGGCCCGCGATGAAGGACCTGCTCGGCACGCGGTTCGAGCTGCGCCTCGGTGACGTCAGCGAGTCCGAGGTGGACCGGAAGGTCGCGGTCAACGTGCCGCCGGGCCGTCCGGGTCGCGGTCTGTCGCCGCAGAAGCTGCACTTCCTGACCGCGCTGCCGCGCGTCGACGCCTCGTCGGACGCGGAGAACGTGGCGGCGGGCGTGCAGGACATGATCGCCAAGGTGAGCGCCGCGTGGCGCGGCCAGCGCGCGCCGCAGGTCCGCCTGCTGCCCGACCTGCTGCCCTACCACGACTTCATGGCCCAGGTGCAGCAGCAGCGGCCGAACCGGGGCCACCTGGTGCCGATCGGCGTCAACGAGGACGAGCTGGCGCCGGTGTACCTGGACTTCGACGCCGACCCGCACTTCATGGCGCTGGCCGACGGCGAGGCGGGCAAGACCAACCTGCTGCGCACCATCGTGCGCGGCATCATGACCAGCTACACCTCGTCCGAGGCGCTGATCATGCTGGTCGACTACCGGCGCACCATGCTCGGCTACATCGAGACCGACCACCTGCTGTCCTACGCGGTGTCCTCGGCGCAGCTCACGGACATGATCAAGGACGTCCGCGGCTCGATGGCCAACCGCCTGCCCGGCCCGGACGTCACCCAGGAGCAGTTGAAGAACAGGTCCTGGTGGAAGGGCCCGGAGCTGTTCGTGGTCGTGGACGACTACGACCTCGTCGCGCCGCAGGGTTCGCAGAACCCGCTGCAGCCGCTGGCGGAGTTCATCCCGCAGGCGAAGGACGTGGGTCTGCACATCATCGCCGTGCGGCGCATGGGTGGCGCGTCGCGGGCGATGTACGACCCGATCCTGGGCAAGCTGAAGGAGATCTCGGCGCCGATCATGGTGGGTTCGGGCTCGAAGGAGGAAGGGGCGATCGTGGGCAACCTCAAGGCGTCGCCGCAGCCTCCCGGCCGGGGCACGCTGGTCACCCGCAAGCTGGGGCAGCAGCGCATCCAGCTGGCGTGGATCGACCCGGACTGAGTCGGGTCGCCGCTGCTCCGCGGACGGCGGCTCGACCGACGCGACCTCGCGACGCGAACGACGGGAAGGCCCCGCTCCGGCGGGGCCTTCCGCGTTCCCGGTGCTCCGGCCCCGCCCCTCCGGCCCGCCCGTAATTCGCCGGCCCGCCCTGGGACAGTGGTGGGAAGTTGACTCTGGGTATCCGGGGAGTGTCGGTGCGCTGCCTTATGCTGCGCCCCGCACTGGAGGGGGTGGCGTGGAGACTGAGTTCAAGGTGCTCGGGCCCCTCGAGGTCTGGCACGACGGCAGGCAGGTGGCGCTGCCGACGGGCAAGGCGCGGGTGCTGCTGGCCAGCCTGCTGCTGCGCGCGGGCAGCGTGGTGCCGACGGACCTCCTGGTCGACCGGCTCTGGGACGGCCGGTCGGTGAACCCGGGCCGCACCAGGGCGACGTTGCACATGGTGGTGACCCGGCTGCGCCAGTCGCTCGGCCCGGCGAACGTGGTCCGCACCGCCACCGGCGGGTATGCGGCGGAGGTGCCGCCGGGCGCGCTCGACCTGCACCGGTTCCGCGAGCTGGTCGACCGCGACCGGCTGGCAGAGGCGCTGGGCCTGTGGCGCGGCGCGCCGCTGTCGGACGTGCCGTCCGACGTCCTGCACGCCGAGGACGTCGCGCCGCTGCTGGAGGAACGCCTCGACGCGCTGGAACGGCGCCTCGACGTGGACCTGGCGGCGGGCAGGCCCGCGGAGGTGGTGCCCGAGCTGCGGTCGCTGACCCGTGAGCACCCGTTGCGCGAGCGGTTCTGGGGCCAGCTGATGGAAGCGCTTTCCCGATCGGACCGGCAGGCCGAGGCACTGGCCGCCTACCGGTCGGTGCGCGCGCTGCTGGCCGAGCAGCTCGGCGTCGACCCCGGCCCGCGCTTGCAGGAGCTGCACCAGCGGATCCTCACCGCCGCGCCGGTCGCCGCGCGCCCGGACGCCCGGGACACCCCGAGCACGCCGCGGCAGCTCCCGATCCACACCCGGTTCTTCGTCGGGCGCGACGGCGAGCTGGCCGCGCTGTGGGCGCTGCTCGACTCGGCCGGCGGCGCGGGCGGGGTGGTGATCGCGGCGATCAACGGCGCGGCCGGCGTGGGCAAGACGGCGTTGGCGCTGCACTGGGCGAGCCAGAGCGCGCACCGCTTCCCGGACGGCCAGCTCTACGTGAACCTGCGCGGTTTCGACCCGACGGGTGAGCCGGTGAGCCCGGACGAGGCGTTGCGCGGGTTCCTCGGCGCGTTGGGCGTGGCGCCGGAGCGGGTGCCGTCCGGGTTGGACGAGCAGGTCGGCCTGTACCGCAGCCTGCTGGCCGAGCGCCGGGTGCTGGTGGTGCTGGACAACGCGGCGGACAGCGAGCAGGTGCGACCGCTGCTGCCGAGCGGCCCGCGCTGCCTGGCCCTGGTGACCAGCCGCAACCAGCTCGACGGGCTGGTGGTGCGCGAGGGCGCGCAGCCGTTGCCGCTCGGCGTGCTGACCGACGGTGAGGCGACCGCGCTGCTGGTGCGGCAGCTCGGCGCGCAGCGGGTCGGCGCGGAGCCGGCCGCGGTGCGCGAGCTGATCGGGCACTGCGCGGGGCTGCCGCTGGCGTTGTCGGTGGTCGCGGCACGTGCGGCGGCGCACCCGGACTTCGCGCTGCGGGCGTTGGCCGGCGAGCTGGCCGACGAGCGGACCAGGCTGGAGGCGCTCGACACCGGTGAGGCGACGACCAGCGTCAAGACGGTGTTCTCCTGGTCCTACGAGCGGTTGAGCCCGGCCGCGGCCCGGATGTTCCTGCTGCTGGGCGTGCACCCGGGGCCCGAGGTGTCGATCCCGGCGGCGGCCAGCCTGGCGGGCGTGCCGCTGCGCGCCGCCCGCCAGAACCTGGGCGAGCTGAGCAGGCTGCACCTGATCGCGGAGCCGGTGCCGGGCCGCTTCACGCTGCACGACCTGGTGCACGCGTTCGCGCGGGACCTGGTCGCGGTGCACGAGGACCAGGGCGGGCCGCGCGAAGCCCTGCGGCGGTTGCTCGACCACTACCTGCACACCGCGAACACGGCCGACCGGCTGCTGTACTCGCAGCGCGAGGAGGTGCCGATCGCCGAGCCCGCCCGCGGCGCGGTGGTCACGGAGCTGACCGAGCGGGCCGACGCGCTGGCCTGGTTCGGCCTGGAGCAGGCGTCGCTGTTCGCCGCGGTGGGGCACGCCGCGGCGCACGGTTTCGACACCCACGCCTGGCAGTTGGCGTGGACGACCACGGCGTTCGCCCGGCTGCGGGCGTTCTGGCACGAGCAGGCGCGGTGCCTGGAGATCGCGTTGGCCGCGGCACGGCGGCTGGGCGACCGGGTCGCGCTCGCCTCGACCAACCGGGCCCTCGGCCGGATCCTGATCACGCTGCGGCGGTTCGCCGAGTCGGCGTCCTACCTCACCGCCGCGCTCGACCTGGCGTGCGAGCTGGGCGACCGGCAGAGCCGGGCGCACATCCACCGGCACCTGGCCGGGCTGTACGAGGGCTGGAACATGCTGCACGAGGCCCTGCACCACGCGGAACGGGCGTTGGCGCTGTTCGAGGAGCTGGGCGACCGGGCGGGCACGGCCCGCGCGCTCAACGCCGTCGGCTGGGCCCGCGCGATGCTCGGCGAGGACCTGCACCGGGCGCTGGCCGACTGCGGTCGGGCGCTGGCGCTGTTCCGCGAGGTCAACGACGTGCTGGCGGAGGCGGCGACGTGGGACAGCCTCGGCTACGTCCACCACCGCCTGCACGACCTGGACGAGGCGGTCCGCTGCTACCGGGAGGCGCTGCCGCGGTACCGGGAGAGCGGTGACCGGTACGAGGAGGCCGCGACGCTGCAACGGCTCGGCGACACGCACGTGCTGGCGGGCGACCACGACGCCGCGCGCGAGGTGTGGCAGGCGGCGTTGGACATCCTGGACGAGCTCGGCCACGGCACGGCGGAGGCGTTGCGGGCGAAAGTGGCCGGCCTGCCGTGACCGGGTCCGCCGTCGTGGGGCCCGTCGGCCGCTCCGACACCGCGGGCTCCTCTGCGGGGAGAGCGGAGGAGCCCGCGGGCCCGGTCGTCACCGCGGCGCGGGCCGGGCAGGCGCGTCGTCCCTCGACGTGCACCTGCCACCGGGACCGGATCCCCCCTGGTGCGCACCTCCGGCCCCGCGCCCTCTGGGGGTCGCGGCGGTGAACGGCCTCAACTGTGCAAGAAGAGCCTCACAGTCCCCTCACTGCCGGCTCACCCAGCGCCGGTCGACAGTGGCCACCGAGTCGTCGGCGACCCGCCGGCAGTACGGCTACCGACCGGACGAGGCGCGCGAGCTGCTCTCCTGGCGGCGGTCGCGCCCGGTCACGAGGAGTTCGCGGCCCGTGCCGGAGTTTGTAAACTGGCCTCGGTCAAGGAGGGGTATGGCGGCTCGGTTCACGGTTCCAGGGCTCCCCGCGCCTTCGACCACCGTGCCCTCCGCACGTCGCGCGACCGGCCCCTCGCGCCCACCGGTCGTGGCGGGACAGCCGGCGTGATCGCGTCGCGGTTCAACGTCCTCGGCCCGATCGAGGTGTGGCACGGCGACGAGCCGGTGCCCATCCCCGCCGGCCGGGCCCGACTGCTGCTGGCGGTCCTGCTGCTGCGGGCCAACCAGCCGGTGACGGCCGACGAGCTGGTCGACCGGCTGTGGAACGGGGAGGCGCCCAACCCGGACCGCGCCAAGGCCACGTTGCAGATGGTGGTGCGACGCCTGCGCCAAGCCCTCGGCGAGGCCAACGTGGTGCGCACGACCACCGGCGGCTACCTGGCGGAGCTGCCGCCGCACGCGCTGGACCTGCACGAGTTCCGCGACCTGGCCGCGCGGGGCCGGTTCACCGAGGCGCTGGAGCTGTGGCGCGGCACGCCGCTGTCCGACGTGTCGTCGGACTCGCTGCACCGCGACGAGGTCGAATCGCTGCTGGAGGAACGCCTCGGCGTGCTGGAGCGCCGCTTCGACGCCGAGCTGGCGGCCGGTCGCGGCGGCGGTCTCGTGGGCGAGCTGCGGTCGCTGACGAAGCAGCACCCGCTGCGCGAGCGGTTCGGGGCGCAGCTGATGGCCGCGTTGCGGGCGTCCGGCCGGCGTGCCGAGGCGTTGACCGCCTACGCGGAGATGAGGACCGTCCTCGCCGCCGAGCTGGGCGTCGAACCGGGACCGGAGCTGCGGGCGCTGCACGCGGCCCTGCTGACCGAGGACGACGGCGGCCCGCCGGCCGTGCGGCTGCGCGACCACCTGCCCCGCGACCTGCCCGACTTCACCGGGCGGGCCGACGAGCTGGCCGCGGTCGAACGGATCGCCGAACGCGGACTGGTGTGCGCGGTGGACGGGATGGCGGGCGTGGGGAAGACCGCGTTCGCGGTGCACGCCGCGCACCTGCTGTCCGACCGGTACCCCGACGGCCGGTTCTACATCGACCTGCACGGCTACACCGAGGGCCGGGAGCCGCGCGAGCCGCTGGACGCGCTCGCCGTGCTGCTGTACTCGCTGGGCGTGCCGCGCGAGCGCGTGCCGGTCGGGCTGGACGAGCGGGTGGCGTTGTGGCGCTCGGAGATGGCCGGGCTGCGCGCCGTCGTCGTGCTGGACAACGCGTTCGACGCGCTCCAGGTCCGGCCGCTGCTGCCGTCGACGCCCGGCTGCCTGGTGATCGTGACCAGCAGGCGCAGGCTCGTCGGGCTGGACGGCAGTCACGCGCTGTCGCTGCCGGTGCTGCCCGGACCGGCCGCCGTCGACCTCTTCCGGCAGGTGGCGGGCCGCAGCACGCTCGACCCCGCCGCGCTGACCCGGCTGGTGGAGCTGTGCGGCCACCTCCCGCTGGCGATCCGGCTCGCCGCGGCCAGGCTGCACCACCGGGCCGCCTGGTCCGCGGAGTACCTGATCGACCGGATCCGGGACGAGCGGCGGCGGCTGCGCGAGTTCGCCGCGGACGACCGGGACGTCGCGTCCGCGTTCGCGGTGTCCTACCGGACGCTGGACGACGTGCAGCGGCGCGTGTTCCGGGCGCTGGGCCACCACGTCGGCGAGGACGTGGACCGCTACTCCGGCGCGGCGCTGTCGGGCCTGCCCGCGCAGGTGGTGGACGAGGTGCTCGGCGCGCTGGTCGAGGTGAACCTGGTCGAGGAACCGCGCCAGGGCCGGTTCCGCCTGCACGACCTGGTGCGCCAGTACGCGCAGGGCACCGCCGAGCCGGACGACGCTGCGGTCGTCCGGCTGCTCGACTACTACCTCGCGGTGGTGAAGGCGGGCGACGAGGCGCTCTACCCGCTCCGGCCGCGGCTGCCCGTGCGCACGACCGACGCCTCGCTGGAGCTGCCGGGGTTCGACACCGCGGGACCTGCCGTGGAGTGGTTCGAGGCGGAGCGCGAGAACCTCGCCGCCGCGGTGCGCCACGCCGCCCGCACCGGGCTCGACGATCACACCTGGCAGCTGCCGTACCTGCTGTGGGGCTTCTACTACCACGGCGGTCACGTCTCGGACTGGATCTCCACCCACGAGATCGCGCTCGACGCGACCGTGAGGCTGGGCGACGACCGGGCCCGGGCGCGCATCGTCAGCGGGCTGGCCGGCGGCTACTGGGCCAGCGGGCGCAGCGAGGAGGCGCTGACCCGGTTCCGGGAGGCGCACGCGCTGATGGAGGCGGGCGGCGAGCACGCGCCGGCGTCCGTGCTGCTGGGCAACATCTGCGCCTGCCTCGACCACCTCGGGCGGCACGAGGAAGCGCTGGAGGTCGGGGAGCGCGGTGTCCGGATCCAGCGGGAGCGGGGCTTCCTGCAGCACCTCTCGCTCACCTTGTGCAACACGGCGTCGTCGTTGATGAGGCTGGGCCGCTACGAGGAGTCGATCGAGCGCTACGGGGAGGCGATCGAGGCGTGCGCGGCGGTCGGCGACGAGCACACCGAGGCCGCCGCGCTCATGGAGGTCGCCCGGCCGTTGAGCGCGCTGGGCCGGGAGGACGAAGCGCTCGACAGCGCCATGCGCGCGTTGGCCGCCATGGAACGGCTGGCCGACGCCACCGCCGCGGCCGAGGCGGCGAACGTGGTGGCGGAGATCCACCGCAAGGAGGGCCGGCTGGACGAGGCGCTGGACTACTTCCGCCGCACGCTCGGCACCCTGGACCAGGCGACGATCCCGTGGGAGCACGCCGACGCCCTGGCCGGCATGGCGGACGTGTTCGACCGGCGCGGCGACCGGGCGGCGGCCGTCGAGCACCGGTGGCGGGCGATCGACCTGTACGAACGGCTCGGCAGCCCCCGTGCGGCGGAGCTGAGGGCCCGGACGGGGCACGGCGGCTGACCTCCGGCCGGCCATCGGGTCTCGGCTCGGCGACCCGGCGGCGGACCGTCGGTCCGGTGAGGTATGCATATGCAGGCCCGCCCCGGCCGACGAGGGGGATGACGGATGAGCTTGCACGTGGCGGTGGACTTCGGCACGTCCAGCACCTGCGTCGCGATGTCCCTGCACGGCCGGGAACCGCAGGTCGTCGTGGTCGACGGCCAGCCGATCGTGCCCTCCGCGGTGTTCGCCGCGGCCGACGGCACGCTGTTCGTCGGCCAGGAGGCCGAACGCCAGGCCGCGGTGGACCCGTCCCGCTACGAGCCGCACCCCAAGCGCCGCGTCGACGAGGGCGAGCTGCTGCTCGGCGACAGCGTGCTGCCGGTGGTCGACGTCGTGCGGGCCGTGCTGACCAGGGCGGTGGACGAGGCGCGGCGCGTGGCCGGCGGCGCCCGGGTCGACCTGCTCGTGCTCACCCACCCGGCCGACTGGGGCGCGATCCGCACCAGGGTGCTCCTGCAGGCGGCACGGGGGCTCGGCCAGGAGCTGCGGCTGGTGCCCGAGCCGGTCGCGGCGGCGGTGTTCCACTCGGCGACCCACGCCATCGCGGACGGCGCGGCGCTGGCCGTGCTCGACCTCGGTGGCGGCACGGTCGACGCCAGCGTGGTGGCCCGCCAGGGCGGCGCGTTCCGCGTGCTGGCGACCAAGGGCGACCCCGGCTTCGGCGGCGCGGACGTCGACCAGGCGCTGCTGGAGCACGTCGGCTCGCTGGTCTCGCCCGGCGACCCGGACGCGTGGCGGCAGCTCGTGGAGGGCCGCGAGCTGTCCGACCGCCGCAAGCGCCGGGTGCTGCGCCAAGACGTGCGCGGCGCGAAGGAGACCCTGTCCCGGCACGCCTACACCGACGTGCCGATGCCGCCGCCGTTCCCCGACGCCCACGTCACCCGCACCGACCTGGAACGCCTGATCAGCGCGCCGCTGACCAGGGCGGCCGCGCTGGTCGTGACCGCCGTGCGCGACGCCGGGCTCGACCCGCGCGGCCTCGCCGGCGTGTTCCTGGTCGGCGGGTCCAGCCGCATCCCGCTGGTGGCCCGCCTGGTGCTGGAGCAGTCCGGCGTGGTGCCGACGAGCATCGACCAGCCGGAGACCGTGGTGGCCCGCGGCGCGCTGAGAGCGGTGAGCGTGGACCCGCTGCGCACCGGCGCGCTGCCCGCCGGCGCGGGCGACGTCACCCACAAGATCACCGACGACCGGACCCGCAAGATCACCCGGCGGATCACGCCGTCGCCGCCCGCCGGCTTCCCCCAGCCGCCGTACTTCCCGCCGTCGGCCCCCACGCCCGTGCCCGCGCCGGCCCCGCCGCGCCGCAGCCGCGTGCCGCTGCTCGTGGTCGCCGCCGTCGTCGTGGTCGCCGCCGTCGCCGCGTCCACGGCGTACGTGCTGAGCCGGGGCGACGCCACGACCGGCGACCCGACCACGCCCACCTCGTCCTCCACCACCACGTCCGGCGCCACCGAGGGCAAGATCATCGCGCAGTACGACTACAGCTTCACCGTGCCGGGCGGGTGGCAGCAGACCGGCGGCCAGGTCGAGACCCGCAAGGTGCTGCTCAAGCCCGAGGCGCCCGAGTCGAACCGGGACGTCATCGCGGTGGAGGAGCGGCGGCTCAACTACAACGCCACCCAGGACCCGGCTCGGGCCGAGACCGAGTTGCGCGAGCAGTACGACCAGCGGGCGAACGTGTCCGATTTCGACGCTTCCGCCGACTTCGCCACCAAGGATGTCGTTTACTACCGGGAAGTGGTGGAGTCGGCCGTCATCGACTGGTACGTGCTGTTCCAGGACGACGTGCAGGTCAGCGTGGGGTGCCAGTACCCGCAGGACGGGCACGACCGGGTCCGCCCCGCGTGCGAGCAGGTCGTCCGCACGCTGACCGTGACCAGCTGACTTTGTGGGGAATGTGATGACCGGCATCCCGGAGGCCTTCGCCCGGTTCCGCTCGGACCTCGACGCCGCCGTGACCAGGGGCCGGCGCGCGGCGGACGCCGCGGGCGCGAAGAACGCGGCCCAGCGCGACCGGAACCAGCGGCTCGCCGAGCAGGCCAAGGCCCGGCAGGTCCAGCCCGACCGGCACGCGCCCACGTCGCCGGACGTGCAGCGGGTCGCCACCGGCTTCCGCCACCACCGCGGCCTGCCCGTGCCGGAGCTGCCACCCGCCCAGGAACTGCTCACGCCGGAGAAATCGCGAGAGCAAACGGACGCGAATGCAAATGCAGTTCCCCCGCGCCCGGCGCTCGGTTCCCGCGCGGTGGCGGGCCCGAGCGGCCAACTTCCCCCCGAAAGGGGCGATGACGAGGACTTTTCGCAAGCGCGAATCCTCTACTGACCCCGTTGCCGGGCCCGTCGCGTTTACAACCGCAACTACTTCCGGAGAAGTCGCGACAACGTGGAACCGGGCATGGCAAGGTCTGCGTCGTAAGAGGCGTACGAACCAAGAACGCCTGATCACTTCGACCAAGGGGGTCGCACCCAATGGCTGGTTACTCCACCGGACATGAAGAGCTCGTCGGCGCGGCGAAGGACATCGTCAGCACCAACGGCAACGTCCAGGGCGTGTTGGGTCAGCTCGGCAACACGATCGACGGCCTGTCCAGCGCGTGGCAGGGTGGCGCGGCCATCGCCTTCAACAAGCTGATGGAGCGCTTCCGCGAGGACGCCGACAAGCTGCAGAAGGCCCTGATGGACATCGCCGAGCAGATGGACGGCAGCGCGGCGACCTACATCCAGCAGGAAGAGGAGCAGGCGCAGGAGATGTCGGCCATCACCAACCGGCTCGGCGGCTGATCCATCCGAATTCAGGTCGCGTTTCCGTTCCTTTCGCTTTCCTTCTTCTTTCTGACTTCACTTCCAAGGGGAGATCATGGTCGACGCCAACAACATCAAGGTTGACTTCGGGCAGCTGAGCAGCGCGGCAGGCGACATCAGCAGCCAGGCCGGCAAGATCCAGTCCGAGCTGGACAACCTGAAGGCCCGCCTCTCGCCCGTCATCGCGCAGTGGGACGGTGGCGCGTCGGCGAGCTACCAGGAGGCGCAGCGCGCGTGGGACGAGTCCGCCGCGGGTCTCCAGCAGGTGCTGGCCCAGATCGGCACGGCCGTCCAGTCCGCGACCGACGCGTACCAGGCCGCTGAGGCCAAGAACCAGGGCCGCTGGGCCTGATCCGGCCGCACGACCCCCCGCGGGCCCCGGGATCCTCGAGGATCCGGGGCCCGCGTACGTGTTTCGGCCGGTTCGCCAGGGTGTGGTCCGGGTCGGTCGAGGCCGGTCCGGAGGGGTTTCGGAGGGGTCGTTTTGACCCGCGCCGACCCCAACCGGTATCTTCCTACGTTGTTGTGCGGTAACTGGTGCGCACTATGCGTACCTCGTGTTCTGGTCCTCTGCCCACCTGGGGTCTCTGGCCTGAGCAGCCGCCGCAATGACCCCAGACGCAAGTGACGACGAGGTAGACCCGTGCGCACGTACAGCCCGAAGCCCGGCGAGGTGACCCGAACCTGGCACGTGATCGACGCCCAGGACGTGGTGCTCGGTCGGCTCGCCACCCAGGCCGCGACGCTGCTGCGCGGCAAGCACAAGCCGACTTACGCCCCACACGTTGACACCGGTGACTTCGTCATCGTCATCAACGCGGACAAGGTGGCGTTGACCGGCAAGAAGCGTGATCAGGAGTTCGTGTACCGGCACTCCGGTTTTCCGGGCGGCCTGAGCCAGCGCTCGTTCGGCGAGGTGCTGGACACCCGCGCCGACCGGCTGGTCGAGAAGGCGATCAAGGGCATGCTGCCCAAGAACCGCCTCGGCCGCGCGATCGCGGGCAAGCTCAAGGTCTACACGGGCCCGAACCACCCGCACGCTGCGCAGCAGCCGCAGCCGTTCGAGATCAAGAAGGTCGCCCAGTGACCGAGCACCAGACCGAGGACATCGACGTGACGACCCCTGAGGCCGAGCTCGACGCCGTCGAGGCGGAGGCCACCGAGGCCGAGGCCCCGGAGGCGGAAGCCGCCGAGGCGGAGACCACCGAGGCAGAGGCCCCGGAGGCGGAAGCCGCCGAAGCCGAGACCCCGGAGACCGAGGACGCCGAGGTCGAGGGCACGCCCGTCGTGCGGCACACCCTCAACGCGGGCGCGCACCACCTCGCGCAGACGGTCGGCCGGCGCAAGCAGGCCATCGTCCGCGTGCGGCTCCTGCCCGGCACCGGCAAGTTCACCCTGAACGGGAAGTCGATGGACGACTACTTCCCGAACAAGGTGCACCAGCAGCTCATCCGTGAGCCCCTGGTCACGACCGAGAAGCCGGAGACGTTCGACGTCATCGCGACCCTGCGTGGCGGCGGCACCACCGGCCAGGCCGGTGCGCTGCGCCTCGCGATCGCGCGTGCGCTGGTCGCCGTCGACTCCGAGGACCGCCCGGTGCTGAAGAAGGCCGGCTTCCTCACCCGTGACCCCCGGGTCAAGGAGCGGAAGAAGTACGGCCTCAAGAAGGCCCGCAAGGCGCCTCAGTACAGCAAGCGCTGACCTTTCCCGGGTCGAGCGAGCACCATCCTGCGGGAGCAGTCAGTTCTTCGTCGAACTGCTGCTCCCGCAGTGTTTTTCCCCCCATCGTCCTGTGTGCATGGAGGTCACGGCGATCATGGCTCGGCTGTTCGGCACTGACGGCGTACGCGGTCTCGCCAACGCGGACCTGACCCCTGAACTCGCGCTGTCCATCGCCGCCTCGGCGGCACGGGTGCTGGCCGAGCACGACCGCTCGCACCGGCCGGTCGCGGTCGTCGGCCGCGACCCGCGGGCCAGCGGCGAGATGTTGGAGGCGGCCGTGGTGGCCGGCCTCACATCGGCGGGCGCGGACGTGCTGCGCGCGGGCGTCCTGCCGACACCGGCGGTCGCCTACCTGGTGTCGGCGCTCGGCGCCGACGTCGGCGTGATGATCTCCGCCTCGCACAACCCGATGCCCGACAACGGCATCAAGCTGTTCGCCGCGGGCGGGCACAAGCTGCCCGACGCGGTCGAGGACGAGATCGAGCAGAAGCTCGGCGAGCGCGACCACCGGCCGACCGGCGCGGGCATCGGCCGCGTCCGCGACATCGAGGACGCCGAGGGCCAGTACGTGCAGCACCTGCTGAAGGTGACGCCGCACCGCCTGGACGGCCTGAAGGTCGTCGTGGACTGCGCGAACGGCGCCGCGTCCGTGGCCGCCCCGGACGCCTACCGCCGCGCGGGCGCCGAGGTCGTGGAGATCCACACCGCGCCCGACGGGCTGAACATCAACGACGACTGCGGCTCCAACCACGTCGCGAAGCTGCGTGCCGCCGTGGTCGAGCACGGCGCCGACCTGGGCATCGCCCACGACGGTGACGCGGACCGCTGCGTCGCGGTCGACGCCGACGGCAACGACCTCGACGGCGACCAGGTCATGGCGGTGCTGGCGCTCGGCATGAAGGAAGCCGGCGAGCTGACCGACGACACGCTGGTCGCGACCGTGATGAGCAACCTCGGCCTGCACCTGGCGATGCGCGAGCACGGCATCACCCTCAAGACCACCGCCGTCGGCGACCGGTACGTGCTGGAGGAGCTGCGCGCGGGCGGGTTCGCGCTCGGCGGCGAGCAGTCCGGGCACGTGATCCTCCCGGCGCACGCCACCACCGGCGACGGCCTGCTGACCGCGTTGCGGCTGATGTCGCGGATGGCGGAGACCGGCAAGCCGCTGGCCGAGCTCGCGGGCGTGATGCACCGGCTGCCGCAGGTGCTGATCAACGTGGTCGTGGGCGACAAGGCGGCGGTGGCGAAGGACGCGGCCGTCAGCGAGGCGGTCGCCGCCGTGACGGCCGAGCTCGGCGACACGGGCCGGGTGCTGCTGCGCCCGTCCGGCACCGAGCAGCTGGTGCGGGTCATGGTCGAGGCGGCCACGCCCGAGCTCGCGGAGTCCGCCGCGCAGCGGCTCGCCGGTGTGGTTTCCTCGGTGCACTGACCGAAGACGCGGGGGTGTGCCGGTGATGAACATCGGACCGATCGAGCTGATCATCATCTTCCTGGTGCTCGTCGTCGGGGTGGTGGTCCTGATCGTGGTCACCACGAAGAAGCGCAGCCGGCAACCCGGCCACCCGCACCAACCCGGCGGCTACCCGCCACCCGGCTACGGCCCGCCCCAGGGGCAGCCGGGCTACGGCCCACCCCAGGGCTACGGCCAGGGACAACCGGGCTACGGCCCGCCACCGGGACAGCCCGGCTACGGCCAGCCGGGGCCCGGTCAGCCGGGTTATGGCCAGCCCGGACCGGGTCAGCCGCCGGGGCAACCGGGCTACGGCCAACCCGGGCCGGGTCAGCCGCCGTACGGGCAGCCGGGACAGTCGGGCCACGGCCAACCCGGCCCGGGCCAGCCGCCGCACGGCCAGCCGCCGCAGGGCCCCTACCCGCCCGGCCCGCCGTCGGACGGCACGCCGCCACCGCAGGGCTGAGGCAGGTTCGCGAAGGCAATGGACTTCGCCGATCCGGGCGAGTCCGCCCACCCGGGCTGCGATCCTTGGTCGGAACCCGGAACGGCACCGTCGCGTCTGAACGGGGACGAAGGGGAGGCACCAGCGCATGTCGGGTTACCAGGCGAACGCGGGCGAGTTGATGGCTTCCGCGACGACCATCCAAGGCGTCGCGGGTGACATCGAGGAGTACAAGACCAAGGTCACGTCCAGCGCGGTCACGGCCAAGGACTTCGGCCGCGAGCACACCGCGGGCGGCTCCCGCTACCTCGCCGGCCTGCCGAAGATCGCCGAGGCGATCACGGCGCACGCGACCGCCATGCGCGGCGTCGCCGACAAGCTCCGCGAATCGGCCAACGGCTACGACTGGTCCGACCAGGGCAACGCCGACACGTTCAACAACACCGGGAACAAGTGATGGCGACTCCGTCCTGGGAAGAAGTCAAGAAGATCGTCGACGACCCCTCGGTCCCGCACGATCAGAAGAAGGCGCTGCTCGAGGCGTACTACGTCGCCGACGCCGAGGGGAACATCCTCGGCGGCACGCACAACGACGAGCTCGAAGAGTACCTCGACGACTACGACGTGTCGTGGGGCGACGGCTTCGGCCAGTCGTTCTCCAACTCGATGCCGTGGTCGGACAGCTCGGAAGACCGGCTGAACAACGCGTACGACCAGGCCAAGAAGTCCTACGACGAAGGTGCTCAGAAGACCCAGGAGCACAACGAGAAGAAGCAGGCGGGGCAGGACGCGCTGGCCGCGTCCGAGCAGCGCGCGTCCGACGGCGGCGCGGGCGTGGCGAACTCCAACGAGCTGCTCGACGCGGGCGCGCCGGGGCTGAAGTACTTCGAGAACTTCCTGCCGGCCTACGAGAAGGCCAAGAGCATCATCGGCGTCGGCACCAAGGTCGACACCTCGGTCGACAACCTGCGCAAGCGCTACGACGAGCAGCGCGACATCGACTTCCACAAGATCGACATCGACATCGTCGAGCTGCGCCAGGTCGCCACCGACACCCGCAACCGGCAGGCGGACGCCGAGCGGTCGATGGGCAAGGTCTGGGCGAACTGGACCGGCACCGCGGCGGACAACTCCCGCCAGTTCGTCTCGGACATGTCGAAGAAGGCGTCCACGCACGCCGACGCCATCGACCACATCGCGGAGGTCACGCGGGCCGCGTGCCACACGGTGTCCGGTCTGGTGAACGCCAAGGCGCGGACGATCCTGGAAGGCGTCCAGAGCCCTTACGACATCGCGGGCGTGAGCCCGGCGCAGGTCGAGCAGGTCGTGCAGGGCGCGACCAGCGACGACGAGGCACTGCTGCGCCGCGTGGCCGGCTTCGTGAACTTCGAGATCAACGACGAGGCGTGCGACGAGGACGTGTGGAAGGAAGAGGTCCGGAAGAAGTCGCGCGAGTGGCTCCAGGGCACCTTCCACAACGACGTCAACGGCAAGTGGGAACTGTTCGACAACATCTGCAAGACCACCAAGGAATCGGTCGACAAGGCCTGGGAAGAACTGGGCAAGCAGATCGACGCGTTCAACACCAAGCCGTTCGAGCCGGCCAAGGAGGAGCAGCCCGCCGACAAGCCGGGTGACAAGCCGGGCACGGGCGGGTCCGACCAGCCCGGCGGCGGTGGCGGCACCCCCGGCGGTGGCGGCGGCACGCCCGGTGGCGGCGGTGGCACCCCTGGCGGTGGCGGCGGCACGCCGGAGATCCCGAAGGTGGAGAACCCGCTCGACAAGGACGGCGACGGCAAGCCCGACGTGCCCGGCGACCTGGACGGCGACGGCAAGCCGGACACCGATCTCGACGGCGACGGCAAGCCGGACACGGACCTCGACGGCGACGGCAAGCCCGACGGCCTCAAGTCGGACGAGGAAGCGCCGGAGACCGTCACCATCAAGAGCGGCGACAACGAGATCAAGATCACCGAGCCGGACGCGCAGGGCCAGGTGCTGATCACCGTCGACACGCCGACCAGCGAGCCGAAGAGCTACCAGGTCGACTTCAGCGCGAACCCGGACGCGGCGAAGGCCCTGATGGGCCAGAACGGCGGCGCGGCCCTGGCGAGCGCGCTGAGCGGCGCCACGCCGGTGGCGGCGGGCGGCGCGACCCCCGGCGCCCCGGTCGGCGCGGGCGGCACCGGCGCGCCCGGCGACGTCACGCCGGTGCAGGCGGGCGCGGACGGCAAGGCGCTGATCGAGCTGGACGGCCTCGCGATCACGGCCGAGGTCGACCCGCTGACCGGTGAGATCAACCTCTCGGTCGACAACGGCGACGGCTCGCCCGAGCAGTACGGCGTCGAGTTCGGCGAGGACGAGCCCGCGGGCTCCCGGCCGGAAGACCTGCCGGGTGACCTGGGTCGGGCGGAACCCGCGATCGCGGAGTCGATGGTCGGCACCGCCCAGGTCGGCGCGGACGGCGCGTCGTTCGGCGGCGCGGCGGTCGGTGGCGGGTCGTTCGGCGGTCCGGCCGACTTCGGCCCGATGCCTGCCGAGGGCGGGTCGCCCGCGGGTGTCGGTGTCGGTGTCGGTGGTGGCGCGCCTGGTTTCGGTGGTCCGGCGGACTTCGGTCCGATGCCTGCCGAGGGCGGGTCGCCCGCGGGCGTCGGTGGTGGTCCCGGTTTCGGCGGTGGCGGCCCCGGCTTCACCGAGCCCGTCGCGGCCCAGCCCGGCTTCACCGAACCCCCGGCCGCCCAGCCCGGCTTCACCGGGCCGCCGTCGGCGCCGGGCTTCACCGCTCCCTCGGCCGTGCCGGGCGGCTTCACCGAGCCCGTCTTCACCCAGCCTGCGCCCGGCCCGTCGTTCGATCAGGGCTTCGGCCAGGGCGGCGGCCAGAACCCCGGCCAGAACTTCGGCGCGGGCTTCCCGTCGCCGGCCGCGGACTCCGCCGGCACCACCTCGACCTCCGGCGCGTCGGTCCTCGGTGGCGGATCGGGCTTCAACGGCGCGGACTCCGTGCTCGGCGGTCCGAGCGGCAGCCACGACAACCCGTGGAGCAGCCCGCCGCCCTCCTCGGACCAGGGCGGTCTCGCCGACACCAACGCCTCCCACGCGGCCCAGCCCGGTTCGGCGACCCTGCCGACCATGCAGGAGGGCGCCACGGGCCAGCCCACCGGCTCCCCCGCGGGCGGGGGCATGATGGGCGGCGGGATGATGGGCGGCGGCATGGCGGGCGGTGGCCAGCAGCAGGGTGGCGGTGACACCGAGCGCAGCAGCAGTTCCGGCCAGTGGCGCACCACCGGGTCGTTGTTCGACGACGACGACGTGAGCATGCAGCGCCTGGGCGGCCTGCTGGGCGAAGACCGCCGGTGATCGGCTCGGACGGGGGGAGGGTTGGTGTCTGACTTCGACTCGCTGGAGACCGTCAAGCGACGGCTCGAAGGCATCAAGTCCGAGCACTCGGCACGGATGGAGTTGGCCGCGCGCAAGTTCGAGGAATCGGACAAGGCGACCAAGGAGAGCCACCAGAAGTTCGTCGAGAAGGAGAAGAAGCTGGTCGCCCGCCTGCGCGAGATGGCGGAGGCCAAGCGCGAGGCGGCGGCGAACCGGAACAAGCCGAAGGAGTACGCCTTCGGCCCGGCCGACGACGACGCGGCGCCGGACGAGATCGCCGACGAGCTGGCCGCGCTGGAACGGGCGCGTGCCGCGAACGCGGCGGCCCAGGCGCCCGGCGACTCGTTCCTGCGCGGCCCGGAGCCCGCGAACCGCAACCCGTGGGGGCGCACCCCGAGCGGCCCACCGGTTCCCCCGCCGCCGCCGGTGCAGCCGGCCCGGCCGCCCGCGCCGCCGCGCCGTCCCGCGCGGCAGGTGGACGATGACGACGACTTCGGTGGTCAGAGCTGGTTGACGTGACCGATGAGCCCCGCTCCGGCGGGGCTCATCGCGTTGGCAGCCGGTCCAGCGGTCCGCGCTGGAAGGTCAGCACGGCGCCCTTCACGTCGCCGTCCAGCAACGCGTCCCACTTCTTCTCGCCTTTGAGCGTCCGCAGCAGGAACGCCGTCATCAGCGCCCTGGCCAGCTTCTGCGCCGCCCGCTCGCCCTTGCCGTCGAGCAGCAGCTCGCTCCAGTGCCGCCCCTCGGCGAACCCCAGGTGGCTGGCCTTCGGCAACGACCGCAGCTGCACCGGCCCCTGCCACGCCTCCGCGATCGCCTCCGCGTGCCCGACCGGCGGGGCGATGCGGTCCTCCCCGCCGGCCAGGTGCAACCCGGGCACGGCGACCCGCCGGGCCGCGTCCAGCGCCGACGGCCGGGTCTCGGACGCGGCCAACGTCACGACCGCCCGCACGCGCGGGTCGTCCGCCGCCGCGAGCACCGCCGCGCCGCCACCCATGGAGTGACCGGCGACCGCCAGCCGTGACGCGTCCACGCTGATCCCGCCGTCGCCCAGCCGCACGCCGGTGCACACGTCGAGCGCCGTGCGCAGGTTCCCGGCCATCAGCCGCGACGACATCAGCGGCCCGCGCTGCGTGCCCGGCGCGGCGGCCACGAAACCCCAGGACGCCAGGTGCCGCAGCAGCGCCCGGTAGCGGTTGACCGGCTGCAACCAGCCGTGCCCGAAGGCCACCGCGGGCAGTCCCAGCCCGACCGAGGGCGTGTAGACCAGGCCCGGAAGCCCGACCAGAGCCAGGTCGCCGCGCAGCACGGGGTGCTCACCGGGCCTGCTGAGCTGGTCGAGCACCTGCTTCGCCGAGTAGCCGCTCACCCCGCGAACGGTAGTCGATCGAGGTGACGGCGCGCACGTTCCGATTGGTCTACACCAATCGGTGGTGTGACCTGCGCAAACGCGGTGAAGTGGCCCTTTCGGACGACGGCCCTGGTCTAGTTACGCTGTGCCTCGTGTGCGGAATCGTGGGATATGTGGGACACAGGTCGGCGCTGGACGTCGTGCTCGACGGGCTGCGGCGGCTGGAGTACCGGGGCTACGACTCGGCGGGCGTCGCCGTCCTCGACGGTGACGGCGGGCTGGCCGTCGAGCGCAAGGCCGGCCGCCTGACGAACCTGGAGGCACGGCTGGACGAGGTCGGCCGCGACGCCTTCACCGGCACCGCGGGCATGGGCCACACCCGCTGGGCCACCCACGGCGCGCCGATCGACCGAAACTCCCACCCGCACTGCGACGTCACGGGCCGCGTCGCCGTCGTCCACAACGGCATCATCGAGAACTTCGCCGCCCTGCGCGCCGAGCTCGAGGCCGTCGGCGTCGAGATGGCCAGCGACACCGACACCGAGACCACCGCGCACCTCATCGCCCGCGCGTACGACGAGGGCGACACCAAGGGCGACCTGGTGGCGAGCGTCCGCACGGTGGTCCGCCGCCTCGAAGGCGCGTTCACGCTCGTCGTCACGCACGCGGACCACCCGGACGTGGTCGTCGCGGCCCGCCGGTCGTCGCCGCTGGTGGTGGGCGTCGGCGAGGGGGAGACGTTCGTCGCGAGCGACGTGTCCGCGTTCATCGAGCACACCCGCGAGGCCGTGGAGCTGGGCCAGGACCAGCTCGTCGTGATCGACCGCGACGGCTACCGCGTCACCGACTTCGACGGCGCCGACGCGCAGGCCAAGCCGTTCACGGTCAACTGGGACCTCTCGGCCGCGGAGAAGGGCGGCCACGAGTACTTCATGCTCAAGGAGATCGAGGAGCAGCCGGAAGCGCTGGCCAACACGCTGCGCGGCCACTTCCGCGACGGCCGGGTCGTGCTCGACGAGCAGCGCCTCTCCGACCAGGACCTGCGGGACGTGGACAAGGTCTTCGTCGTCGCCTGCGGCTCGGCCTACCACTCCGGCCTGGTCGCCAAGTACGCCATCGAGCACTGGACGCGGCTGCCCGTCGAGGTCGAGCTGGCCAGCGAGTTCCGCTACCGCGACCCCGTGCTGGACCGCGACACGCTCGTCGTCGCCGTCTCCCAGTCAGGTGAAACCGCCGACACGTTGGAGGCCGTCCGTCACGCGCGGTCGCAGAAGGCTCGCGTGCTGGCGGTCTGCAACACCAACGGCGCGCAGATCCCGCGCGAGTCCGACGCCGTGCTCTACACGCACGCGGGCCCGGAGATCGGTGTCGCGTCGACCAAGGCGTTCCTCGCCCAGATCGCGGCGAACTACCTGGTCGGCCTCGCCCTGGCGCAGGCGCGCGGCACGAAGTACCCCGACGAGGTGGCCCAGGAGTTCCACCAGCTGGAGGCCATGGCGGACGCGGTGCAGAAGGTGCTGGGCACCATCGACCAGGTCCGCGCGCTCGGCCGCGAGCTGGCCGACTCGAAGGCCGTGCTGTTCCTCGGCAGGCACGTCGGCTACCCGGTGGCGCTCGAAGGCGCGCTGAAGCTCAAGGAACTGGCCTACATGCACGCCGAGGGCTTCGCGGCGGGCGAGCTGAAGCACGGCCCGATCGCGCTGATCGAGGAGGGCCTGCCGGTGGTCGTGGTCATGCCCTCGCCCAAGGGTCGGGCGGTGCTGCACTCGAAGCTGGTGTCGAACATCTCGGAGATCCAGGCACGGGGTGCGCGCACGATCGTGATCGCCGAAGAGGGCGACGAGACGGTGCGGCCGTTCGCGGATCACCTGATCGAGATCCCGGCGGTGCCGACGCTGCTGCAGCCGTTGATCTCCACGGTGCCGTTGCAGGTGCTGGCCGCGGAGATCGCCCGCAGCCGCGGCTACGACGTGGACAAGCCGCGCAACCTCGCCAAGTCCGTCACGGTCGAGTAGGGCAGGCTTGGCCCCATGCGGGGTCTGTGGACGACGGATCGGGTCAGGGCGGCGGAAGAACGGGTCATGGCGGTCGTGCCGCCGGGCTCGCTGATGCGCCGGGCGGCGTTCGGCGTCGCGGTCGTCGCGGCGGAGCTGCTGGCGGGCAAGCGGCGGGTCGGGCTGCTCGTCGGCGCGGGCAACAACGGTGGCGACGCGCTGTGGGCGGGCTACTACCTCCGCAAGCGCGGCGTGGCCGTGTCCGCCGTCCTGCTGACACCTGATCGTGTGCACGCCGAGGGCTTGGCCGCGTTCCGCCGCGTCGGCGGCCGGGTGGTCCCGGAACTGCGCGACGTCGACCTGGTGATCGACGGCATCGTGGGCCTCTCGGCCCGCGGCCCGCTGCGCCCGGACGCGGCCGAGCACGTCGCGCACCTGGACGCCCCCGTGCTGTCGGTCGACCTGCCCAGCGGCGTGGACCCCGACACGGGCGCGATCTCCGGGCCCGCCGTGCGCGCGCACACGACCGTGACGTTCGGCTGCCTCAAGCCGGTGCACGCGCTGGCCGACTGCGGTGACGTGCGGCTGGTCGACATCGGGCTGGGCGGCGAGCTGCACGGGCCGGACCTGGTCGAGCTGGACGTCGCCGACGTCGGCGGGGCGTGGCCGGTGCCGGGGCCGGAGGACGACAAGTACACGCAGGGCGTGACGGGGGTCGCGGCCGGTTCGGCGACGTACCCCGGGGCGGCGGTGCTGGCCACCGGTGCGGCGCTGCTGTCGACGTCCGGCCTGGTCAGGTATGCCGGTGCGGCGGTCGAGGGCGTTCGGGCGCGGTGGCCGGAGGCCGTGTGCACGGGGTCGATCACGGACGCGGGCCGGGTGCAGGCGTGGGTCGTCGGGCCGGGTCTGGGCACCGGGTTGGGCGCTGAGGCGGTCCTGCGGACGGTCCTGGAGGCCGGCGTGCCCGTGTGCGCGGACGCCGACGCGATCACCATGCTGGCCAACAACCCGGACCTGTGGGACGCCCGCGACCCCGACACCCCGCTGGTCCTGACGCCGCACGACCGCGAGTACGAGCGGCTGGCCGGGCCCGTCGGCGACGACCGCGTGACGGCCGCGCGGAAGGCGGCGGAGCGGTACAACGCGGTCGTGCTGCTGAAGGGCCACGCCACCGTGATCGCCGGCCCCGACGGCCGCGTCCTGGTCAACCGCGCCCGTTCGTCGTGGGCCGCGACGGCGGGTTCCGGCGACGTCCTGTCGGGCCTGCTGGGCTCCCTCCTGGCCGCCGGCCTCGACCCGGTGCTGGCGGCGGGCTGCGCCGCCAAGGTCCACGTCCTGGCCGCCGACCTGGCCGCCGCCGGTGCCCCGATCCCCGCCACCTCACTGCTGCACGCCATCCCCGACGCCATCCGCACCATCCGCCCCACCTGACCACCGCGCGTGTCGAACGTGCAGGACCCGTGAAATCGACGCTCGCGACGCCGGCGTCCCGTCCCGAGCGTGGAATTCGGGGGACCCGGGTGTTCGACACGCGGGGCCCGGAGGTTCGACTCGCGCGTTCGCGGCGGTCGGGGCTGTGTCACCATGAACGGCGTTATGGCTGCTCCTCGCGCTGAGGTCGTGATCGACCTCGACAACCTCCGGCACAACGTCGCCCACCTCGACGCCCTCGCGCCCCACGCCGACACGATGGCCGTCGTCAAGGCCGACGGGTACGGGCACGGCGCCGCGGAGGTGGCCAGAGCGGCGGTCGAGGCGGGCGCGACGTGGCTCGGCTCCTGCTCCCTGGCCGAAGCCCTGGCGCTGCGCGCGGCCGGGCTCACCGTGCCGATCCTGGCCTGGCTCGACCCCCACGGCACCGACTACTCGCCCGGCATCGAGCAGGACGTCGACCTGTCCGCCTCCTCCCTCACCCAGCTGGAGGAGATCTCGGCGGCGGCCGACAAGGCGGGCAAGACCGCCCGCGTCCACCTCAAGATCGACACCGGCCTGTCCCGCAACGGCTGCCCGGCCACCCACTGGTCCGAGCTGGTCGAACGCGCCGCCAAGACCCACAACGTCGAAGTTCACTCGATCTGGTCACACCTGGCCGTCGCCGACGAGATCGGCCACCGCGGCACCGACGCCCAGGCCGAGCGCTTCGACGACGCCTACCGCGAAGCGCTCGCCGCCGGCCTCGACCCGCGCCGCCACATCGCCAACTCCGCGGCCCTCATCACCCGCCCCGACCTCCACCTGGACCTGGTCCGCCCGGGCATCGCGATCTACGGCCTCAACCCGGTGCCCGTGCCCGCCGACCTGCGCCCCGTGATGACGTTCCGGTCCGCGGTCGCGCTGGCCAAGCGCATCCCCGCCGGTGAATCGGTGTCCTACGGTCTGAGCTGGACCGCGGTGAAGGACACGAACCTGGCCCTGGTGCCGGTCGGTTACGGCGACGGCGTGCCGCGCAGCCTGTCGAACCGGATGGACGTCTGGCTGGCCGGACGCCGTCGCCCGATCGTCGGCCGCGTCTGCATGGACCAGGTCGTGGTCGACTGCGGCGACGACGCGGTGGCGGAGGGGGACGAGGTCGTGCTGTTCGGATCCGGCGCCAAGGGCGAGCCGACGGCCCGCGAGTGGGCCGACACCACCGGCACCATCGACTACGAGATCGTCACCGGCATGTACCGGCCGCGCGTCACCCGGACGTATGTCGGGACACGCCCGTGAACACGGTGTGGAAGGCCGTCGGCTGGGCCGGCGGCATCCTCGGCGCCGCCGCGACCGGTGTCGCGGTGGGCGTGGCCGCGAACCAGAAGAAGGTCTCGAACGACCGCCAGGCCGACGACCCGCTCGCCGACGAACCGCTCGGCCGCCTCACCCCGACCCGCGAGTCCACCGTCGCGGCCGACGACGGCGTGCCGCTGTCGGTCGAGGAGGTCGACCCGGAGGACGGCGGGAAGCCCGACGTCACCGTCGTCCTCGTGCACGGCTTCGCCCTCGACCGCCGCTGCTGGCACTTCCAGCGCCGTGACCTGGCCACGCTCGCCGAGCCACGCGTGCGCCAGATCCTGTACGACCAGCGCAGCCACGGCCGTTCCGGTCGGTCCACGGTCGAGGGCAGCACGATCGACCAGTGCGCCAAGGACCTCGACGCGGTGATCCGCTCGATGGCCCCCGACGGCCCGCTGGTTCTGGTCGGCCACTCCATGGGCGGCATGACGATCATGGCGTTGGCCGAGCAGCGGCCCGAGCTGTTCGCCGACCGGGTGCGCGGCGTGGCGCTCGTCGGCACGGCGGCGGGCGCGGTCGGCGGCGCGGGACTGCCGAAGTCCGTGCTGTCCCGCTACAACCCCGTGACGCTGGGCGTCGGCAGGCTCGCGGGCCTGCAGCCGGGCCTGGTCGAGTGGGTCAGGCGCAGGGCGTCCACGCTGACGTGGAGCGGGATCCGCGCGCTGGCGTTCGGCAACGGCAAGGTCAGCCCGTCGTTGGTCGACCTGATGGAGCAGATGATCAACGGTGCCACGGTGCAGGTGCTCACCGAGTTCCTGGAAACCCTCGGCACCCACAACCGCTACAAGGCGCTGGCCGGTCTCCGGCACTGCGAGGTGCTCGTCATCAGCGGCGACGCGGACAAGCTGACGCCGTTCTCGCACGCCGAGCGGATGGCCGAGGAGATGCCGCACGGCGAACTGGTCCGCGTGTCCGGGGCGGGCCACATGCTCATGTTGGAACAACCCGACCTGGTCACCGGGCACCTGGTCGGATTGGTTCGGCGCAGTGCCGCCGAACGGTCGGAAAGCAGGCGACGGTGGTGGCGACGAGCGTGAGCGTGACGCTCCCCGAGGTGCAGGACACCGAGGAGTTCGGGCGCAAGCTGGGTGGTCTCGTGCGAGGTGGTGACCTGGTGCTGCTGTCCGGGCCGTTGGGCGCGGGCAAGACCGCCTTGGTGCGCGGCCTCGCCGACGGCCTCGGCGTGACGGGCCGGGTCAGCTCGCCGACCTTCGTGATCGCCCGCGTCCACGACCCCGCTCCCGATGGTCGCGGCGTGCCGTTGGTGCACGTGGACGCTTACCGGCTCGGTGGTCACCTGGACGAGTTGGACGACCTCGACCTGGACACGGACTTGGTGGACGCCGTGGTGGCGGTGGAGTGGGGCGAGGGCGCGGCGGAGCGACTGTCCGAGGACCACTTGTTGATCAGGCTGGAACGCCGGGACGACGACGTGCGCATCGCGCACCTTCACCCACACGGTGCTTGGGCCGACCGCGAACTTCCCGTCTGATCAGCTCTCCTTGGCTCTCCTCAGCTCTCCCAGGATTTTATTGCGTTCGAGGGCCGGCCCAAGAGATCAAGAGCCTTAAAAGCATGTCCTCGCCGGACGGGCAGATCAGCAGGATGACTCTTGGTTGGGTGGTGGTGTTGCGGGTCCGTTGTGGGTCCGGGTTTCGTGTCATCCCACCGACCTCCCTCCGGGCTACCACACGCGTCAAGGGGGCGGTTCCGGCCCATTGTTCCTG
>NZ_JBFAMT010000078.1:0-31951 GCF_040656635.1 Actinosynnema sp. NPDC049800 | reverse complement strand
ACGCTCGGCTGGGACACCCCAGCCGAGCGTTTGGCTAAGCTCCTGACCTAAGCCAGTTGATCAGTTGTGTTGCGACGACCCCTGGAATCCGCCCTCCCCGCCGGGGGCCGTTCCCGCGTCCGCCGGCGGTCACGTCCGCGTCACCGCCGGAAGAAGCGCTACGCGAAGCGCCGCCCCGGGGGACGGGGCGGCGCTCCGGCTGGAGCGGACTACGGGTTGACGGTGATGGTGAACGTCGACGTCCGGTTGCGGATGTTCTCGTTGTTGTTGCTGAACCGCAGGTTGTTGAAGGTCACCGAGCCGACCGCCGGGCCCTGGCCCGCCTCCGGCAGCTCGTTGGCCCACAGGCCCATGCCGGACTTGTGCTCGAACTGGTCGCCGCTCAACCGGGCCCCGGAGATCGAGATGTTCGTCAGGACGGTGTCCTGGATCGGGTTCTCCGGTGTCGTCCCGTTGTACTTGGTCTGGAACATGATCCCGGCGTACGTCGGGTCGATGATGTCGACGTCGTCGACCCGGATGCCCCGGAACGGCTTCGACGCCGAGAACATCCAGATCCCCGGGAACGTCTGCCCGTTCCAGAAGTGCCCGCCGGTGCGCACCAGCGTGATCCCGCTGAACGTCGTAGGCTCCGGGCCGAAGCCGTTCATCGGGTAGCCGAAGTCCAGCGAGCTGATCGTGACGCCCGAGTAGGTCAACGTGTCGGCGATGTAGATGTTGCGGAACGTGTTCAGGAAGCCGCCGTACACCGCCAACCCGGCCGCGCGCCAGGTCGTCAACGACGACAGGTTCTCGTACACGTTGTTCTTCTCGTCCGCCCCGCCGGCGTCGATCGCGGAGAACAGCGCGAAGCTGTCGTCGCCGGTCGAGCGCGCCTCGATGTTGGCCACCCGGTTGTCCGTGCTGCCGTTGGTCATGTTGATGCCGTCGGCGAACATGTTGCGGATCCGGGAGTCCTTGATGGTCATGAAGTCGGTGTTCGCGCCCCAGTAGAGGCACACCATGTGCTCGGCCCAGATGTTCTCGATGGTGATGTTCGCGACGTTGGAGAAGTCGAACACCTTGCCGGGGCCGTCGATGCGCGAGGTGTAGTTGCCGAAGAACGCGAACCCGCTGAACGTCGAGCCGTTCACCGACTGCTCGGCCCGGAAGCCCGCGTCGGTGTTCTCCTGCGTGGTCGGCACGACGAACTTCGTGAACCACGGCCCCGCGCCGATCACCCGCACCGGCTTGCCGTACACCTGGAACTTCTGCGCCGTGGTGTACGTGCCGGCCGGCAGGTACACGCCGAGCAGGGTGCCGCTGGTGTCCATGCGGAACCGGTCCAGCGCGTTCTGCACGTCCTGGTGGCCGAACCCGGTCGGCGTGAGGTACCGGGCCGGGTCGGGGTTGGCCCGCGCCACCGCGTGCTCGAAGTCGACGAAGTCGATGGCGTAGTTGGTGGTGTTCGCCGCGTCCTTCTGCAGCTTGATCTTCGTGCCCGCCGGGAACGTGCCGTTGAGCATCACGTTCGCCTCGTCGTAGATGTGCCGCGGCCCACCAGCGCCCGGCGAGTTGCCCGGTGACGCCTCGTTGCCGTAGAGCCAGATGTGCCGCGAGTGCAGGTCGATCGCCTTGTGGAACGCCCCGTTGACGTAGACGTTCAGCGTGGCGCCGATGCCGCCGCCGCCCGCGGCGTCCGGGATGGAGAAGCGGGTGACGAGGGTGTTGGTCGACCCGCTGGTGGTGAACTCGACCGACGAGCCGGTGCTGTTGAGCGTCACCGCGCGCCGGCCGGACGCCTCGCCGGCGAGGTCGCCGATGGTGCGGTTGGGGCCGATCTTCTGCGCGCCGCCCGCGGTGACGGCGTCCTCGGCCTCGACGTGCTCCCACGGCACGTTCGCGCCGCGGCCGACGAACAGCGACTGGGTGGTGCGGTTGTTCGCCTGCCGCGCGGCGATCTCGTTGGCGTCCACCGCGACTTCGGTGCGCAGCGTGTACTTGCCGTTGACGGCGGCCCAGGAGCCCAACGTGATCGGCGCGGCCGACTGGCCCGGCTGGATCGCGCCGGTGTGGCTGCCGGTGAACGTGCGCACGGTCGCGCCCGTGGTGGCGTTGAGGAGCGTGAGCGTGACGCCGTGCGCGCCGCTCGCGGTGGCGATCGAGCCCTCGTTGCGCAGCACGACGGTGAAGGTGGTGTTCTGGCCGTTGGCCGGGTTGTTCGGCGAGAAGCTCAGCGCGCCGACCAGGTCCGAGCTGGGCACGGGCGTGACGACCAGGGCGCTCGGGTGCAGCAGGGCGTTGTTGGCCTCGTTCTGCTCGACGACCTTCTTCGTCTCGTCGACCTTCGCGGTGTAGGAGTAGGACCCGGAGCCGCGCGGGCCGATGTTCGCGGTGACGGTCGCCGACGCGCCCGCCGCGAGGGCGCCGACCTGGGCCGTGCCGACGGCGTCGGTGCCGAGGAAGAACGTCACGTCGGTCGCGCCGGACGCCGCCGTGCCCGCGTTGCGCACGGTCGCCGACAGCGTGATCGGGTTCGTCTCGACCGGGCTCGTCGGGGTGAACGACGTCGCGCTCACCGTCAGGTCCGGGTTGGGCGCGGCCACGCCGAACACCTGGAACTCGGCGACCTGGCCGCCGGGCGCGCCGGTGTTGGACGTGACGCGCAGCTGCACGTCCGCGACCCGTGCGGACAGCGGGATGGTGACCGTGTTGCCGGAGGCCGGGTTGAACACGTAGTCGCGCGCGGACACCAGGTTCGTGAAGCCCGAGGCGCTCTGCTCACGGCCCAGCACCTGGACGTTCTGCGTGCGGGTGCCCCAGGCCGAGGCGGGGTTGAGCTTCAGCACGACCGAGCTGAGGTCGGAGTTCGAGCCGAGCTGGGTGGTCAGCGTGGTCGGGTAGGTCGCGCCTTCCCAGTAGGTGTTCACGTCGTCGTCGTTGGCGTTCGCGGCCACGAAGTCGAACACGTGCGAGGAAGCCGTGATCGGCCTGCCCTTGGCCAGGTTCGCGCCGGAGCCGGGGGAGCCGGGCCGGGTGACGGAGCCGCTCGGCGGCGACTGGTTGCCCGCCGCGTCCTTGGCGATCACGTGGTAGGTGACCGCGACGCCGTCCGGCTGGGAGTCGGTGTAGGTCAGCACCGTGCCCGCCAGGCTCGTGCGCAGCGCGCCGTTGGCGTAGACGTCGTAGCCGGTGACGCCGGTGTTGTCGGTGGAGGCCGACCAGGTCAGCCTGATCTGCCCGGACTGCGGCGAGGTGTAGGCGAGGTTCGTCGGCGCGGACGGCGCCTGCGTGTCGCCGGTGGTCGGGCCGTGCAGCTCGAACTCCGAGACCTGACCGGCGGGCCACGCGGTATTGCCGGTGATCAGCAGCCGCACGAACCGCGTGGTGGTCGCGGTGAACTGGATCGTCACCGTGTTGTTCGAGGTGGGGTTGAACGCGTGCTGCGCCGACGGGACGAGGTCGCCGAAGTTCTGGCCGTCGGTGCTGTGCTGCACGGCCAGCGTCTGGGTGCGCGCGCCCCACCCCGCCGTCGGCAGCTTGAGCACGACCCGGTCGACCTTGACCGCCGCGCCGAGGTCGGCCCGCAGCCACTGCGGGAACGCGTTGTTGGCGCTCTCCCAGTAGGTGGCCTGGTTGCCGTCACCGGCGTTGGACGCCTGGTAGACGTCGTTGTGGCTGCTCGCGCTGTACGTGGCGGCGAGCTTGGCGGTGACGTCGGCGGCCTGGCGGACATCGATGTCGCGGACCTGCGCGCCGTCCACGCGCACGTAGCGCACCAGCGTGGGGTCGAACTCGAACGCCTGCTCCTCGCCCCGGCGCGGCGCGGACGGCACGAGGGTGGCGAACCCCTTGCCGTCGAGGCTGGTCTGGACGGAGAACGTGGTGTCGTCGTCCGGCAAGGACAGTCGGACCTGGTCGATGCGGGTCGGTCTGCCGAGGTCGAGCACCCCGGCCGACGGTTCGGCCTGAGCGGCAGGGGTGCTCAGGGCGAACGCGGTGAGGCTCAGTGCGAGCAGTGAGGCGGCAAGGCGCGAACGGGCGCGTGTCGTCGTTGACATGGTCGTGCTGGCCCTTCTCTTAGGGCAGTTCCGGGCGCTTGTCAGAAAGTTCCGCATACTTGTCGATTTCTTGCGTAACCGGATCGCAGCGTTGCAGAGCCCCGGCGGGAAAGTCAACGGTCAGACGCCCGAGTAGGCCATCCGTACGAACCCGGTTGGCACGCCGATGGCGGCCCTTGGCGCGGGTCGGGGGTGTTCGGTCACCACCGGCTGGGTGTCGGGGGTGTGCTCCCGTGGCGCCACGGCGTTCATCCACGGCGTTCACGCACGCCGCCACCCCGTTCCGGGCCGTTGCGGGGATCTAGACTGGTGATCATCTGGGGAGGTGGCGGTGAGCGACCCGAAAGCGGCGTTCGCGCAGGCGCTGGCGCGGTTGCGGGGACGGTTGCCCGACCTGTCCGACGAGGCGGTGGCCCGGCGCGCCAGCGCGGTCGTGCTGCCATCCGGGCGACGGGTGGCGGTGAACGCCCGGCGGTTGGGCGAGTGGGTCGGCGGCCAGTCCGTGCCCCGCGACTTCGACGGCGTGCTGGCGGTCGCCCTCGCGACCGGCGGCGTGCCGAAGCTCAACGACCTGCGCGAGCTGTGGCGCGCCGCCCACCAGGACCGCCGGGCCACGCCCAAGTCCGGGCGCGTGGTGGTGGGACGGCCGCCGAGCGACGCGGCGGCGTTGCGCGACCGCGCCGAGCTGGCCGACGCGATCGACGCCGCGTTACGGGAGGGGGACGTCCGCCAGGTCCTCCTCACCGGTCCCGGTGGCGTGGGCAAGTCGCAACTGGCCACCGCCGCGTTCCACCGCGCCCGCGCCGACGTGCTGGTCTGGGTCGGCGCCCGGACCAGGCAGTCGGTGCTCGCCGGCTACGCGCGCGCCTGGCGTGCGCTCAAGTCCGCCGCGGGCGCCGACGACGAGGCGCAAGCCGACCTCTTCCTCGCCTGGCTGCGGTCCACCACCACGTCGTGGCTGGTGGTGCTCGACGACGTGGACGACCCGGCGGAGCTGGCCGGCCTGTGGCCCGCCGGCGACGCGGGCCGGAGCCTGGTCACCACGCAGCGCCGCGACGCGTCCCTCCTGCGACCGGACGCGCGGGTGATCGCCGTCGGCATGTTCGACCCGGACGAGGCCACCGCCTACCTCTCCGCCCGCCTCGCCGTCGACCCGAGGCACGACCGGGAGCACCTGGCCGCCCTCGCCGACGCCCTCGGCCGCTTCCCGCTCGCCCTCTCGCAGGCCGCCGCGTTCCTCATCGACAGCGGCACCGACGTGCCCGCCTACCTGGCCCTGCTGGCCGACCGGCGGCAGCGCGTCGCCGACCTGTTCCCGCTGACCTCACCCGCCGACGAGCACCACGACACCGTCGCGGGCACCGTGCGGCTGGCGGTGGAACGGGCGCAGTCCCTGGCCGCCGCCGCGGTGGACCTGCTCGGCCTGATCTCGGTCCTCGCGCCGGACGGCATCCCCGAGGCCGTGCTGCTCGACGGCGGCCGCAACCTGGCCGCGCTGCGCGCGCTGCACCGGCTCAACCTCGTCACCCACCACGGCCGGGTCGAGGCGCACGCGCTCGTCCAGCGCGCCGCGCGCGACCTGGTGCCGGACCTGGCGCCGGTCGCCGTGACCGCGGCCGACGCGATCGAGCGCGAGTGGTCCACCGCCGACGCCGACACCGCCGCGGCGCTGTACCGCAACGCCGAGGTGCTGCGGTCGGTCGCGGGGGAGCACCTGTGGGACGGCGGCATGCACCCCGTCCTGCGCCGGCTCGGCCGCCACCTCGCCGAGATCGGCAGGCTCGCCGCGGCGCGCGACGTCGCGACGGAGCTCCTGGCCCGCGCGACCGACCCGCGCGACGTGGTCGTCCTGCGCACCCAGGTGGCCAAGGCGATCGGCGACCTCGGCGACGCGACGACCGCCCTGGCCCACTTCGGCGAGATCCGCGCCACCGCCGAACGGGAGCTCGGCCCCACCGCCGAGGACACCCTGTGGGCCCGCTTCCACCAGGCCTCGTACCGCCTGGAGACGGGCCTGATCGAGACCGCGCTGGCCGAGCTGACGTCCCTGGTCGAGTCCTGCGACCTGCCCGCCGCCCACCCGCTCGTGGTGGCCGCCGAGGACGACCGGGCGCTGTGCCTGGGGCTTTCGGGCGACCTCGCCGGAGCCCGTGACGCGGCGAGCCACCTCGTCGCGGTGCTGCGCGAGGAACTGGGCCCGAGGCACCAGCGGACGTTGCGCGCGATGCTCGGCCTGGGCAGGTGGATCGGCGAGACCGGCGACGCCCGGCTCGCCGTGGCCACGTACCAGCAAGCCGTGGACGGCTTGGCGGAGGTGGCCGGACCCGCGCACCACGACACGTTCATCGCCCGGCACAACCTCGCCTACTGGCGTGCCGAGGCGGGCGACCTGACCCGGGCGATCACCGAGTTCCACACCGCTGCCGCCGACGCCGAGCGGGCCCTGGGCGAAGGCCACCCGACCACCCTCACCTACCGGTCCAACCTGGTGTTCTGGCAGGGCGTGGCGGGCGACCCGGGCGCCCTGGACGACCTGACCGCCCTGCGCCACGCGGTGGAGCGGGTCTTCGGCCCCGACCACCCCCGCACGCTGCGGATCCGGCAACAACGCGCCCACCTCCTGCACCGCGCCGGACGACGCGACGAGGCGGTCGACGAGCTGCGCGCCGTGCTGGCGGAGATGACCGGCGTGCAGGGCGAGAACCACCCGCGCACGTGGCACGCCGCCTACCACGGGGCGTGCGCCCAGCCCACCCCCCCGCCCCCCGCGACGCCCCGCCCCGCGCTGTCCCGGCCCCCGGGCCCTGCGCGCCGAACGTGCGGCGGACCTAGGTCCGCCGCACGATGATCCGCTGCAGGGCGATGAACGCCAGCAGCAGCGCACCGATCACGATCTTCGTCCACCACGACGACAGCGTGCCCTCGAACGAGATCAGCGTCTGGATCGTGCCCAGCACCAGCACGCCGACCACCGACCCGATCACGAACCCGACGCCGCCGGACAGCAGGCTGCCGCCGACCACGACCGCCGCGATCGCGTCCAGCTCCATGCCCACCGCGTGCAGGCTGTAGCCGGAGAGCATGTAGAGGCTGAACAGCAACCCGCCCAACGCCGAGCAGAACCCGCTGATCACGTACACGCCGATCTTCACCCGCGTGGTCGCCAGGCCCATCAGCCGCGCGGACGACTCGCTGCCGCCCACCGCGTACACCGTGCGCCCGAACCGCGTCAGGTGCAGCACGTACACCGCCGCCAGCACCGCCACCAGCGCGATCACCACCCCGTAGGTGATGGTCACCCCGCCCGGCAGCTCGATCGACCCCGTGGCCAGGTCGCGGAACGTCGGATCCTTGATCGACACCGACTCCACGCTGATCACGAAGCACAGCCCGCGGGCCAGGAACATGCCCGCCAGCGTCACGATGAACGGCTGCACGCCGAACCGGTGGATCACCCAGCCCATCGCCAGCCCCAGCCCGGAACCGGCCGCGAGCACCGTGAGCACCACCAGCCACACCGGCCACCCGGCCTGCAACGCCGCCGCCGCGATCATCGTGGACAACGCCACCACCGACCCGACCGACAGGTCGATGCCGCCGGTCAGGATCACGAACGTCATCCCGACCGCGAGCACGATCAGGAACGCGTTGTCGATGAACAGGTTCGCCATCACCTGCCCGGACGCGAACCCCTCGTACCGCACCGAGCCGACGCCGAACGTCGCCACGAACACCACGAACGTCGCGATCACCGGCAGGAACCGCTTCGGCACGTTCACGCGCCCACGGGACCGACCGGGCGCGCCCGGCGCGGCGACCTCCGGCTCCACGACCACTGTCTGCTGCTTCACGCGGGCACCCCTTGCTTCCCACGAACCCCACGAACCCGAATCCGGACCGGCGCCTGCACCAGGCACACCGCGATCACCACGACCGCCTTGAAGACCAGCGTGATCTCCGGCGCGATGCCGATGGTGTAGACCGTCGTGGTCAACGTCTGGATGATCAACGCGCCGAGCAGCGTGCCGGTCAACGAGTACCGACCGCCGGCCAGCGACGTGCCGCCGATGACGACGGCCAGGATCGCGTCCATCTCGATCCACAAGCCGGCGTTGTTGGCGTCCGCCGCGCTCACGTTCGAGCTGATCATCAACCCGGCCACGGCCGCGCACAGCGCCGCGAACACGTACACCGTCCAGATGATCGTGCGCGCGCGCACGCCGGCCAGCCGCGACGCCGACGGGTTCACCCCGACCGACTCGATCAGCAGCCCCAGCGCCGTGCGCCGGGTCACCAGCGCGACCAGGCCCAGCACCGCCAGGCTGATCAGGATCGCGATCGGCAGCACCACGAACCCCGCGCCCACCTCGCGGAAGGTCGGCGAGTCGACGGTGACGATCTGGCCCTCGGTGATCAGCATCGCGATGCCGCGACCGGCCGTCATCAGCACCAGCGTGGCGATGATCGGCTGGATGCCCAGCACCGACACCAGGAACCCGTTCCACAGCCCCAGCACGCCGCACAGCACCAGCGCCAGCCCCATGCCGGTCCACGCGTCACCGCCCGAGGCGATGTACGTGCACGTCACCGCGCCCGCGATCGCCGCCACCGCGCCCACCGACAGGTCGATGCCGCGGGTCGCGATCACCAGCGTCATGCCCAACGCGATCAGCAGCGTCGGCGCGCCGTTGCGCAGGATGTCGATCAGGCTGCCGTACAGGTGCCCGTCCTGCAGCCGCAGGGAGAAGAACGACGGCGTCACCACCACGTTCAGCACCAGCAGCGCGACCAGTGCCAGCACCGGCCAGAGCAGTCGGTTCTTCACGACGCCACCGCCTTCCGCACATCCGCGTCCACGCCGTGGTCGCCGCCGCCCGCGATGAGCTCCATCACGTCGTCCACGCCCACCTCGCCGTCCAACTCGGCCACCTTGTGCCGGTCGCGCATCACCACCACGCGGTCGGACACGCGCACCACCTCCTCCAACTCGGCGGAGATGAACAGCACGGCCATGCCCTCCGCGGCCAGGTCCGCGACGACCTTCTGGATCTGCGCCTTCGCGCCGACGTCGATGCCGCGCGTCGGCTCGTCCAGGATCAGCAGCTTCGGCTCGGTCACCAGCCACCGGGCCAGCAGCACCTTCTGCTGGTTGCCGCCCGACAGGTTGCCGACCGCGCGGTCGGGGTCGGCGGGCCGGATGTCGAGCAGCTCGATGTACTTGGCGACCAGCTCGTCGGCCAGCTTGCGCGGCACCGGCCGGGCCCAGCCGCGCGCGGCCTGCATCGCCAGGATCAGGTTGTCGCGCACGCTCAGGTCGGCCACGATGCCCTCGGCCTTGCGGTCCTCCGAGGAGAACGCGATGCCGGCCTCGATCGCGGCCCTCGGCCCGGTCAGCTTCAGCGGCTTGCCGTTCACCAGGACCCGGCCCGAGTCGGCCTTGTCCGCGCCGAACAGCAGCCGCGCCACCTCCGTGCGGCCCGAGCCGAGCAGCCCGGCCAGCCCGACCACCTCGCCCGACCTGACCTCCAGGTCGAACGGCGCGACGGAACCCTTGCGCCCGACGCCCTCGGCCACCAGGAACGCCTGGCCCGGCGTGCCCGAGCGGCGCTCGATCTCCTCAAGCACGCCCATCTCGCGGCCGAGCATCGCCGACACCAGGTCGATGCGGCTCAGCGAGGCGGTCATGTGCTCGCCGACCAGGCGGCCGTTGCGCAGCACCGTCATCCGGTCGGAGATCTCGTAGACCTGCTCCAGGAAGTGCGTCACGAACAGCACCGCGACACCCTCGTCGCGCAGCACCCGGATGATCCGGAACAGCTCCGCGACCTCGTCCGCGTCCAGGCTCGACGTCGGCTCGTCCAGCACCAGCACCCGCGCGTCCACCGCCACGGCCCGCGCGATCGCGACGAGCTGCTGCACGGCGATCGGGTGGCTCTCCAGCGCCGAGCCCGGGTCGATGTGCAGCCCGATGCGCGCCAGCAGCTCGGCGGCGCGGGCGCGCATCGCCTTGCCGTCGATGCGGCCGAACTTGCGCGGTTCGCGCCCGAGCAGGATGTTCTCCGCCACGGTGAGGTTCCCGCACAGGTTGACCTCTTGGTACACCGTGCTGATCCCGGCGGCCTGCGCCTGCGCGGGAGCGTGGAACGACACCGGCTCGCCCGCGTAGCGGACCTCGCCCGCCGCGAGCGCGTGCACGCCCGTCAACGCCTTGATCAGCGTCGACTTGCCCGCTCCGTTCTCACCCATCAGCGCGTGGACCTCGCCGGGGAACAGCCGGAAATCCACCTCTTGCAGGGCTTTCACTCCGGGGAACTCCACCGAGATGCCCCGCATGTCGACGACCGGCTCGGTCACCGGACAACTCCCCTCACGCGGACCCTCACCACAAGAACCTCACGACAAGACCCTCACACGAAAACGACGGGAGCGGCCCCCGCCACCACACCCGGAGGGTGGCGGGGGCCGCGGCTTCGGATCAGTACTTGCGGTTGGGCAGCTCGGTCTTCGCCTGCTCGACGGTGAACGTGCCCTCCTCGGTGACGACCCGCGGCGGCACCTCCTCGCCCGCGACGACCTTCTTCGCCAGCTCCATCAGCTGCTTGCCGAGCAGCGGGTTGCACTCGACGATGAAGTTGATCTCACCAGCGGCCAGCGCGGTCATGCCGTCCTTCACCGCGTCCACGGTGATGATCTTGATGTCCTTGCCCGGCACCTTGCCCGCGGCCTTGATCGCCTCGATGGCGCCCAGGCCCATGTCGTCGTTGTGCGCGTAGACCACGTCGATCTGCGGCACCGACTTCAGGAACGCCTCCATGACCTGCTTGCCGCCCGACCGCGTGAAGTCACCGGTCTGCGTGGCCACGACCTTCAGGTCCGTGCCCGCGATGGCGTCCTCGAAGCCCTTCTTGCGGTCGATCGCCGGCGCCGCGCCCGTCGTGCCCTGCAGCTCCACGACGTTCTTCGCGCCCGCGGCGTTGGCCTTCAGCCACTCGCCGGCCTTCTTGCCCTCTTCCACGAAGTCGGAGCCGAGGAACGTCTTGTACAGCGACGTGTCGTCGGAGTCGACCGCGCGGTCGGTCAGGATGACCGGGATGTTGGCGCGCTTGGCCTCCAGCAGCACCGCGTCCCAGCCGGTCTCCACCACCGGGCTGAAGGCGATGACGTCCACCTTCTGCTGGATGTAGGACCGGATGGCCTTGATCTGGTTCTCCTGCTTCTGCTGCGCGTCGGAGAACTTCAGCTCGATCCCGGCGGCCGCGGCCTCTTCCTGGATCGACTTGGTGTTGGCGGTGCGCCAGCCGCTCTCGGCGCCGACCTGGGCGAAGCCCATCGTGATCTTGCCGTCGTCGTTGGCCTTGCCGGTCGACCCCGCGTCCCCGGACCCGCCGGACCCGCACGCGGTCAACGCGGCCAACAGGACCGCGGCGGCGGCGGTCGTGATCTTCTTCAACACTGGTCTTCCTCCGTGTGAACCCGAGACACTGACGGGATCGGCGAACCGCGTGACGGTGGTCACCTGGGGCACAAGAGTGAACGCTCACAATCGGCCCGTCAACCCCCCGGAAACGTCAACTTCGCATCCTTGACACGTTTGTTAGGCCGGTCGTATGTTAGCGCTCACTTTTGTGACCCAACACACCGCGACACCCGGATGCCCTGTTCATCCGCGGCCTCGTGCCGCGCGCAAGACGAGAGCGACTCCCCAAATGGTCACCCTTCGTCATCGTCCACGCACTCTCGTCGCGGCCCTGGTCGCGACGGTGGCCGCGGCGGCGTTGAGCGCTCCGCCGGCATCCGCCGCCGACGGCCTCGTCCTCCACTACCCCCTCACCGAAACCGACGGCGCCGTCGTGGCCGACACCTCGGGTGGAGGTCGCAACGCAACCGTTATCGGCGACGCCACCCCCGGCGGTCCTGAAGGCCTTCAGTTGGGCGGCGTCAACGGCCACGTGAAGCTGCCCGACAACGTGCTGCGCGGTCTGACCGAGGTCAGCGTCTCGCTCCAGGTGCGGATCGCGCCGGACCAGGCCACCCCTTACTTCATCTACGGCCTGGGTAACTCCTCGGGCACGGCGGGTAACGGCTACCTGTTCACCACCGGCAACGCCTACCGGACGTCCATCGCCACGGGCAACTGGTCGACGGAGCAGACCGCGACGGCGGGCCGCAACCTCGCCAGGGGTGTCTGGAAAACGCTTACCTACACGCTCGCCGGCGGCACCGCCGTGCTGTACGAGGACGGCGTCGAGGTCGCGCGCAAGACCGGCGTCACGATCACCCCGGCGATGATCGGCGGCGGCACGACCACCGCGAACTACCTCGGCCGCTCGGTCTACAGCGGCGACCGCCACCTGAAGGGCGCGGTCCGCGACTTCCGCCTCTACGACCGCGCGCTCACCGCGGCCGAGGCGCACGACCTGGGCTTCGTGCCGGACGACGAGCGCGGGAGGCGCGACCTGGCCGCCATCGACCTCGGCGACACCACCGCCGTCACCGCGGACCTGACCCTGCCGACCACCGGCCCGTACGGCTCGACGGTCACCTGGCGGTCCAGCGACCCCGCGGTCGTCTCCACGACCGGTGTCGTGACCCGTCCCGCACCCGGTGGCGAGCCCGCGACCGTGACGCTCACCGCGACCGCGTTCGGGCAGACCCGCGACTTCCAGGTCACCGTGCGCCCGCAGCTGACCGACGACGAGAAGGTCGCCGAGGCCGACGCCGCGCTCGTCGTGTGGGACGAGGACGACATCCGGGGCAACATCACCCTGCCGACGACCGGCCTGCACGGCACCTCGATCACGTGGAAGAGCAACAAGCCCGGGATCATCACGACCACCGGCGAGGTCACCCGGCCCGCGTTCGGCGAGAAGCCGGTGAAGGTGCAGCTCACCGCGGAGATCCGCGCGGGCGAGGAGACCACCCGCAAGAAGTTCAAGGTCACCGTGACGCCGCTGCCCGAGCGGCAGGACTACGAGGGCTACCTGTTCGGCTACTTCACCGGCGAGGGCTCGGCCACCGGCGAGCAGGTCTACCTCGCCGCGAGCCGCGGCAACGACGCGCTCGAGTGGGACGAGCTGAACCAGGGCAAGCCCGTGCTGACCTCCTCGCTGGGCGACAAGGGCGTGCGCGACCCGTTCATCATCCGCTCGCCCGAGGGCGACAAGTTCTACCTCATCGCCACCGACCTGAAGATCCACGGCAACGGCAACTGGGACCTGGTGCAGCGCAAGGGCAGCCGCCACATCGAGGTCTGGGAGTCGACCGACCTGGTCAACTGGGGTCAGCAGCGCCACGTGCGGGTCTCGCCCGAGACGGCGGGCAACACGTGGGCGCCCGAGGCGTACTACGACGAGTCGATCGGCGCGTACGTGGTGTTCTGGGCCTCGAAGCTCTACGCCGAGAACGACCCCGAGCACACCGGCAACACCTACAACAAGATGCTGTACGCGACCACGCGCGACTTCCGCACGTTCAGCGAGCCGCAGGTCTGGGTCGACCCGGGCTACTCGGTCATCGACTCGACCGTGATCAAGCACGGCGACGAGTACTACCGGTTCACCAAGGACGAGCGGAACAACACGTCGACCACGCCGTGCAGCAAGTTCATCCTCGCCGAGAAGTCCGCGCAGCTGCGGGACACGTCGTACGACTTCGTCGCCGACTGCATCGGCAAGGGCTCGATCAACCAGGGCGAGGGGCCGACGGTCTTCAAGTCCAACACCGAGGACCGCTGGTACCTGTTCATCGACGAGTTCGGCGGCCGCGGCTACGTGCCGTTCGAGACCACGGACCTCGCGTCGGGCAAGTGGACCCTCGCCACGGACTACCAGCTGCCCAGCCGTCCCCGCCACGGCACCGTGCTGCCCGTGACCAAGGCCGAGCTCGACCGCGTCCGCGCCGCCTTCCCCTGACCCCGCACAGGAGCACTGGAGGACGCATGTCCCGCGTTGTGATGGCCGCGGTGGTCGCCGCGAGCCTGCTCATCGCCGTGCCCGGCTCGGGCTCGGCCGCCGACTCCGACTACACGCTCACCATCGACCCCGCCGCCAGGGGCGCGACGATCGACGACACCATGTACGGCGTCTTCTTCGAGGACATCAACCGCGCCGCCGACGGCGGCCTGTACGCCGAGCTGGTGCAGAACAGGTCGTTCGAGTACAGCACCGCCGACAACGCCGCCTACACGCCGCTCACCGGGTGGGCGCCGACCGGCGGCACGGTCGAGGTGGTCGACGACGACGCCCGCCTCAACGAGCGCAACCGCAACCACCTGCGCCTCGGCCTGCCTGCCGGGGTGGTCAACTCCGGGTACAACACGGGCGTCAACGTGCAGGAGGGCAAGCGCTACGACTTCTCCGCCTGGGCCCGCACGGACCAGCCCGGCGGCACGCCGGTGCACGTGGGCCTCACCGACCCGGCGGGCGAGGACCTGGCGCCGCCGCTGGCGGTCCGGGTCACCGGTGACGGCTGGACCAAGTACACCGGCACGTTCACCGCGCGCGAGTCCTCCACCGCCGGCCGGTTGCTGCTGGACGCGGGCGGCACGGGCACCCTGCGGCTGGACATGGTCTCGCTGTTCCCGCGGGACACCTTCAAGGGCCACGGCCTGCGCAAGGATCTGGCGGAGAAGATCGCCGCCCTCGAACCGGGCTTCGTCCGCTTCCCCGGCGGGTGCCTGGTGAACACCGGCAGCCACCACGCCTACGAGGCGCCGAACTTCGAGCGCCGCCGCTCCTTCCAGTGGAAGGACACCATCGGCCCGGTCGAGCAGCGCGCCACCAACTGGAACTTCTGGGGCTACAACCAGTCCTACGGCCTCGGCTACTACGAGTACTTCCAGTTCGCCGAGGACATCGGCGCCATGCCGCTGCCCGTGGTGCCCGCCCTGGTCACCGGCTGCGGCCAGAACCGCGCCACCGACGACCCCGCGTTGCTGGCACGGCACATCCAGGACACCCTGGACCTGATCGAGTTCGCCAACGGCCCGGCCGACTCCACGTGGGGCCGCAAGCGGGCCGAGATGGGCCACCCGAAGCCGTTCGGGCTCACCCACCTGGCCGTGGGCAACGAGGAGAACCTGGCCGACGAGTTCTTCAGCCGGTTCACGCGGTTCCGCGCCGCCATCGAGGCCGAGTACCCGGACATCACCATCGTCAGCAACTCCGGCCCGGACGACGCCGGCGCCAACTTCGACCGGTTGTGGCAGCTCAACCGCGACGCGGGCGTCGACATGGTCGACGAGCACTACTACAACAGCCCGAGCTGGTTCCTGGAGAACAACGACCGGTACGACGGCTACGACCGCAACGGGCCGAAGGTGTTCCTCGGCGAGTACGCCTCGCAGGACAACCGGTACTTCAACGCGCTGGCCGAGGCCGCGTTCATGACCGGCCTGGAGCGCAACGCCGACGTGGTCAAGCTCGCCTCCTACGCGCCGCTGCTCTCCAACGAGGACTACGTGCAGTGGCGGCCGGACATGATCTGGTTCAACAACCACGCCTCGTGGGGCTCGACCTCGTACGAGGTGCAGAAGCTGTTCATGACCAACGTGGGCGACCACGTCGTGAAGAGCACGGCCTCCGGCACGCCGTGGAGCCCGACGCCGATCACCGGGGCCGTCGCCCTGTCGTCCTGGGCCACCTCCGTGGCCTACGACGACGTGAAGGTCACCTCCGCCGACGGCCGCGAGCTGTTCGCCGACGACTTCTCCGTCGACCGGGGCAACTGGACGGGCAACGGCGCCGGCGACTGGGACGTGGTGGACGGGCGTTTCGTGCAGTCCGACACCGCCGCGACCAACCCCCTGGTGACGGCGGGCGACCCGACCTGGACCGACTTCACGTTCAGCGTGAAGGCCACCAAGCTGTCCGGCAGCGAGGGCTTCCTGATCCCGTTCGCGGTCAACGGCACGGGCAACCCGTTCTGGTGGAACCTGGGCGGCTGGAACAACACCCGCTCCGCGGTCGACGGCGGCAACTCCTCGCGCGTGTTCCACGCCGACGGCACCACGATCGAGACCGGTCGCACCTACGACCTGCGGGTCGAGGTCCGCGACCGGACGGTGAAGCTGTTCGTCGACGACGTGCTGTGGGCGGAGTTCACCGACGAGGCCACCAAGAACCCGGAGCCGTTCCGCCAGGTGGTCACGCGCGACGAGGCGACCGGCGAGCTGATCGTCAAGGTCGTCAACGCGCGGTCGGAGCCCGCCCGCACGAAGATCGACCTCGGCCGGGGCACGCGGGTGGCGCCGATCGCGAGGGCGACCGTGCTGGAGGGCCTGCCCGACGACGTGAACACCGAGTTCGCCCAGCCGGTCAAGGCCAAGCGGACGCAGGTGCGGGTGTCGAACTCCTTCACCCACACGTTCCCGCCGAACTCGGTCACCTTCCTCCGCATCAAGGACCGCCGTTGATCACGCCGCCCGGAACCTCCGCGACGGGAGCGCCTCCCGGCCCGGGAAGGTGCGACCTTCCGGGTGAGCTGACGTGTCCCTGCGCTGGTGGGAACGGTCTCTGATGGACAATGGACCGTGAGCACCTTCACGGTGGACCAGGCGTGTTATCGCTAACATCGAGTACGAAGGCTGCAATGTCGACAGGGGAGATGGGGCGCTAGTGGAGCACAGGACCTCGCGCGATCCCGCGATGACGGATGTCGCCCGGCTCGCCGGGGTCTCGCACCAGACGGTGTCGAGGGTGCTGAACGGGCACCCCAACGTCCGGGAGCAGACCCGGCTGCGGGTGCGCGCGGCCATCGCGGAGCTGGGCTATCGGCCCAACAAGGCGGCCAGGGCGCTGGTCACCGGCCGGTCGCAGCTGATCGGGGTGGTGGCGCAGAACTCGACGCTCTACGGCCCCGCGTCGCTGCTCGCCGCGTTCGAGGCGGCGGCGGCCGAGGCGGGGTTCGCGGTGAGCGTGGGCCGGGTCAACGTCCTGGACCGCAACTCCATCTCCGACGCCGTGGAACGCCACCGCGACCAGCGGGTCGCCGGGATAGTGGTCATCGCGCCGACCGCGTCGGCCAACGACGCGGTCGGCGACGTGTCCGCCGGCATCCCGCTGGTCACGGTGGACGGCGACCCGGAGCGCTCCACACCGCTCGTCACGGTCGACCAGGCGGCGGGCGCCTTCGCGGCGACCACGCACCTGCTGGAGGCGGGCCACCGCACGGTGTGGCACGTCTCGGGGCCGTCGGACTGGTTCGACAGCCTCGGTCGCATAAGGGGTTGGCGGTCGGCGCTGGAGACGGCGGGCCTGGAGGTGCCGCCGGTCGTGCCGGCGGACTGGAGCGCGGCCTCGGGCTACCGGGCGGGCCAGATGCTGGCCCGCATGCCGGAGGTCACCGCGATCTTCGCGGCGAACGACCACCTGGCGCTCGGCATCCTGCGCGCGATGAGCGAGCGCGGCCGCCGGGTGCCGCACGACGTGAGCATCGTGGGGTTCGACGACGTGCCGGAGGCGGCCTACTTCATCCCGCCGCTGACGACCATCCGGCCGGACTTCCACGCGGTCGCCAAGGAGACGCTGGAGCTGCTGCTGGCGCAGGTGGCCGACGGCGAGGTGGGCGCGCCGCAGCGCAACGTCCCGCCGGCGCTGGTGAAGCGGGACAGCGTCGCGCCTCCCGTGCAGTGAACCCCGCGTGTCGAACGCTCAGGCCCACCGTCTCGAACCTCCAGGACCCCGAGTTCGACGTTCGGAACGGTGAGCTCGGGGGCCAGAGCGTTCGACACGCGAGTGGTGTGGGGCACAGTGCCGGTGCCGGTGCCGGTGCCGGTGCCGGTGCCGGTGCCGGTGCCGGTGTGGCTGTGGGTGTGGGTGGCGTCGTGGGCGTGGTGTGGGGGTGTGGGCACGGCGCGGTGCGGTGGTCCGGGTGCCGGTCGGGTGGCGGCTCGGCGGGCCGGATACGGTTCCGCGACCCCCGCGGTGGGTCGTGCCGGGCGTCCTCTGGTGCGGTCGGGCCGGGCCCGCAACTATTTCGTCCGGTCTCCGCGCATCTGCGGTCCCGCACGCGGCCCGAACACGCCTAGGCTGACGGTGTGACCGCGGTCGGTGGCGCACCCCGCTGAACACCGGGTTTTGTGCACGCTCACCAACTCTTTAAGACCACGTTGCGGGCAGGTCTTGACGTCGCGAATGTTAGCGATAACACTGCCCATCATGGCGAGCGATCCATTGGTGGTGGGTGTCGACTTCGGCACGTTGTCCGGCCGCGCGGTGGTCGTGCGGGTGCGCGACGGCCTCGAACTCGGCACCGCGGTGCACGACTACCGGCACGGCGTGCTGGACCGCGCCCTGCCCGACGGGCGCGCGTTGCCCCCGGACTGGGCGTTGCAGGTGCCGCAGGACTACGTGGACGTGCTCAAGCACGCGGTGCCCGCGGCCATCGCCGACGCCGGGGTCGACCCGGCCGACGTGATCGGCATCGGCACCGACTTCACCGCGTGCACGATGGTCCCGGTCAAGTCCGACGGCACGCCGCTCAACGAGCTGCCCGAGTTCGCGGGCAACCCGCACGCGTACGTGAAGCTGTGGAAGCACCACGCGGCCCAGCCGCAGGCCGACCGGATCAACCACCTGGCCGCGCAGCGCGGCGAGGCCTGGCTGCCCCGCTACGGCGGCCTGATCTCCTCGGAGTGGGAGTTCGCCAAGGGCCTCCAGCTGCTGGAAGAGGCCCCCGAGGTCTACGCGGCGATGGACCACTGGGTCGAGGCCGCCGACTGGATCGTCTGGCAGCTCGCCGGCACCTACGTGCGCAACGCGTGCACGGCCGGCTACAAGGGCATCTACCAGGACGGCTACCCGTCCGCGGACTTCCTCTCCGCGCTCAACCCCGACTTCGCGACGTTCGTCTCCGACAAGCTGGAGCACCCGCTCGGCCAGCTCGGCGACCGGGCGGGCGGCCTCACCGAGCAGGCCGCCGAGTGGACCGGCCTCAAGCCCGGCATCGCGGTGGCCGTCGGCAACGTCGACGCGCACGTGACCGCGCCCGCCGCGCGGGCCGTCGAACCCGGCCAGATGGTCGCGATCATGGGCACCTCCACGTGCCACGTGATGAACGCCGACGTGCTGGCCGACGTGCCGGGCATGTGCGGCGTGGTGGACGGCGGGATCGTGCCCGGCCTGTGGGGCTACGAGTCCGGGCAGAGCGGCGTCGGCGACATCTTCGCCTGGTTCGTCGAGCACGGCGTGCCGGCGGAGTACCACGAGCAGGCGCGGGCGCGCGGGATCTCGGTGCACGAGCTGCTGACCGAGCTGGCCGCGCAGCAGCGCATCGGCGAGCACGGCCTGATCGCGCTGGACTGGCACAGCGGCAACCGCTCGGTCCTGGTCGACCACGAGCTGTCGGGCGTCATCGTCGGGCAGACGCTGGCCACCCGCGCCGAGGACACCTACCGGGCGTTGCTGGAGGCCACCGCCTACGGCACGCGCGTCATCGTGGACTCCTACACCGACGCGGGCATCCCGGTCACCGAGCTGGTGATCGCGGGCGGCCTGCTGCGCAACCCGCTGCTGATGCAGATCTACGCCGACGTGACGAACCTGCCGCTGTCGGTCATCGGCTCCGAGCAGGGCCCCGCGCTGGGCTCGGCCATGCACGCGGCCGTCGCGGCGAAGGCCTACGAGGACATCCACGCGGCCGCCAAGGCGATGGGCTCGATCAAGCGCGGCGCGTACCTGCCGATCCCGGACAACGTCGAGGCCTACGAGCGGATGTTCGTGGAGTACCAGGAGCTGCACGACTACTTCGGCCGCGGCGCGAACGAGGTCATGCACCGGCTCAAGGCGCGTCGCCTGGCCACAAAGGGTCAGGCAACAGCCAAGGGGGAGGTGGGAGTGTGACAGTCATCGCAGACCTCCGCCGCACGGTCGCCGACCTGCACCGCGAGCTGACCCGCTACGAGCTGGTGATCTGGACCGCGGGCAACATCTCGGCGCGCGTGCCCGGCCAGGACCTGATGGTCATCAAGCCGTCCGGCGTGTCCTACGACGAGCTGACCCCCGAGGCCATGGTCGTCACCGACCTGCACGGCACCCTGGTCGAGGGCGACTACTCGCCGTCGTCGGACACCGCCGCGCACGCCTACGTGTACCGGCACATGCCCGAGGTCGGGGGAGTGGTGCACACGCACTCCCCGTACGCCACGGCGTGGGCGGCGCGCGGCGAGCCCATCCCGTGCGTGCTCACGATGATCGCCGACGAGTTCGGCGGCGACGTCCCGGTGGGCCCGTTCGCGCTGATCGGCGACGACTCGATCGGCCAGGGCATCGTGGAGACCCTGCGCGGCAGCCGGTCACCGGCCGTGCTGATGCGCAACCACGGCCCGTTCACGATCGGCAAGGACGCCCGTGCGGCGGTGAAGGCCGCGGTGATGGTGGAGGACGTGGCCCGCACCGTCCACTTCGCACACCAGCTCGGCACGCCCAAGCCGATCGAGCAGCACCACATCGACAGCCTGTACGCCCGTTACCAGAACGTCTACGGGCAATGAGCCCACGAGGGGAGCCCCGCATGTCGCCTGCTGGGAAGCCGCAGGTCTGGTTCCTGACCGGGAGCCAGCACCTCTACGGCCCGGAAACGCTCGAGCAGGTCGCCCAGCAGTCGCAGCAGATCCAGCGGATGCTCACCGAGTCGGGCCGCATCGCCGCGGAGGTGGTGTGGCAGCCGGTGCTGACCGACACCGCCGCCATCCGCGACGTCATGCTCGCGGCGAACGCCGACCCGTCGTGCATCGGCGTGATCGCGTGGATGCACACGTTCTCGCCCGCGAAGATGTGGATCACCGGGCTGGACGCGCTGCGCAAGCCGCTGCTGCACCTGCACACGCAGCTCAACGAGGCGCTGCCGTGGTCGACCATCGACATGGACTTCATGAACCTCAACCAGGCCGCGCACGGCGACCGCGAGTTCGGGTTCATCCAGACCAGGATCGGCGTGCCGCGCAAGACCGTGGCGGGCCACGCGAGCGACCCGCTGCTGGCCGACCGGATCGACGGCTGGGTGCGCGCCGCCACCGGCTACAGCCACCTGAACGGGATGAAGCTGGCCCGATTCGGCGACAACATGCGTGGCGTCGCGGTGACCGAGGGTGACAAGGTGGAGGCCGAGCTGCGCTTCGGCGTCTCGGTCAACACCTACGGCGTGAACGACCTGGTCGAACTGGTGGACGCGGTCGAAGAGGAGGAGATCGACCTCCTGGTCGCCGAGTACGCCGACACCTACCGGCTCGCGCCCGAGCTGCACAAGGGCGCCGAGCGGCACGACTCCCTGCGCTACGGCGCGCGCATCGAGGCCGGGTTGCGCCGGTTCCTCACCGACGGCGGCTTCGGCGCGTTCACCACGAACTTCGAGGACCTCGGCGGGCTGCGGCAGCTGCCGGGCCTGGCCGTGCAGCGGCTGATGGCCGACGGCTACGGCTTCGGCGGCGAGGGCGACTGGAAGACCTCCGCCCTGCTCGCCGCGGTCAAGGCGATGGGCGCCGGCACCGGCCGCGGCACGTCCTTCATGGAGGACTACACCTACCACTTCGGACCGGGCGAGCCGAAGATCCTCGGCGCGCACATGCTGGAGGTCTGCCCGACCATCGCGGCCGACCAGCCCTCGTGCGAGGTGCACGCGCTCGGCATCGGCGGCCGGGAGGACCCGGTCCGGCTGGTGTTCGACGCGGCGGCCGGCCCCGCGGTCGTCGTCGGCCTGGCCGACCTCGGCGAGCGGTTCCGGTTGGTGGCCAACGAGGTCGAGGTCGTGCCGCCGGACGAGCCGCTGCCGAACCTGCCGGTCGCGCGCGCGGTGTGGAAGCCCGCGCCGTCGCTGTCCACGTCGGCCGAGTCGTGGCTGACCGCGGGTGGACCGCACCACACCGTGATGACGCAGGCCGTGGGCTCGGATACGCTGCGCGACTTCGCGACCATGGTGAACACCGAACTGGTGGTCATCGACCGGGACACGACGACCGCGTCGTTCGGCGACCGCCTGCGCTGGAACCAGGCGTACTTCCGACTCGCGCAAGGTCTGCGCTAGCCGGTCCCGCGACCGGCCGGCCCCGAGCAGGCCGGTCGCGGACCAAGCACCACATCTAGGGAGAGAGAGAAACAATGAGGTTTCCGCGGATCGCCGCCATCACCGCGGCCGGCCTGATGCTCGCCGCCTGCGGGTCGGCGGAGAAGTCCGTCGACCAGCAGACCGGCTCGACGGAGGGCGCGCTCGTCGGCGTGACCATGCCGACCCGCTCGTCGGAGCGCTGGATCCACGACGGCGACAACATCAAGAAGGCGTTGGAGGAGAAGGGCTACAAGGTCGACCTCCAGTACGCCGAGAACGACATCCCGACGCAGGCCAACCAGATCGAGAACCAGATCACCAAGGGCGCGAAGCTGCTCATCGTGGCCTCGATCGACGGCACCGCGATCACCTCGCAGCTGCAGCAGGCGCAGGACGCCAACATCCCGGTCATCGCCTACGACCGGCTGCTGCGCAACACCGACAGCGTCGACTACTACGCCACCTTCGACAACTTCAAGGTCGGCGTGCAGCAGGCGACGTCGCTGCTGACCGGGCTGAAGGTGCTCAACGCCGACGGCACCCCGGGCACCGCGACCGGCCCGCTGAACGTGGAGCTGTTCGCCGGCTCGCCGGACGACAACAACGCCACGTTCTTCTTCAACGGCGCGATGTCGGTGCTCCAGCCGCACATCGACAAGGGCACGCTGGTGGTCAAGAGCGGCCAGACCGACTTCAAGACGGTCGCCATCCTGCGTTGGGACCCGGCGACGGCCCAGAAGCGCATGGAAGACCTGCTGACCTCCTCCTACGGCGGTGCGCAGGTGCACGGCGTGCTGTCGCCGTACGACGGCCTGTCCATCGGCATCCTGTCCGCGCTCAAGAGCAGCGGCTACGGCACCGGCGGCAACCCGTACCCGATCGTCACGGGCCAGGACGCCGAGGTCGCGTCGGTGAAGTCGATCATCGCGGGCGAGCAGTTCTCGACGATCTACAAGGACACCCGCGAGCTCGCGGCGACCACCGTGAAGATGGCCGACGCCGTGCTCAAGGGCGGCAAGCCCGAGGTCAACAACGAGAAGGACTACGACAACGGCAAGAAGGTCGTGCCGTCGTACCTGCTCGAGTCGGTGATCGTGGACAAGGGCAACTACCAGAAGGTGCTCGTCGACAGCGGCTACTACACCGCGGATCAGCTGAAGTAGGTTTGCACACCATGTCCGACGAAATCCTGGTGATGCGCGGCATCACCAAGCGGTTCGCCGGGGTCACCGCGCTGCACGACGTCACGCTCGCCGTGCGGCGCGGTGAGATCCACGCGATCTGCGGTGAGAACGGCGCGGGCAAGTCCACGCTGATGAAGGTGCTCTCCGGCGTGCACCCGCACGGTTCGTACGAGGGCGAGATCGTCTTCGAGGGCGAGCCCTGCTCGTTCGCCGGCGTCCGCGACAGCGAGCGGCGCGGCATCGTGATCATCCACCAGGAGCTGGCGCTGTGCGGCCAGCTGTCCGTCGCGGAGAACCTGTTCCTCGGCAACGAGCGGGCCAAGCGCGGGTTCATCGACTGGAACCGCACCAACCACGCGGCGGGCGCCCTGCTCGCCCGCGTGGGCCTGCGGGAGAACCCGACGACGCCCGTGCACGACCTCGGCGTCGGCAAGCAGCAGCTGGTGGAGATCGCCAAGGCCCTGGCCAAGGACGTGAAGCTGCTGATCCTGGACGAGCCGACCGCGGCGTTGAACGACGACGACTCCGCGCACCTGCTCGACCTGCTCGACGGGCTGCGCGACGAGGGCATCACCTCGGTGATCATCTCGCACAAGCTCAACGAGGTGACCAGGATCGCAGACAGCATCACGATCCTGCGCGACGGGCGCACCATCGAGACGCTGCCCGCGAAGGACGTGACCGAGGACCGGATCATCTCCGGCATGGTCGGCCGCGACCTGGAGCACCGGTTCCCGCCGCGCACGCCCCACATCGGGGACGAGGTGCTGCGGATCGAGGGCTGGACCGTGCACAGCCCGTCCCAGCCCGACCGGGTCGTGGTCGACAACGCCACGCTGTCGTTGCGGCGCGGTGAGATCGTCGGTCTCGCGGGCCTCATGGGCGCGGGCCGCACCGAGCTCGCGATGAGCGTGTTCGGGCGGTCCTACGGCGTCGGAATCTCCGGCAAGGTCTTCAAGGACGGCCGCGAGATCGACACGCGCACCGTCCGCAAGGCCATCGACCACGGCCTGGCCTACGTCAGCGAGGACCGCAAGCGCTACGGGCTCAACCTGATCCAGGACGTCCAGCTCAACGTGTCCGCGGCCGGGTTGGCCAAGCTGGCGCCGCGCGGCTGGGTGAACGAGAACGAGGAGCACTCGGTCGCCGAGTCCTACCGGCGCTCGATGAACATCAAGACGCCCAGCGTCGCCACCCCGACCGCGTCGCTGTCGGGCGGCAACCAGCAGAAGGTCGTGCTGGCGAAGTGGATGTTCACCGACCCGGACGTGCTCATCCTCGACGAGCCGACCCGCGGCATCGACGTCGGCGCGAAGTACGAGATCTACTCGATCATCAACGACCTGGCCGACCAGGGCCGCGCGGTGCTGGTCATCTCCTCCGAGCTGCCGGAGCTGCTCGGCCTGTGCGACCGGGTCTACGCCCTGTCCGAGGGCCGCATCACCGGTGAGCTCGACCGGGCGGAAGCAACCCAGGAACGCTTGATGCACCACATGACCCAGGGACAGACCTCATGACCACCGAAACCGCGGCCAAGGCGCTGAAGACCCAGGCCGGGCCGCAGCGCAGGTTCACGTTCAACCTGCGGCAGTCCGGCATCTACATCGCGTTCGCCCTGATCGTGGTGCTGTTCACGGTGCTGACGGACGGCGCTCTGCTGACACCGCAGAACATCTCCAACATCATCGTCCAGAACTCGTACGTGCTGATCCTGGCGATCGGCATGATCCTGGTGATCATCGGCGGGCACATCGACCTGTCGGTCGGGTCCGTGGTCGCGCTGACCGGCGCGATCTGCGCGGTGCTGACCGTCCAGCTGGGACTGCCGTGGCCGCTGGCGGTGATCATCACGCTGCTCTCGGGCGCGGTGATCGGCGCGGCGCAGGGCTACTGGGTGGCGTTCTTCGGCATCCCGGCGTTCATCGTGACGCTGGCGGGCATGCTCGTGTTCCGGGCGCTGACGCTGACGGTGCTGGGCAACCAGGGCATCGGCCCGTTCCCGGACCAGATCCGCACGCTGGCCAACGGCTTCACCGAGGGCTACCTCGGCAACGTCGGCCTCGGCCCGCTCGGCGGCGCGGACCTGGTCAGCCTGCTGGTCGGCGTCGCGGTGGTGGCCGGGTTCGCGTTCAACCAGTGGCGCAACCGCAAGGCGCGGCTGAGCTACGGGCAGGTCGTGGACCCGTTCCCGATCTTCGTGGCGAAGATCGCGCTGGCGGCGGCCGTGGTGCTGGCCGTGGTCGTGCAGCTGGCCCGGTTCCGCAACCTGCCGTGGGTGCTCGTGCTGCTCGCGGTGCTGGCGCTGGGCTACTCGGTGATGGCGAACAAGTCGGTGTTCGGCCGGCACATCTACGCCATCGGCGGCAACCTCCAGGCCGCGACGCTGTCCGGCGTGAAGGTCAAGCAGGTCACGTTCTGGGTGTTCGTGAACATGGGCCTGCTGTCCGCGCTGGCGGGCGTGATCTTCGCCGGCCGCCTCAACCAGGCCGGTCCGACCGCGGGCAACGCGTTCGAGCTGGACGCGATCGCGGCGGCGTTCATCGGCGGCGCGGCGGTGCAGGGCGGCGTCGGCCGGGTGGTCGGCGCGATCACCGGCGGCCTGATCATGGGCGTGATCAACAACGGCATGTCGTTGATCGGCGCGCCCAGCGAGCGGGTGATGCTGGTCAAGGGCCTCGTGCTGCTGGCCGCCGTCGCCTACGACGTGTGGACCAAGCGCCGGGGCCGTGCCTGAGCCTCTGTACCGATCAAGGGCCTGCCTCACACCTGTGGGGCAGGCCCTTGACGTAGGCCGGTCACTTCGGATTCACTACCGAACAGACCTGGGAACGCTCCCAGTTCAGACTCGGGCGGCGGCCCGTCACGTCCCCCGACGGGCCGCCACCGTCCACCTTCCAGTCGAAATGCCGAGCACGATCTCCGCCGCCACTCAGGAAAGCGCTTACCAAGCCCTAGGAGATCACCACATGAAAGCACTACTCGCCGTGTCAGCGTTGACAGCGGCGCTGCTCCAGGTCACCGCGCCGGAGGCACAGGCCGCCTGCGGCGACGGCACCTACCACGCCGAGGTGACCGGGTCCGGCAGCAGCTTCACGGCCCGCCGGGGCAGCAGCACGGTCTACACCGGAAGCAGCCTGCGCGCCGCGATGCAGGCGGCCAACGACAGCCTCACCGCGAACCGCACGTCCAAGGAGCGGATCGTCGTCCGGGCGTCCGGCTCCATCCCCGCGGGCGAGCGGTACTCCATGCGCAGCTACACCACGATCGACCTGTGCGGCACCATCAACGTCACCGGCAGCGGCTCGGGCGACTACGCGCCGGTCTACGCGCGCGGCGTCCGCGACATCGAGGTCCAGAACCTGACCCTCACCGGCACCCCGCTGTACGGCATCTTCATGCGCAACGTCACCAACGTGGTGATCGGCAACGTGAACATGCGCCTGTCCGGCGGGCTGGGCGTGCGCATCGACAACCGCGGCGACACCAGCCAGTGGACCCGCAACGTGCGCATCGACTACGTCTACGTGCAGGGCGCCAGGTCGCACGCCGTGGAGACGTACGGGGTGGACGGCCTGACCATCGGCACGGTGGTGGCGCGCAGCGTCGGCGAGTCGGGCCTGCTGCTCAACCAGACGATCAACGCCACGGTGGGCACGGTCGACGCCGAGAACGCGGGCGCCGGCACCGGCTACGCCGCGTTCCGCACGGCCAACCGCAACGGCCGGATCGGCAGCAGCTACCCGATCAACGTCCGGGTCGGGACGGTCAAGGCGCGCGGCGGCGGTCGCGGCATCTTCTGCGTCTCGGAGAGCGGCGGCCTGCAGATCGACCGGATCGACGTCGCCAACACCGGCAACAACGCGATCCTGATCGAGAACTGCTACAACGTGAACATCGCCGCCCAGAGCGGCAGCGTGAGCGGCGGGGGCGAGATCCGGTTGGCGGCGCGGAGCGAGTTCCCGGTGACGCGGGACGTCATCATCCAGAACCTGACCGTCACCAACTCGGCGATCACCGAGAACCCGTGCGGGACGAACACCACGTTCCGCAACAACACGCTGGTCAACAGCAGGCAGAGCATCTGCTAGTGGTGCGGTGACGACCCGGGTCGTGGCGGTGCGGCGACCCGGGTCGTGCTGTGCGGGGACCGCGGGTCGTGCTGTGCGGGGACCGCGGGTCGCGGCGTCTGGGGGGCGCGGTGCGGTCCGGTCGTGGTGCGGTGCGGTGCGGTGCGGTGCGGTGCGGTCGGGTGCGGTCGGCTGGGGTGCGGTCGTGGCTGGTTGGCGGTGCGGGTGGTGGCTGTGCGGTGATCCGGTCGGGTCGGGTTGGTCCGGGTATGTTCGGTCGGTGACCTCGGGAACCGGCCCTCGCACCGCTCGTTCCTGGCCGGACCTGCCCGAAGTCGCGCGTGACGTGCTGCTGGAGGTCCTGATCCACGGCACGATGCCGCGGGCCGAGATCGCGACCCGACTCCACCTGTCCCGGCCCACCCTCACCAGGGCGACCCGCACCCTCGTGCTGAGCGGACTGCTCGTCGAGGGCGAGACGCAACTGCGCTCGTCCACCGGCAGGCCCTCGGAGATGCTCCACGTGCGTGGCGAGTCCCACCACTTCCTGGGCGTGAAGCTCACCGCCGACCGCCTCTACGCCGTCGTCACGGACCTCACCGCCAAGGTCGTCGACACCGCGGACCAGCCCCTGCGGTCCACCGACCCGGCCGACGTGGTCGCCCGGATAGCCGAGGTCGCGGCGAGCTTCCCGAACCTGACGGCCATCGGCGTGACGCTGGGCGGCACCGTGCACGACGGGGTGGTGACCGAGGCGGGGTTCCTGCGGTGGGTGAACGTGCCGCTGCACGACGCGGTCACCGCCGCCACCGCCCTCCCCACGGCGGTCGACAACGACGTGCAGGCGCTGACGTCGGCGGAGCACTGGTTCGGCGCGGGCGCGGGGCTGGACTCGATGGCCCTGGTCACGGTGGGCGCGGGCGTCGGCTGCGGCGTGATCATCGACGGCAAGCTGGTCCGGGGCGCGCACGGCCTCTCGCCGAGGATCTCCCACATCCTCATCGACCCGAGCGGTCCGCAGTGCGGGTACGGCCACCGCGGTTGCGCGTCGAGCTACCTGATGACGCACGTGATGCTGCGCCAGTTGGATGGGGACCCGACGTACGAGGAAGCGGTCGGGCGGGCGTTGGCGGGTGACCCGGTGGCCAAGCGGGTGTTCGACGACGCGGGCTACGCGCTGGGTGTCCTGATCGCCACGGTGGCGAACTTCCTGGATCCGCGGAAGATCCTGCTGACGGGTGACGGGCTCCCGCTCTACGAGGTGTCGGAGCAGCGGGTGGTGGACGGGATCAGGGCGAGCTACGAGGCCGACCCGGCGCTCATCGACCTGGACGTCCAGCCGTTCGACTTCGGCGAGTGGGCCCGCTCGGGCGCGGCACTGGCCATCCGCGCCACCCTGACCGGTGGCCTCCGCCCCTGACTGCTTCTCACCCTCGAGTGGGTCGAACGCTCAGGTCGGGTGTGGCGAACGTTCAGCTCGTGCGTCCGGACGTTCCGGGTGTGCCGAGCTGAGCGTTCAGGTCGGTCGAGTTGAGTGTTCGGGTGTGGTGAGTTGGGTGTTCGGGGTGGTGTTTGTCCTGTTCGGCTCGATTTGACATGGGGCCCTTACGGGCACCCCAGGCAGGCCAAAGCCGGGCAGGCCTGGCGGGAAAAGCGTCCGCCAAGCCTCCCCGGCTTCGACCAGCCTATGGCACCCGAACCCATGTCAAATCGGGCCTTGTGGAGAGGTTGCGGGTCCGTTGTGGTCGCTTGGGGATAACCGGTGGGTTACGAGGGGTCAACGGAACGGGATCGGGTGGGTGGTGGTGGGGTTGCGGCAATCGGCGGTGCGCGCTGGTGTGGGTGGCGGTGTCGCGGTCCTGGTCGGACGGTGATGGGCTTGCGTTGTTGCGGAGCGAAGAAGTTGCGGTCCGGTCACGCAGGCTTCCCACTCCTTGACACAGCGCTGTGGCCCGCGACACAGTACCGCCGATTTTGAGCGGTCAAACGATCGGCTCAGTACTCGGACGGGTGCGCTCCGTCACCGCACGACGGGATCACGGAACCAGCGCGAACGGCACCGAACCAGCTCGAACCCGGGGGGAGGGGAGCAGGCCATGGCGCGTCCCGGCGGTCCGGTGACGATCCGCCAGGTGGCGCTGCACGCCGGTGTCTCCCGTCAAACCGTGTCCAACGTGCTCAACGCGCCCCACCGGGTGGACCCGGCCACCCGCCGGCGCGTCCGCGCCTCGGTCGAGGCCCTCGGCTACCGACCGAACCGCAACGCGCGCAACCTGGCCGCCCGCCGAGCCGGCCTCATCGGCTACCACGTGCCGATCACCGACACGCCGAGCTCGTTCATGGACCGGTTCCTGCACCTGCTCACCGCCGAGGTGGAAGACTCCGGCCGCCACGTGCTCCTGTTCACCGGCACGACCGAGATCGACGCGTACGCCGACCTGGTAGCCCAACGCGCGGTGGACGGCTTCGTGCTGGCCAACACCGTCGAGGAGGACCCGCGCCACCGATGGCTGGCCGACCACGACGTGCCCTTCGTGTCCTTCGGGCGCACGGGGAACGGCGAGCAGCCCGGACCGTGGGTCGACCTCGACGGCGCGGCCGCGTGCCACCGGCTCGTCGACCGCCTGCACGACCTCGGCCGCAGTCGCATCGCGTTCGTCGGCGGACGGGGGAGGACCGTGCAGAACCTCGAACGGCTGCGCGGCTGGAAAGCCGGTTGCACGGCCTTCGACCTGCCCGCGGACCGGCTGGTGCTCGCCGAGGACGACACCGTCGAAGCGGGCGGGGCGGCGATGCGAGACCTGCTGGACTCCGAAGTGATACCCGACGCGGTGATCGCGGTGAGTGATCCACTTGCGGTAGGTGTGCACCGTGAAGTGCGCCGCCAGGGGCTCCGGCCGGGGACGGACGTCGCGGTGACGGGTTTCGACGACTCGCCGTTGGCCTCTGTTGTGGACGGTGGTCTCACCTCGGTGCGGCAACCCGTCGAGAGGTTCGCCCGCACCGTGGTGGACCTCCTGGAGAGCACCAACAGCACGACAACCAGCGCTGGACGCGGCTCGACCACCAGTGCGAACAGCGATCGGGGCGTGTTGCTGCCGGGCGGGATCATCAGCCGCGGCAGTGCCCCGATCCGCTTGACAGAGCAAGACCTGAACGAATGGGAGTCTCGGTAATGGGCGTTCGGACAACGGCGGCGCGGGCAACCGCGGCGCTGGGTGTGGCAGTCCTCCTCGCGTCGTGCGGCAGCGGAGGGGACGAAGGCGGCGAGCAGCCCAGCGGTGCGCTCGAAGGACGGGGCGAGGTCACCTTCGCCACCGGCAAGGACACCTCCGGCAACATGCAGAAGCTCGTCGACGAGTGGAACGCCTCGCACGCGAACGAGCAGGTCCGGATCATCGAACTGCCCGAGTCCGCGGACGCCCAGCGCCAGCAGATGGTGCAGAACGCGCAGGTCAAGTCCGACGCGTACACGATCCTCAACCTCGACGTGGTGTGGACGGCCGAGTTCGCCGCCAACCGCTGGGTCGTCGAACTGCCCGCCAAGGAGTTCGAACTGGACAAGTTCCTCCAGCCCGCGGTGAAGACGGCGCAGTACCGCGACAAGCTCTACGCCGCGCCGGTGTACTCCGACGGCGGCCTGCTGTACTACCGCAAGGACCTGCTCGACGCGGCGGGCCAGAAGCCGCCGAAGACGTGGGCCGAGCTCACCACCGCCTGCCAGGCGGTCAAGGCGACGCAGCCCGCGATCGGCTGCTACGCCGGTCAGTTCGAGAAGTACGAGGGCCTGACGGTCAACTTCGACGAGGCCGTGCACTCCGCGGGCGGCGACGTGGTCGACGCCTCCGGCAAGGCCGTCGTCGACTCGCCCGAGGCGAAGGCCGGGCTGGACACCCTGGTCACCGGGTTCCAGCAGGGCATCATCCCGGAGAAGGCCATCACCTACAAGGAAGAGGAGGGCCGCCGCGCGTTCCAGGCGGGCGAGCTCCTGTTCCACCGCCAGTGGCCCTACCAGTGGAACCTGGCCGGCAAGACCGACGGTTCCTCGCAGGTCGCGGGCAAGTTCGACGTCGCGCCCCTGCCCGGCCTCAAGGGCCCCGGCAGCTCCACCCTGGGCGGCCACAACTTCGCCATCTCCGCGTTCGGCAAGAACAAGGCCACCGCGCTGGACTTCATCAAGTTCTTCACCAGCGAGGCCTCGCAGCGCTCCAACCTGCTGGCCACCTCGCAGGCGCCGACCCTGGCGAGCCTGTACGAGGACGCCGAGCTGATCAAGCAGTTCCCGTACCTGCCGACGCTGAAGGAGTCGATCCTGTCGGCTAAGCCGCGCCCGCAGGCCGTCCGCTACGGCGACGTCACGCAGGCGATCCAGGAAGCCGCCTACGCCGCGTTGACCGGCGCGAAGACCAGCGACGTGGCGCTGAAGGAGCTGCAGACCAAGTTGCAGGAGCTGCTTAATTGACTTCCCCCGTCGTGGGGGGGGGGGGGGGGGGCGCGGTGGGGTGGGGGGCGCGGGCCCCGGGGCGCGGGGGTGCGCCCCCCCCCACGCCGCACCTGTCGGTGCACCTGGCGACCTACACCGACAACAACCTGGTGCGCACCTTGGACTCGCTCGTGTCCT
>NZ_JBFAMT010000077.1:0-32745 GCF_040656635.1 Actinosynnema sp. NPDC049800 | reverse complement strand
GGAGTCCAGGAACTGCCACTGCTGGTTCGCGCCGTCGTTGCGCGACCACTGCGCGATGCGACCACCGTCGTTGGTCGCCAGGCCGTACACGTCCAACGCCTTGCCGCTGTTGCGGTTCACCAGCACGTACCACGCGTTCGGGTCGATGACCCCGGGCTGGGGGTTGGAGCCCGCGTTGAGGGCGTTGAGGACGGCGGTGTAGGCGGGCTTCTTGTTGCCGGAGCCGTCGAACAGCAGCGGGGTGCCGTAGGCGCGCCAGGAGTCGGTGTCGCGGATGCCCCAGACCGTGATGCCGGTGCAGCGGGCGACGGCGAGGCAGGCCTTCACGACGCGCTCGTAGTTCGCCGCCTGCGCCGAGCCGGAGCCCTCGATGTCGAGTTCGGTGATCTGGACGTCGACGCCGAGGTTGGCGAAGCTCTGCAGCGTGGTCTGGTAGTTGCCCGGCACGGGGGACTGGGCGTTGAAGTGGGACTGGAGGCCGACGCAGTCGATCGGGACGCCGCGTTGCTTGAAGTCCTGGACGAGCCGGTAGACGGCCTGGGTCTTGGCGTGGGTCCAGTCGTCGGTGTTGTAGTCGTTGTAGCAGAGCTTGGCGCCGGGGTCGGCCGCGCGGGCGGCGCGGAACGCCGCCTCGATCCAGTCGTTGCCGGTGCGCTGGAGGTTGGAGTCGCGGCGCGCGCCGGAGCTGCCGTCCTGGAACGCCTCGTTCACCACGTCCCAGGCGTAGATCTTGCCGCGGTAGTAGGTGGCGACCTTGGTCACGTGGTTGAGCATCGCGGACCGCAGGGCGCTGCCGGACATGTTCTGCATCCAGCCCGGCTGCTGCGAGTGCCACGCCAGGGTGTGGCCGCGGACCCGCTTGCCCTGGGATCGGGCGAGGTTGACGATCCGGTCGGCGTTGCCGTAGGTGAACTGGTTCTGGTTCGGCTCGGTCGCGTCGATCTTCATCTCGTTCTCGGCGGTGACCATGTCGAACTCCCGCTGGAGGAGCCCGGCGTAGGTCGAGTCGCCGAGCCTGCCCGCGGCGACCGCGGTGCCGAAGTACCGGCCCTTCTCCGCCGCCGCGGTGGCCAGGGTCGTGCCCGCGGCCTTGGCCGAACCGTGGAACGCCACCGCCAGCACGGTGGCGATCAGTCCCACGACGAGCAGCAACGCCGTTGTTCTCGGTCGACGCGCGAGCGCCGGCCGAATGACCGCTCGTGTCGAATGTTCCATCACATGTCCTTCGGGTCGGACACCGCGGGCTCGGGTGCCGGCGGTGGCAGGGACGCCATCGGGGGCCGCACGGGGCCTGGGCCGCGACCAGGACGCACTGGCGTTAGCGCTAACATCCACCCTGGTCGGCCGCCCCGTGGGAACAAGCGCGTTCGGGGGCGGCAACCACGGCCACGAGCGTCGGTGTGCTCTTCAGACTGTGAACGACGGCTCACGCTCGGTCAAGACGTGACGCAACTGTTTCGCCCGGGTGGTGCGTGCCGGGAAGGGCGGTCCGATCCGCCGACGTCCTCGCTCGTCCACAGTGGAGGAACACTCGTCTTCCGTGTCCGCGTCGGGTGAACCTCGTTCGCCCGGCTAAAGTCGACGCTGGTGTTTTAGCTCGCCGCCACGCCGATCGCCGATCGCGCGGCGGCCTCCCGTGGGGCACGTCGGGTGGCGGACGCCGGCCGGTGGTCCGAACGGGGCAACTTCCCGGGCCTCGTCGAGGTGTGACCGGACGATAAGGCCTGGTCTGCCTCTTTCCTCGTCGCGGTGCTCAAAGTTAGCGCTCACAATTTAGCTTTGACCCGTCTTGGTTGGTCATAGTTTCATTGGCGCGACACCAGGCCGCGAGGTGACGGGCGCGATCCCGTCCGGTGAGCACCCGCGGACCTGTCGCGCGCCCGACCGACCACCCCTGCCGACATCCGTGACCGACGCCGACGGCGTCCGGTCGACACCGAAGAGGCGACGATGCCCACCCGTACACGCGGACGACTCCTCCACCTCGCCCTGGCGGCCATCGCCGCGCTGGGCGTGGTCACCGCGGCTCCCGGCGCGCCCGTCGCCCAGGCCGCGCCGGGCAGTCCCGCGCTCACCCCGCCGATGGGCTGGAACAGCTGGAACAGCTTCGGTTGCGGCATCACGGAGGCGCAGGTCCGGCAGGCCGCCGACGCGATGGTGTCGTCGGGGATGCGTGACGCGGGGTACCAGTACGTGGTGGTGGACGACTGCTGGTTCGACCCGCAGCGCGACGCCCAGGGCAACCTGCGCGCCCACCCGACGAAGTTCCCTTCCGGCATGAAGGCGCTCGGCGACTACATCCACTCGAAGGGCCTGAAGTTCGGCATCTACCAGGCGCCCAACGAGAAGACCTGCGCCCAGGGCGTGGGCACGCACCCGGGTTCCACCGGCAGCAAGGGGCACGAGGTCCAGGACGCCCGGTCGTTCGCGTCCTGGGGCGTGGACTACCTGAAGTACGACTGGTGCTCGGGCAGCGGCACGCGTGACGAGCAGGTCGCGCGGTTCACGATCATGCGCGACGCCCTGCGGGCCACCGGCCGCCCGATCGTCTACAGCATCAACTCCAACAGCTTCCACGCGCCGACCGGCGACAAGTACGACTGGGGCGAGGTCGCCGACCTGTGGCGCACCACCGAGGACCTGCTCGACATCTGGCAGAACGGCAACACCAACAGCTACCCGATGGGCGTGGGCAACGTCCTGGACGTCACCGCGCCGCTGGCCGCGCAGACCGGTCCGGGCAACTGGAACGACCCGGACATGCTCGTCGTCGGGCGGCCCGGCCTGAGCCTGACCGAGTCGCGGTCGCACTTCGCCCTGTGGGCGCTGATGGCCGCGCCGCTGATGGCGGGCAACGACATCCGCACCATGTCGGCCGACGTCAGCGCGATCCTGCGCAACCCGCGGCTGCTCGCGGTGAACCAGGACCGGCTCGGTGCGGGCGGTCGACGCGTGCGCGACGACGGCAACACCGAGGTCTTCGCCAAGGCGTTGTCGGACGGCTCGGTCGCCGTGGGCCTGTTCAACCGGGGCGGCAGCACCGCCACGGTGTCCACCACCGCCGCCCAGCTCGGCCTGTCCGGCGGGTCGTTCTCCCTCACCGACCTGTGGACCGGCGGCGCCTCCACCACCTCCGGCGCGATCTCGGCGAGCGTGCCCGCGCACGGCGTGGCCGCGTTCCGCGTCTCGGGCGGCAGCCCGATCGCCGCCACCACCTCCCGGTTGCGCGGCGCCGGCTCCAACCGGTGCGTCGACACCGAGAACGCCTCCACCGCCGCCGGCACGACCGTGCTGCTCTGGGACTGCCACACCGCCGCGAACCAGCTGTGGACCACCTGGACCGGTGGCGAGATCCGGGTGTTCGGGGACAAGTGCCTCGACGCCTACAACCAGGGCACCGCCAACGGCACCCGCGTGATCACGTGGTCGTGCAACGGCCAGGCGAACCAGAAGTGGACCCTCGGCGCGGACGGGTCCATCCGCAACACCCACGCCGGCCTCTGCCTGGACGCCGACCAGGCCGCCACCGCCAACGGGACCAGGCTGATCCTGTGGACCTGCAACGGCCAGGCCAACCAGAGGTGGAGCCGCGTCTGACGGCGGCCTGAGCGGCGCGCCCGCCCTCCGGCGCCGTCGCCTCACGAATGCCCGCGGGCGCTGCTTCCGGGACCCGGTCCTCTCGCGCACAGCACGGCGAGAGGACCGGGCCCACCCGCGCCGATCGGTCCGACGTCCACCCGCGACCCAGGGAAGGAGCACCGTGCGCACCGCCCGCAACCCCGTGATCGGTGGATCCCACCCCGACCCGAGCGTGTGCCGGGTCGGCGAGGACTACTACCTGGTGTGCTCCAGCTTCGAGTACTTCCCGGGCGTGCCGATCTTCCACAGCCGCGACCTGGTGCACTGGCGGCAGGTCGGCAACGTCCTCGACCGCCCGGACCAGCTGCGGCTGCCCGCCGACACGCCCGCGTCGCGCGGGATCCACCAGCCCACCATCCGCCACCGCGGCGGGAGGTTCTGGGTGACCGCGACGGACCTGTCGGCGGGCGGCACGTTCGTCGTCACGACCGACCGCCTCGCCGGGCGGTGGTCGGACCCGGTGTGGATCGACCTCCCCGGTGTCGTCCCCGACCTGGCCTGGGACGAGAACGGCGACTGCTGGTGCGCCACGACCGACGGGCGCACGGCCCGCATCGACCCCCACCGGGGAACCGTGCTGGAAGGACCGTGGCGGGCCTGGAGCTGCGACGACACCCCGAAGGCGCCCCACCTGTACCACGTCGGCGACTGGTGGTACCTGCTGTTCGAGTGCGACCGGTCGCTGGTGGTCGCCCGCGCGCGCACGCCCCGAGGGCCGTTCGAACGCGCGCCGAGCACCTTCGTGGACACGCTCGGCCCGGCCGGGGGCAGTGGCCGCGCGGACCTCGTCACGACCCCGGAGGGGACCTGGTGGCTGGTGCGGCCCGGGACCCGCGAGCACCCGTCCGGCTTCCACGTGCTCGGGCAGGAGGTGTTCCTGACGCCCGTGCGCTGGCGCAACGAGTGGCCGGTCGTGGTCGGGGCGGACGGGACCAGGCCCGCGCCGCGGGCGTCGGACCCGGCGCCGGCGCAGCCCGCGCGCGACGACTTCGACGGGTTCGCGCTGGCGCCGTCCTGGATCTCGCCGCGCGGGCTCCCGGACGGCTCCTGGTCGTTGACCGAACGCCCCGGCTGGCTGACGCTGCACGCGACCGGCGAGACCCTCGACCGACCGGGCTGCACGTTCGTCGGCACCCGGCTGCGGCACCTCGACTCGCGGGTGTCGGTCCACCTCGATCCCGGCACGGCCCGCGCGGGCCTGAGCATCCGGCGCGACGAGGCGCACCGCTACGACTTCGAGGTGGTGCCCGGCCGGGTGGACGTGATCGCGAGGATCGGGCCGGTGCGCCAGGTCGTGGCCAGTCGCACCAGACCTCCGGGGCCGATCACGCTCACCGTCGTCACCCGCACGACAGACCTGGTGCCGCCGTCGTTCGTCCGGCCGACCGACGAACCCGCCGGCGTCGAGCCCGCCGGACCGGACACCATCGCGTTCCACGTCGGCGCCGATCCGGGCCCGCTGGCGGAGTTGGACGGCCGGTACCTGTCGCCCGAAGTCAGCACCGGCCTCGCCGGGCGGGTCGTCGGCATGTACGTCACGCGCGGGGTCGCGGCGTTCGACTGGTTCGACTACCGGGGCTTTTCACCGTGAACGGGTGGCGGTTCGGCGCGCAGGGCCGTGCGGCCATCTTGTGCGCGCTAACAAGGTTAGGTCTAAGCCAATCGTAGCGGCGGTTCAGGTGGGGTGAATCTCGCGCAAGAAATCCGCAAAGCGGCACTTGACGGGCCTGATCGACTTGTGGCGCGAAAGGCTTTCGTAAGCCAAAAAGCTAAAGTTAGCGCTAACACTTTTAGCATTCCGGGCAATTGACTGCCGTGTTCGGCGTGGTTACATTCGACCCGAAGTGAATCCTTCTTCGCGCGGGAGGTGCGGCCCGCCGCGCCGCCTTGCCGTGTCCACCCCTCGACGACCGATTCGCCACCCCATGACTGGGAGCGCTCCCGGAAAAGCTCCACCTCCAACTCACACCACAGCATCGACGCTGCGAGGACCCTGAATGAGTGCAACGAAACTGGCACGCGGCGGTGCCGCTGCCGCCGCCCTGACCCTGTGCGCGGGGTTGCTGACGCTGGCGAGCACGTCGGCCAGCGCCGCACCCGGATGTTCGGTCGACTACCGCGTCAACCAGTGGGACACCGGCTTCACGGCCAACGTCACGCTCAAGAACCTCGGCGACCCGATCTCCAGCGGGTGGACCCTGGAATGGGACTTCCCGGGCAACCAGCAGATCACCAACGGCTGGAGCGCGACCTACGCCCAGTCCGGTCAGCACGTGAGCGCGAAGAACCCCTCGTGGGCGGCGTCGCTGCCCACGGGTGGCAGCGCGACCATCGGGTTCAACGCCTCGTACTCGGGCACGAACGTCCTGCCCACGTCGTTCACGCTCAACGGCACCACGTGCGGCGGGGGCCCGATCACCTCGACGTCGACGTCGACCTCGACCTCCACGTCGACCTCGACCACGACCTCGACGACCACGACGACGACCACGACCACCACGACGACGTCGCCGGACACCCCCGGCACGCACGTGGCCAACCCGTACGCGGGCGCCAAGGGCTACCTGAACCCCGACTACGTGGCGAACGTGAACACCCTGGCCGACGCGACCGGCGGCGCCCTGGGCACGTCCATGCGCAAGGTCGCCGAGAACTCCACCGCCGTCTGGATGGACCGCATCGGCGCCATCACCGCCGGGCGCGGCCTGCGGGGCCACCTCGACGAGGCGCTGCGGCAGTCCGCCGGCGGCACGCCGGTGGTGATCCAGGTCGTCGTCTACGACCTGCCCAACCGCGACTGCGCCGCACTGGCGTCCAACGGCGAGCTGAAGGTCGGCGAGAACGGCCTGGCGCGCTACAAGGCCGAGTACATCGATCCCATCGCCGCCATCCTGGCCGACTCGAAGTACCGGGACCTGCGGATCGTCGCGATCGTCGAGCCCGACTCGCTGCCCAACCTGGTGACGAACCTGAGCAAGCCCAAGTGCGCGGAGGCCAGCTCCAGCGGCGCCTACGTCCAGGGCATCCAGTACGCCCTGAACAAGCTCAGCGCGATCTCGAACGTCTACAACTACGTGGACATCGCGCACGCCGGCTGGCTGGGCTGGGACTCGAACATGGGCCCCGCCGTGACGTTGATCGCCAACACCATCAAGGGCACCACCAAGGGCGTCAACAGCGTCGACGGCTTCGTGTCGAACATGGCCAACACCTCGCCGACCGACGAGGTCAACCTGCCCGACCCGAACCTCACCGTCGGCAGCCAGCAGCTGCGGTCCGCGACGTTCTACCAGTGGAACCCGTACTTCGACGAGGCCGACTTCGGCACCGAGATGCGCAACCGGTTCATCGCCGCCGGCTTCCCCAGCGGCATCGGCATGCTGGTCGACACCTCCCGCAACGGCTGGGGCGGCCCGAACCGGCCCAGCGGCGCGAGCGGGTCGACGGTGGACGCGTACGTGAACTCCGGCCGCATCGACCGCAAGCTCCACCGGGGCAACTGGTGCAACCAGGCCGGCGCGGGCATCGGCGCACGGCCCACGGCCGCGCCGCGCGCGGGCTTCGACGCCTACGTGTGGATCAAGCCCCCGGGCGAGTCCGACGGCATCGCGACCAAGACCGACGGCCCGAACGAAGAGGGCAAGCAGCACGACCCGATGTGCGACCCCGCCTTCCGCGGTGACGACCAGGCCAACGGCGGCAACCTGACCGGCGCCATGGCCGGCGCGCCGCACGCGGGCGCGTGGTTCCCGGCGGGGTTCACCTCGCTGGTCCAAAACGCCTACCCCGCGTTCTGAGCCAGGGGACACCATGACGTCCAGCAAACGAACCGCGGCCGCGTGCTTCCTCTCGAGCGCACTCGTGGCCGGTGCGGTGGCCTTGGTGGTCGGCGGCGGCGCGACCGCGCAGGCGGCCGAGTCGGCGTTCTACGTCGACCCGTCGAGCTCCAGCGCGAAGTGGGTCGCCGCCAACCCCGGCGACTCCCGGGCCGCGGTGATCCGCGACCGGATCGCCTCCGTGCCGCAGGCGCGGTGGTACACCACCACCAACACCTCGACGGTGCGCTCGGAGGTCAGCTCCTTCGTCGGCGCGGCCGCCTCGGCCGGGAAGATCCCGATCCTGGTGGTCTACAACATCCCCAACCGCGACTGCGGCGGGGCGAGCGGTGGCGGCGCGCCCTCGCACCAGGCCTACCGGGCGTGGGTGGACGAGGTCGCGGCGGGACTGGCCGGTCGGCCGGCGGCGATCGTGCTCGAACCCGACGTGCTCCCGATCATGAGCAACTGCCAGAACGCCGACCAGCAGGCCCAGACCAGGGCGTCGATGGCCTACGCGGGCAAGAAGCTCAAGTCGGGTTCCGGGCAGGCCAAGGTGTACTACGACATCGGCAACTCGGCCTGGCTGAGCCCGTCGGAGGCGGCGAACAGGCTGCGCGCCGCGGACATCTCCAACAGCGCGGACGGCATCGCGTCGAACGTGTCGAACTACCGCAGCACGCCCGACGAGGTCAGCTACACCAAGAACATCCTCAACGCCCTCGGCGACGGCAGGCTCACCGCCGTGATCGACACCAGTCGCAACGGCAAGGGCCCGCTGGGCACCGAGTGGTGCGACCCCGCCGGACGTGGGATCGGCACGCCCAGCACGACGAACACGGGCGATTCCAGGATCGCCGCGTTCCTGTGGGTCAAGCTGCCGGGTGAGGCGGACGGCTGCATCGCGCCGGCCGGTCAGTTCGTGCCCCAGCGGGCGTACGACCTGGCGATCGCGGCCGGCCCGACGTCGACCACCACCACCACCACCACCACGACCACAACCACCACGGGCAACAACCCCGGCGGCGGCTGCACGGTGACCCACCGCGTGGTCAGCCAGTGGTCGGGCGGCTACACCGGTGAGATCGTGATCGGGAACCGGGGCCAGTTGCTCAACGGCTGGACCCTCACGTTCTCGGCGCCCGGTGTGTCCGTCACGCAGGGCTGGAACGGGACGTGGACCGACACGGGCGACGTCGTCCGGGTCGCCAACGCGTCCTGGAACGGGTCGCTCCCGACCGGTGGAACGACGACCATCGGTTACAACGCGAGCTACAGCGGAACGACACCGCCGTTCAGCTCACCCGCCCTGAACGGCACCGCTTGTTCCTGACACCGTGACCAGCCCTGAAAAGCGGTTCCCCGTCCGGACATCGCCTCCACCGGACGGGGAACCGCTTTGGTGCGACCAGGTCCGGGCTGGGTGGGCGACGATCACTTGCCCGGCGGGTCTGCGTTTGGCACCATCACGGCCGCCGTGCTCGACGTCGGCCCTTGTTCGTCGTGTGTGGAGGTGCGGTGCCAAGACGGTGGTTGGTGGCCTCGGTGGTGGCCGTGGTGCTGGCGGCTGTCGGTGTGGTCGTCGTCGTGCTCCAGGACCGGGCCGTCGCAGGCGACCCGGTGACTGCAGGCACCTCCTCGACCGCGCCGAGTGCGAGCACGCCGGTGACCACGTCGCCGAGCGCGGCGATCGGCGAGGCCGACACCGCGCCGTCGCCCTCGGCGGCCGCCACGACACCGGCGCCCGTCGCGAGTGACGCGCCGCTCGCCGGGAGGATCAAGCCGGGGGTCGTCAACCAGGGCGTGGCGACGTTCTACGACTCCGACGGCGGTGGCGCCTGCTCCTACGACCCCGGCCCTGACCCGCTGACCGCCGCGATGAACTGGGTCGACTACGAGGACGCCAAGGCCTGCGGCGCCCACGTCCTGGTCCGCGCGGCCAACGGCGCGAGCCTGACGGTGCGGATCACCAACCTGTGCCCGCAGCCGTGCCGGGTGGGGCAACTGGACCTGAGCGCGGAGGCGTTCGCCCGGCTGGCGGCGCCCGACCTGGGCGAGATCCCGATCACCTGGACCCTGGTGAGCCCCGAGCTGTCGAAGACGATCTCCCTGCGCTACAAGACCGGGTCGAGCCGGTACTGGTGCGGCATCCAGGTCATCGACCACCGGAACCCGGTGGCGCGGTTGGAGGTCCAGGCGGGCGGGCAGTGGCGGCAGCTGCTCCGCACCGACTACAACTACTTCCTCTCCGAGAACGGCGCGGGCTGCGGCGGGGCCGTCGCGGTCACCGACCTCCACGGCGAGCGCCTGGTGGTGGATCCCCTGCCGATCGAGCCGGACGTCGTCCAGGCCACGAACGTGCAGTTCGCCGCGCGCTGACCAGGGGTCACTCCACCTTCTCGAAGAAGAACTCGTGCTTGAGGAACGACGTGTCGTACTCGTGGCCGGGGTACGGCGGGATGAGTTGGGAGGCCTGGAAGAGCCGCCAGCCGTCGCGCAGGGCGTCGGTCCCGGTCGCGTACGGCGGTTGCTCGCCGTCCCCGGTGGTGGGGTTGGTGCGGCCGGTGCCGTCGTAGGACGCCCAGCCGACGACCCGGTCGTCGAGCGACGACGTGGCCAGGTACAGCACCAGCACCCGTTGCTTCACGCGGTCCTCCCCGGACGGTTGTGCACCCTGGTGGCCCAGTGCTCGATGTCGAAGGTGTCGTCGCCGGTCAGGGTCCGCCACAGCGCGATCCGGTTGTAAATCTCCAGCCGCCCGGTCGCGTGCTCGTACCAGGGGAAGGTGGTCGACAGCTCGGCCACGACGGCGGGGTCGTCGAGGTCGCGGGTGTCCCAGAGCCGGACCTGGGGCGCGGTCGGGTTGAACCTGATCTTGAACATGTACCGGCGCCGCGCGGAGTCGTTGCGCCGGCCGCCGTGCCAGATGCCGTGGTGCAGCAGCAGCACCGTGCCCGCCGGGCAGGTCAGGCGGACCTGGCCGAGCAGGTTCTGGTAGCGCCCGGTGTCGGACTCGTTGGTGAGGCGCAGGTGGCTGCCCGGCACCAGGAGCGTGCCGCCCATCTCCGGTGTGACGTCGTGCGGGTAGTACATGAGCTGCACGTCGAACGCGTCGCGCCGGGTGTCGATGATCGCGTCGCCGTGCAGGGGCTGGGCGCTGCCCTCGTTCGGCTCGCGCACGTGCACGGCGAGGTGGTCGACCGCGGGATCGGGGCCGACCAGGCTGCGCAACGCCCCGGCGACGGGCGGCAGGTCGACGAGCCGACGGGTGAACGAGCCGTCCGGGAACGCCACGTTTAGCGGGATCCCGTAGGGCACGCCCGGGATGCCGCGCTCCAGGGCCTCGACCGCCGCGGCGTTGAGGTCGTCGGGCACGACCGCGTCGAGTCGGAGGAACCCCTGTGCCGCGAAGCGCGCCATCAGCACCGAGGACAGCAGGTGGCTGGTGGTTTCCATGCATCAGACAGTAGGTGCCCGACAGTGCCGGGTAATGGGTCGTGCTCACCATTAGTGGTAATTTTTCACCATGGATCACGTGACGGTCCGGCTGGACGCGCCGCCGGTCGTGGCCAACCTGGGCGTGGCCGTGCACGGTGTGGCGAGCCGTCGCGACGAGTTCCTGCTGCCCGAGCTGTGGCAGCTGCACCTCTACGGCTACACCGCCGAGCTGACCGTCGGCGGCACGACGCACCCCATCCGACCGGGGCACGTGAGCCTGGTCCCGCCCGGCGTGCGGGTGTCGTACCGCTACCGAGGTCGGTCCGAGCACCTCTACGCGCACCTGCGCCTGCCCGGGAAGGGCCCGGAGCTGACCGTGCCGGTCATGCAGCACGCCGGGGTGGACACACCGCTGCTCGCCGGGCTGCTGCGGCACGCCATCGCGGTCGCGCCGAGGTCCGCGGCCATGGCGCAGGCGGAAGTCTGGACGGTGTTGTGGCGGGTGGCCGACCTGGCGGTGTCCGGGAAACCGCACGGCGCGGTGGCCGCGGCGGTCTCGCACGTCGAGGCGAACCTGGCGGGACCGCTCACCGTGCCCGCCGTCGCCGCCGCCGCGGGCGTCTCGCACAACCACCTGACCAGGCTGTTCCACGCCGAGATGGGGCACACCGTGGTGGCCTACATCCGACGGCGCAGGCTGGCGCGGGCCCGCCACCTCCTGCGCGAGTCGACGTTGCCCATCCCGGCAGTCGCGGCGGCGGTGGGGTTCGACGACCTCCAGGCGTTCAACAAGGCGTGCCGCCGCGAGCTCGGGGCCTCGCCGCGAGCCGTGCGCGCCGGAGCGGACGGGCACGGCACGAGAACGCCGGTCACCGACGGGTGAGCCCCGGTCGTCAGGTGACGATCCTCCACTCCTGGTTGGCGCCGCCGTTGGCGGGCCACTGGACGACTCGGGCTCCGTCCGCCGTCGAGCCGCCCTCGACGTCCACGCACAGCCCGGTGCGGACGTTGACGATGCGGTGGTGGCCGCCTCCCGCGTCGACGAGCCGCCACCACTGGTTGTCGCCGCCCGTGTCCGGCCACTGGTCGAGCTGAGCCCCTTGTCCCGACCCGGTGAGCAGGCGGCCGCTGTGCCGGGCGACGAGCCGGAACGAGCCGTCCGGGTTCGGGAGGAACTGCCACTGCTGGTTGGTGCTGCCGGTCTGGGTCCACTGGATGACCTTGGCGCCGTCGGCGGTGCTCGCGCCGGTGACGTCCAGGGCCTTGCCGCTCGCCCGGTTGAGCAGCCGGTGCCAGCCGGTCGGCAGGGAGGTGGCGGGCAGGGACACGGTGACGTCCGTGCGTTGCCCGGCGGTCAGCGTGACCTGGCGGGCGTGGTTGCCCAGTGGCGAGGCGGTCACGGGCGCCGACGTCGTCACCGACGCCATCCCGGGCCGGCTGATCAGGGTCACCTGCTGGTCGACGGCGGAGGTGAGCGAGAGCGTGGCCGTGCGGGCGGCGAGGTCCCAGCCGAAGGTGTGGACGTGGATCCGGCCGCGGGCCCGCACGCCGGTGATCGTGCCCTTGGCCAGTTGCGCGGGCAGCGCCGGGAGGATTTCGAGCACGCCGGGACGGGAGTAGATCAGCGCTTCGGCCAGCACGGCGGGGATCGCGTTGGCGGCGTCGGCGTTGTAGATGTCCAGGTCGGGGTTGTGCGAGGTCATCAGGGACTTGAAGACCATGTTGTTGCCGATGATCTTGCGCAGGTTGTCGTAGACCTTGCCGCCGTCCTTGAGCCGCGCGCCGGCCAGGGCCCGGTGCAGGCTGCCGTGCGCGGAGATGTTCTGGTCGCCGCGCAGTTCCAACGCGCGCAGCGCCGGGCGGACCAGCTCGGGCTTCTCCTCGGGGTTGATCTCGTGCAGCGGCCACGCGCCGTAGAGGTGGTGGACGTGCCGGTGGTCGTAGCGGTCGGTCAGGGTCGGCCACGACCACTCGGCGAGCGCGCCGTCGCCGTTGATCCGGTAGGCGGGGATCCTGGCCAACAGCGCCTTCCAGCGTGCGACGCCCTGGCCCGCGCCTTGTTCGACACCGAGCGCGTCGGCGGCCGAGATGGCGGCCTGGAGGGCGTGCCTGCCGGCCATGACGTCACCGGTCGCGTTGACCGCCAGCAGGACGCCGGTGTTGCCGGGGCTGTTCTCCATCGAGAACGACGGCACGAACACGACCTTGCCGTTGGCGTCCGTGCGGGTCAGGAAGTCCTCGTAGAACAGCGCGAGCTCCATCAGCGCGGGGCCGAGCTCGTCGCGCAGGAACGCGTGGTCGCCGGTGACCTCGTAGTACTCGATCAACGGGTACAGCAGCCAGTCGGCGCCGCCGGTCCAGGTCTGGCCGGGGAAGCCCGGGTCGAAGTGCAGCATGTGCCCGTACTCGCCGTCGGTGCGGGACGGTGCGAGGAAGCCGCGGGCGCCGTAGAGGTTGCGCGCGTTGGTGCGCCAGTGCGCGAGCTGGCCGAGGACGAGGGAGAAGTACCCCCGCATGGCCTCGGTCGTGTCGAGGATGTTGCCGCCGGCGACCTGGAGGTTGACGTTCGCGTCGGTGGTGAAGTCGTCGGCCCACGCGCCGGACCACGTGCCGGTCCAGATGCCGGTCAGCCGCGGTGGCAGGATGCCGCTGGAGCTGAGGAAGAAGTACCGGCCCGAGTCGTAGAGGCGTTCGAGCAACGCGAGGTCGATGACGTCCCGGTCGCCGTTCTGGCGGGCGATCAGCTCGCTGGCGGACAGCCGCCGGTCGGCGTCGGACACGTTCAGGTCCAGCCGCGAGCGGTCGTACACCGCGGTGTGGATCGCGGTGTGCCGGGAGCTCAGCGCGGAGTAGTCGGCCCCGAGCGCCGCCAGCCGGGCGTGCAGCGGCCGGGAGTCCCAGGCGGTCGAGGTCTCGTACCGGTCCAGTGCGGTGAGCAGCAGCAGTCGGGTCGCGCCGGTCACCACGATGGCCGACCCGTTCGCGCTGACCGTGCCGCCGGTCGGGACGACCCGGGTGACGCCCTCGTAGCCGAACGCGCCCTGCCCGGTCGGGTAGGCGCCGCGCAGGTTCAGGTAGCCCGAGCCGCCGCTGATGGTGGCCAGGGTGGTGTAGCGCAGGCCCGCGGGCAGCCCTTCGAGTGCGGTGTGGACGGTGAGCGTGGCGTCCACGGTCCGCCCGGTCGCCGGCCGCAGCTCGTGGACGATCACCCGGTCGGCCCGGGAGGCGAACGCGCGGCGGGTCCAGGCGCCGTAGCCGTCGGTCCACGTGGAGGTGACCTCACCGGTGCGGAAGTCGGTCACGCGGGCGTAGTCGTTGACCGTCGTCGTGCCGGGAGTGGAGATCCGGAGCTCGTAGGCGGGGTGGTAGGTCTGCGTCCACCGCAACGACCACCCGGCCGCGAAGTCCCGGTTCGCGCCGGCGTAGTCGCCCGCGAGGGCCTTGTCCCGCGCGGCTTCCAGCCGTCCGGCGGTCACCGGCGGGGTGAGGGAGCGGGTGCCGTTCGGCAGGACCAGCCGGTGGTAGTTGAAGATCACCTTCTCCAGGGTCGGCGCGCCGTGCAGCAGTGCGCCGTACTCGCCGTTCCCGGTCACGAAGCCGTCGGTCCAGGACGTCGCGTGACCGGTGTCGTGGATGCCGCGCTCCGGCAGGGTGACGTGCGGCGGCACGGCGGCGTTCGCCCGTCCGCCCGACAGTCCGCCGGGGACGACCGCGGCTCCGGTCGCCAACGCGGCGAGGGCGAGGAAGCCCCTCCGGTCCACTGGGCCGTCCATCACGCACGCTCCTTCGTCCGGTGAGGGGCACGGGTGGTGCCCGGCCGTCGGGCGGACGGTCGGGCAACCACCCCTCGTGGCGTGTCGGCGGCATGTCCGCCCTCGTGCGAGCGGCGGACCGACATGGGATGGATTTATAGATCGCGTGGTGGGCGCCTGTCCAGACCCGTGCGGCCGAATGGGCCAAGTCGCGGGGTTGTCGGGCTGGTCAAGGCCTTGAGTCGGCACCGGTCGCGAAGCTCGGGGTGGCGAGGTCCCTGCGAATCGATGGGATGTCTTGCCGGCCTGTCGTTGCCGTGGGCAGCCATCGATCGGGCGGCAGATAAGCATACTTATTGCTTGACGTGGGGTGGCGCTGCTGCTCTCATGGACTACCAGGCCACGCGTCCGGATCCTGCCTGTGCCACCGCAATCGACGCTGCGCTCAGGTCATGTCGCTCGTCCCGGGCACGGGCCGATGAGGCCGGGATCAGTAGTACCCATCGTGCACGGCACCCGCCCCGTCCGGATCGCCTGACGGGAACCCACCCAGCTGCCCCCAGCGCGGTGGAGGCCGGCGTGCGCGGCGAACACTCCGATCGGACCGAGCGAAAGGGCAAAGAAGGTGAAACCAGCCAAGACCGCCGCGAGAACGTTGGTAGCGATCGCGGTGTTCGTGTCCGCCGCGCTGCTGCCGACCTTCGCGGACCAGTTCCAGGCCTCGGCCGCCACCCAGGCGACGTACTACGTCGCCCCTGACGGCAATGACGCCAATCCTGGGACGATCACGGCGCCGTTCAAGACCGTGCAGCGCGCGCGGGACGTCGTCCGCACGGTCAACGCGAACATGACCGGCGACATCCTCGTGTACCTCCGCGGCGGCAACTACCAGGTGAGCAGCACCATCGACTTCACCCCCGCCGACTCGGGCACGAACGGGTTCCGGGTCGTGTACTCCGCGTACCAGAACGAGACGCCGGTGCTGAGCGGCGGCGTGCAGGTGACCGGGTGGACGCAGCACGGCGGCAACATCTGGAAGGCCCCGCTCAACCGCGGCAACAAGCTGCGGGCGCTCTACGTCAACGACAAGCGCGCCGTCATGGCCACCAAGACGATCGCGTCCCAGGGCTGCTACGGCACTTACAACGTCAACGCCGGCCAGGCCCCGTGGGCGTGGGAATCGGGCTCGCAGTGCGACGGCGCCAAGTACGGCATGGCCGACCTGCCCGCCATCTCCCGCAACCCCGACGACCTCGAGATCGAGACGGCGACCACCTGGCAGACCGCCATCGTGGGCGTCCGCCAGGTCACCACGAGCAGTGACGGCTCCGGCCGGGTCGCGCTGTTCCAGCAACCGGGCGGGGCCATCGCCCAGGGGGCGTTCAACGGCAACTTCCAGGTCGGCGGCAGCCACAAGCTCATGAACGCCTACGAGTTCCTGGACTCGCCGGGCGAGTTCTACTTCGACCGGGCCGCCCAGACGGTCTACTACTACAAGGCCGCCGCCGACAACATGGCGACGGCGACGGTGTACGCGCCGAACAACGTGGCCACCCTGCTCCGGGTCGCCGGCACGTCGACGACAAACCACGCCCGCAACATCACCTTCTCCGGCATCACGGTGCAGCACTCCGACTGGAACCTGTTCACCGTGGCCGGTTCGGCGTTCAAGCAGGCCCAGCAGGGCAACCTGGGCAACACCGCGTACGTCAAGGGCAACTTCCACGCCTACTACTACCGCAACGTCGACACCGCGCCGGGCGCCATCCAGCTGGAGAACGCCGACGGCATCCAGTTGCTCCGCAACCGGGTGCAGCACACCGGTGTCGATGCCATCACCCTGGTCAACGACGTGCAGAACACGCAGTTGATCGGGAACTTCACCAACGACGTCGGTGGGTCCGCCATCAACGTGGGCCACCCGCAGCACGTCTACATCGGCGACCACACGTCGTCCAACCGCGAGAAGTACTCCGCGCAGGTCGAAGGACTCCCGAAGAACATCGAGATCAAGAACAACTACCTGTACGACAGCGCGGTGCTGTTCAACGGGCACAGCCCGATCTCGGCGTTCTTCGTCGACACCCTGACCGTGCAGCGCAACCGGATCGAAAAGGCGCCGTGGAACGGCATCACGATGGGCTGGGGCTGGTGGAACTTCGACGGCTCATCGGGCTCCATCGCACCCAACCGCCCCACGACCACCGCGCGGAACAACACCATCAGCCACAACCACATCATCGACACGGTCCAGCGCCTCAACGACACGGCACCCATCTACACGCTGGGCAGCCAGCCGAACACCACGATCACCAACAACTACCTCCAAGGCGTCCCGTCCGGGCACAAGTACGGACTCCACCCGGACGAGGGTTCGGCGTACATCACCTTCCGCGACAACGTCCTGAGCGTGGACAAGAACGTCACGTGGATGGTCAACTCCGACGACTTCGGCCGCAAGCACGACCTGAGCATCACCCAGACCTACGGGCCGATCAACAAGGTCTCCAACAAGAACTTGCCGAACAGCACCATCCACGACATCATCGTGTCGTCGGACTACGTGTGGCCCGCGCCGGCGCACAGCATCGCGGTGAGCTCCGGCCTGGAGGACGCGTACCGGGACATCATCCCGCCGAGCCTCCTCTCCCTGCCGGACTACGTCCTGCCGGACAGCACGTACGTGGGCGCCGGCACGGCCTCGATCCCGATCCGCAGCGCAGGCGACCAGGCGAAGACCGTCTGGCTCGCGCCGCAGGGCACGACCAGCTTCGCCGTCGGCCCGACGATGACCAGGGCGGGCGGCACCGCGACGACCATCGACGTGCCGGCCACGTCCGGTGACTACCGGCTCTACGTCGTGGACGCGCAGGGCAACCGGTCGTCCGAGTCGAAGTCGCTCGCCCGGCGGCAGGGCGGCGGTCAGCAGGGCGTCACGATCGTCGGCGGCCAGTCCGGCCGGTGCGTCGACATCCCCGGGTCGGCCACGACCAACGGCGCCCAGGCCCAGCTGTGGGACTGCCACGGCGGCGCCAACCAGCGCTTCACCCACACCTCGGGCAAGCAGTTGCAGGTGGCCGGGACGAAGTGCCTGGACGCCAACAACCAGGGCACCGCCAACGGCACCACCGTGGTGATCTGGGACTGCAACGGGCAGACCAACCAGCAGTGGAACGTCAACGCCAACGGCACCATCACCGGCGTGCAGTCCGGGTTGTGCCTGGACGCCAGTGGAGCGGGCACCGCGAACGGCACCAAGCTCATCCTCTGGTCCTGCGGGACCGGCGCCAACCAGCAGTGGAGCCTGCGCGCCTGACCCGTGTCCGGTCGCCCGACCGGACACGTCGGCCGACCACGAAACGCCTTGGCCGGTCACCGATCTGCTGTCCAGATCGATGACCGGCCAAGGGCCGTGCGGTCAGGCGGGAACCTGCGACTTCTCCAGCACGGCCATGAACGCACGTGACCAGAGGGGGAGGTCCGGCCAGCCTCGGCAGGACACCATCGCTCCGTCGACGACGTCGGGCTCGTCCACGAACGTCGCGCCGGCCTGCTCCATGTCCGCCCTCAGCGGCGGGAAGGCCGCGGTCGTGCGGCCGCGCAGGAGGCCCAGGGCGGCAGGCACCTGCGGGCCGTGGCAGATCGTGCCGACGGGCAGGCCGCGGTCGAAGAAGTGGCGGACGACGCGGGCCACGTCGGGGCTCGTCCGGATGTACTCCGGCGCGCGCCCGCCCGGGATCACCAGGCCGTCGAACTCCTCGGGATCGACGTCGCCGAACGCCAGGTCCACCGGCAGCAGGTGGCCGGGCTTCTCGGTGTAGGCGTCCCAACCGGGCTCGAAGTCGTGGACCACCAGTTTGACCGCGCGCGTGGTGGGGGCGGCCACGACCGCCTCGTGCCCACCCTCGCGCAGCCGGAAGACCGGGTACATCGAGTCGAGTTCCTCGGCGGCGTCCGCCGTCAGGACCAGCACCCGAGCCATGCTCGCTCCTCGTCCCCGCCCGGAGCGCCGCCGTGTCCTCCGAGGCTTGCGGACGGCATCGGGACGCTCGGGCGGACTAGATCTCGAACCGGTTCGATCATCGAACCGGACCGTACGCGCCGGCGGTGACCGGCACAATCGCCCGGACAGGTGTCCGGCCGGTTCCGCGAGGTCGTGCCCCGGAGCAGTCCGGAGTGGACGGTCGTGCCGACGTCACACCCAGCCCCGCTCGCACGCGATCACGCCCAGCTGGAAGCGCGAGCGCACGCCCAGCAGGTTCTGCAGGCGCGTGATCCGGCGGTGCACGGTGCGGGGGCTGACCCCCAGCTCCCGCGCGATGGCCTCGTCGATCGCACCCGTGCGCATGAGCAGCAGCAGCCGTCGCGTGCCGGGCGTGGGTTCGAGGTCCACCTCGTCCACGTCCTCCACGACGGCCGACGCGGTCAGTTCCACCGGCTCAACCGCGGTCATGGCGAGCCGACCCGCGGGCGTCGGGTTCCCGCGCGGACGAGGTCGTCGATCGGCACATGGCGGATACACCTCACACGGTGGTCGGGATGCGTCCTACTCTTGGCTTCGGCGAGCGGACGGCCCGCGTCCGTCCTGCGCCTGGGGTCGGCCGCCCCCGCGACGGCCTCCAGCACACATGACAGCGGTCACCTGCCGCCGAGTCAAGGCGAAGAGCCGCGCGACGTGAAATTCGTCCGGACTCGGCCGGTTTGGTCGACGGCGGCGCCGGGGCCATGGACCACCAGTCGAGGTTGCCCCGGCCCGCCCGATGAGTCATACTCATCGGCCAGTGCAGGTCAGGGCTTCGGGGTTGATGCCGGAGCCGGAGGCGCCGGTCGTTCTGGTCCGGGTCGGCCGGGTGGTGCCCGCCGATCGCCCCGTGATCGTCGCGGGCGCGCGTGCTCGACCGTCCACTCAGGATTCTTCTCGTCTTGCCCCCTGTCATGCGGCAGCGCTCCTGCGTTCGGCTCAATCCCCGTCCCTGCAAGGGATTTCGCGCGGGGCGACGGACGTGCGGGCGCGCGCAGTGTCCAGCGGCGAGGCGGCGGAGTAAAGCCGCCGAATGCGCTAGTCGCGGATTCCGGGCAGGTAGGGGGATTGGCGAGTTGTGGACACGTCGTCGACCTTGACCCTCCGGAAAACGCGTCATTAGTTTGTTTAGCCGACAGACGAATCTGTGATCAGCCGTTCGGCGTGTGCATCGGGTTGGAGGCCTCAATGGTGAGCTCGTCCAGACGCGGCAGGAGACGGTGGTCGACCATCGGGGTCGTGGCGGCGTTGCTCGGGTCGCTGCTCTCCTTGGCCGCACCGGCCCAGGCGCACCCCGGCCACGGCGACGAGACGTTCAAGGCCCTCGTCTTCGCCAAGACCGCCGGCTTCCACCACCCGTCGATCGACGCGGGTGTCGCCGCGGTCCGCCGGCTCGGCGTCGAGCACGGCTTCACCGTGGACGCCACCGTCGACGCCGCCGCGTTCACCGACGCCAACCTCGCCGAGTACGAGGTCGTGGTCTTCCTCTCCACCACCGGCGACGTCCTCGACGCCACCCAGCAGGCCGCCTTCGAGCGCTACATCCAGGCGGGCGGCGGGTACGCGGGCGTGCACGCCGCTTCCGACACCGAGTACGACTGGGCCTGGTACGGCGACCTGGTGGGCGCCTACTTCTCCGGCCACCCCGCGCCGCAGGACGCGATCGTCAAGGTCACCGACCCGGCGCACCCGTCGACGGCCGGCCTGCCGCAGTCGTGGCGCCGCTTCGACGAGTGGTACAACTTCCGCGCCGACCCCTCGGCGAAGGTGCACGTGCTGGCCGAGCTGGACGAGACCAGCTACAGCGGCGGCACGATGGGGTCGAGCCACCCGATCGCCTGGTGCCAGGACTACGACGGCGGGCGCTCCTGGTACACGGGCCTGGGCCACGGCGACGAGTCCTACGCCGAACCGGCGTTCCTGGACCACCTGCTCAAGGGCATCCAGACCGCGGCGGGCGTCGTGGAGGCCGACTGCTCGGCCACCCGGACCGACGCCTTCGAGAAGGTCACCCTCGACGACACCACCGCCAACCCGATGGAACTCGCGATCGCCGACGACGGCCGCGTGTTCTACATCGACCGCAACGGCGCGGTGCGGGTCGTCCGGCGTGACGGCGCGGTCGTCACCGCGGGCACCCTGAACGTCTACACCGGACAGGAGTTCGGCCTCCTCGGCATCGCCCTGGACCCCGACTTCGCCACCAACGGCCACCTCTACCTGTACTACTCGCCCGCGGGCGCTGAGGCCGTCGACCGGGTCTCCCGGTTCACGCTGCAAGGCGACGCGATCGTGCCTGGCAGCGAGAAGGTCCTGCTGACCGTCACGACCCAGCGCGAGCAGTGCTGCCACGCGGGCGGGGCGCTGGAGTTCGACAACGACGGCAACCTCTACATCACCACGGGCGACAACACCAACCCGTTCGCCTCCGACGGGTACGCGCCGCTCGACGAGCGCGCCGGCCGCTCGGCCTGGGACTCCCAGCGCTCCTCGGCCAACAGCGACAACCTCAACGGCAAGATCCTGCGCATCACCCCGCAGGCCGACGGCACCTACACCGTGCCGGCGGGCAACATGTTCCCCGCCGGCACCGCCAAGACCCGGCCCGAGATCTACGCCATGGGCTTCCGCAACCCGTTCCGCATCGGCCTGGACCCGCTGACCAACAAGCTCCAGGTCGCCGACTACGGCCCCGACGGCGGCCAGAGCGACCCCCGGCGTGGTCCGGACGGCCGCGTCGAGTGGAACGTCGTGGACCGGCCGGGCTTCTACGGCTGGCCGTACTGCGTCGGTGACAACACCCCGTACGTCGACTACGACTTCGCCACCGGCGCGTCCGGCGAGCAGTTCGACTGCGCCGCCCCGGTGAACGACTCGCCGAACAACACCGGGATCACGCAGTTGCCCGCCGCGATCGGCACGAAGATCTGGCAGGGCAAGACCAGCACGGGCAACCCGGAGATCGGTGGCAGCGGCGCGCCCATGGCGGGCGGCACCTACCGGTACGACGCCGACCTCGCCTCCGAGCGCAAGTGGCCCGCCTACTGGGACGGCAAGGCGATGTGGGGCGACTGGAACGACGGCAGGCTGTTCTCGCTCCAGCTGACCGAGGACGGCACCGGTGTGTTCGACATCAGCAGGATGCTGCCCGGCATGGCGTTCAACCGCGTGCACGCCATGCAGTTCGGCCCGGACGGCGCGCTGTACGTGATCGAGTGGGGCTCCGGTTTCGGCGGCAACAACGCCGACAGCGGCGTCTACCGCATCGACTACGTGCGCGGCGACCGGGCTCCGGTCGCGGTCGCGAAGGCGGACAAGACCTCCGGGCACGCGCCGCTGACCGTGCGGTTCGACTCGGCCGGGTCGCGCGACCCCGACGGTGACGCGCTGACGTTCGCGTGGGACTTCGACGGCGACGGCGACACCGACAGCACCGAGGCCGCGCCCGGCCACACCTACACCGCGAACGGCGACTACACCGCCCGGCTCACCGTCACCGACCAGGGGGGCAGGTCCGCGGTCGCCAACGTGCGCATCGTCGTGGGCAACACGCCTCCCGTGGTCACGTTGACCGCGCCGGTCGACGGCGGCTTCATCGACTTCGGCGACCAGGTGTCCTACCGCGTCACGGTCACCGACGCCGAGGACGGCTCCGTCGACTGCCAGGACGTCGTCGTGCAGCCCGCCCTGGGCCACGACGAGCACTCCCACGGCTACGAGCAGTACCGCGGCTGCGAGGGCCTGGCGCTGATGTCCGGCGACGAGGGCCACGTGGGCGCGGACATCTTCGGCGTCCTCACCGCGAAGTACACCGACCAGGGCGGCGACGGCGCGTCCCCGCTGACCGGCGAGTCGATCCTGGTGCTGCAGCCCAAGCACAAGGAGGCCGAGTTCCACACCGCGACCGGCCGCACCGCGGACGGCGTCGGCGACGACGCGGCGGGCGTGGAGAAGGAGAGCACCACCGACACCGGCGGCGGCCAGAACATCGGGTTCATCACCGACGGCGACTGGTTCTCGCTGCGCCCGGCCACCCTGGAAGGCATCGACCAGGTGCGGTTCCGCGTGGCGTCGGGTTCCGAGGGCGGCCGGATGGAGGTCCGCGTCGGCGCGCCGGACGGCCCGCTCGCGGGCACGGCGACCTTCGCCGCCACGGGCGGCTGGCAGAACTGGACCACCGTCACCGCCGACCTCGCCGACGACGTGCCGGCCGGGTCCGAGCTGTACTTCGTCACCCGCAGGCCGCAGGGCAGCACCACGACCAGCTACCTGGTCAACGTGAACTGGCTGGAGTTCGCCGGTCGCGGCGTGACGCACAACCAGCGGCCCGCGGTCGAGGCCACGGCCACCACGACGTCGGGCACCGCGCCCCTGAAGGTCGACTTCACGGCGTCGGCCACCGACCCGGACGGCGACACCCCGATCAGCTACACGTGGGTGTTCGGCGACGGCGGCACCGCCACGGGCTCGTCGGTCAGCCACACCTACACCGCCGCGGGCAGGTTCACCGCCAAGGTCACCGCGACCGACGCGCGGGGCGCGAGCGGGACGAGGACCATCCCGATCACCGTCCGCGCGCCCGACGTCACCTGCTTCTCCGGCCGTTCCGACGACTTCCTCGGCACGACGCTCGACCGGGACCGGTGGACCACCGTGGTGCGGGAGAACCAGGACCTCGCGGTGCGCGACGGCCGGCTGGTGATCCCGACCGCCAACTCCGACATCTACGGCACCACCAACACCACGCCCAACGTCGTGCTCCAGGACCTGCCGTCCGGGCCGTTCCAGGCCACGGCCAAGGTGCGCGTGCCCGTGCGGCGGGCCTACCAGCAAGCCGGCCTGGTGATCTACGGCGACGACGACAACTACGCCAAGATGGTGCTGCAGGCCCGGTCGGACACCGACGACGCGGCGAGCCGGATCTTCCAGTTCATCCGCGAGGAGGCCGGGCAGCCCAACGAGGTCGGCGAGTCGAACACCGCGGCGCTGGGCGCGGCGTTCCCCGACGAGGTCTGGGTCCGGTTCACCAGCGACGGGCAGAACCTGACCGCGTCCTACAGCGCGGACGGTCAGGCGTTCACCGACATGCCGCAGACCAAGGCGCTGGCGGGCATGGTGAACCCCAAGGTCGGCCTGCTCTCGCTCGTGGGCGGCGGCGGTGACCGCCCGGTGGTGGACGCCGAGTTCGACTGGTTCACCCTCACCCCCGACGAGACCGCGTCGGTGGCGCCGGACGACGACTTCGCGGGCTCCGCGCTGGACGGGTGCCGCTGGAACGCCGTGGTCCGACCCGACCCGAACCGCTACGGCGTGTCCGACGGCAGCCTGCGCATCGACACCAGCGACGGCGACATCTACGGCGGCTCGGCCGACGACCCGGCCAACTTCATCCTCCAGCACGCGCCCGAGGGCGACTGGGTGATCGAGACGGAGGTCGACGCGTCGGCGTTCGACGAGCGCTACCAGCAGGCCGGGCTGATCGCCTACGCGGACGACGCGAACTACGTGAAGCTCGACCACATCGCCACCAACGAGGCGGGCACGCCCGTCCAGCGCGGCGTGGAGCTGCGGACGGAGAGCGGCGACGTGGTGGGGCAGCCGCAGCCCGGCGTCGGCGGCCTCACCGGGGGCGTGTGGCACCTGCGGCTGGCCAAGTCCGGCGCGACCTACACCGGGTCCTACAGCGCGGACGGGCAGGAGTGGACGTCGCTCGAACCGGTGGTCAACGAGAACCTGGCCGGTGCGCGGATCGGCCTGTTCGCCCTCGGCGGCGGTCAGACCGCGTCCAAGCCCGCCAAGTTCGACCACTTCCGGGTGAGCACCGACCGCACGGCCCCGGTGCTGTCGGTCGTCACCGACCCGGCGTCGCCGGGCACGGGCGGGTGGTGGACGGGTCCGGTGACCGTCACCGCCTCCGCGACCGACGACGGCAACGGGCCGGTGCGCGTCGAGTACCGGGTGGGCGAGGGCGACTGGGCGCATTACGCGGCGCCCCTGTCGTTCGCCGACGACGGTGAGCGGGTGGTGGCGTTCCGCGCCTCCGACGCCGCGGGCAACGTCTCGGCGGAGAAGTCCGCGACCGTCAGGATCGACCGCACCGCACCGCGGCTCACCGTGAAGGCGGACAACGCGCCCGGCCCCGAGGGTTGGTGGACGCAGCGGGCCCTGGTGTCGGCGACCGCCACCGACGAGACGTCCGGCGTCGCGGTGCTGGAGCACCGGCTCGACGGCGGCCCGTGGCGGCCCTACACCGGCGCCGTGTCCGTGGGCGACGGCAGGCACCGGGTCGCGGTGCGGGCGACCGACGCGGCGGGCAACACCTCCGCCGAGCAGGCGATCGACGTGAAGGTGGACACCGCGCCGCCGGTCACGTCGGCCAAGCGCGGCTCGTCCGCCTCCCGGGTCCGGCTCACCGCCTCCGACGCCACCTCCGGCGTGGCCCGCACCGAGTACCGGATCTCCGGCGGCGCGTGGCAGGTCCACCGGGGCGGTGAGATCAAGATCAGGCCGAACGGCCGGGAGTACCTGGAGTACCGGTCGATCGACGTGGCGGGCAACGTCGAGGCCACCGGCCGGTACACACCCCGGCCGGGTCGCGACGACGACTCCCTGCCGCACCTCTAGCGGGCCGGGCGGGGCCCACCGGCATGGGCCCGCCCGACCGATCCCGCCGGCGGGGTCAGCTCCACCGACCCCGCCGGCGGACCACCACTCCACCGACGCCGCCGGCGGTCACCAACCCACCGACCCACCAACTCGCCACCCGGCCGACCCGCTGGTCAACCCACCGGCGTGCCACCACCCCGCCTACCCCCAGCGGGCCGCCACCCACCGAGGCACAACCCGGCCGACCCCGGCGGTGATCACCACCTCACCGGCACCGCCGGGCCACCACCCACGTCCACCCCGGCCGACGCCCACGTCCACCCGGCCGACCTCGAGGAGCGCCATGAAGGACAGGCCGACTCGCCTGCGCGCGGGCAGCTCGGCCGCGGACCAGGTCACGGTCCGCCGGCACAACCTCTCCGTCGTCCTGTCGCACCTGCGCGACCACGGGCCCCGGTCGCGGGCCCGGCTCGCGGGGGAGACGGGGCTGAACAAGGCCACCGTGTCCAGCCTGGTGGCCGAGCTCGTGGAACGCGGACTGGTGGGGGAGGGGGAGACCGAGCGGGCCACCGTCGGGCGGCCCGGCCAGATCATCCGGCTCGACGGCGAGCACGTCGTCGCGGTGGGGGCCGAGGTCAACGTCGGCTACCTGTCGGTGCTCGTGCTCAACCTGCGCGGTCAGGTCGTGGCACGCCGGCGGATCGCGCTGGACACCGCCGCGCTGGAACCGGCGTTCGTGCTGGCCCGGCTGGGGCGGCTGCTGGACGCCGCGCTGGTCGGCGTCGCGGCCCGCCCGGTGGGCGTCGCCATCGCCGTGCCCGGCCTGGTCGAGGCCGACACCGGCGTGGTGCGCGCCGCGCCCAACCTGGGGTGGACCGACGTGCCGGTGGTCGCCGAGATCAGCAGGTTGCTCGGCGAGCCGCCGTACCCCGTGCTGCTGGACAACGAGGCGAACCTCGCGGCGCTGGCCGAGGTGGAGGCGCAGGGCCTGGACCGCGACGGCGACCTCATCCTGGTCACCGGCGCGACCGGCGTCGGCGGCGGCGTCGTGGTGGGCGGGCGACTGCTGCGCGGCGCGCACGGCTTCGCGGGCGAGGTCGGGCACATGAGGGTCCGCGCGGACGGACCGCCGTGCGCGTGCGGCCACCGGGGCTGCTGGGAAGCCGCCGTCGGCCTCAACGCCCTGCTCGCCGCCGTCGCCGAGCGCGAACCGGTCCACGAACCCGAGCACGACCCGCTGCCGGACCTGGAACGCAGGCTCGCCGAGATCGGCGACCGGGCCGCGGCGGGCGACGCGCGGGTGCTGGCCGCCATCGCCGACATCGACCGGTGGCTCACCATCGGCGCGAGCATCCTGGTCAACGTCTTCAACCCGCACCTGCTTGTCCTCGGCGGCTACTTCGCCGCGCTGCGGCCGTGGATCGCCGGTTCGCTGCGCGAGGAGCTGCGCGGCCACGTCTTCGCCCGGGACGTCGGCGGCACGCGGGTGGCGTTCTCGCCGCTGGGCTTCACCGGCTCCGTGCGCGGCGGTGCGTCGCAGATCCTCGACCGCGTCTTCCGCGACCCCGTGCTCGTCGAGCCGGTCGACAAGCCCCTGGCACAGGAGGAAACCGTATGACGACCACGACGGCCCCGCTGCTGTCCGTCCGGGGCGTGGTGAAGCGCTTCCCCGGTGTGACGGCCCTGGGCGGCGTCGACTTCGACGTGCGCGCCGGCGAGGTGCACTGCCTGCTCGGCCAGAACGGCGCCGGCAAGTCGACGCTGATCAAGGTGCTGGCCGGCGCGCACCGCCCGGACGAGGGCGAGATCCGGTGGCGGGACGAGGTCGTGTCGTTCGACAACCCGACCGCCGCGATGCGCAGCGGCGTGGCGGCCATCTACCAGGAGCTGGACCTGGTGGCCGGGCTGTCCGTCGCCGACAACGTCTTCCTCGGCCACGAGCTGTCCACGGCCGGCTTCACCCGCCGCGCCGAGGCACACCGCCGCACCCGGGCCCTGCTCGAGCGGCTCGGCCACCCGGACATCCCGCCGGACCGCGACGTCGGCCGGCTGTCGGCGGCGAACCAGCAGATCGTGAGCATGGCGCGCGCCCTGTCCCGCGACGGGCAGCTGCTGATCATGGACGAGCCGTCGGCGGTGCTGGACCAGGACGAGGTGCGCACCCTGTTCCGGGTCATCCGGGAGTTGACCGCCCAAGGCGTGGCGATCGTCTACATCTCGCACCGGATGGAGGAGATCCGCGAGATCGGCGACCGGGTCACCGTGCTGAAGGACGGCCGCACGGTCGCCACCGGCCTGCCCGCCGCGCAGACCCGCACCGCCGACCTGATCCGGCTCATGACCGGGCGTGACGTGGAGTACGCCTTCCCTCCGCGCGAACCGGTCGACCCGGCCGCGCCCGAGGTGCTGGTGGTGCGCGGACTGGCCGCCGGGCAGCGGTTCGCCGGGGTGGACCTCACCGTCCGCGCGGGCGAGGTGGTCGGGCTCGCCGGTCTCGTCGGGTCGGGTCGGTCGGAGATCCTGGAAGCCGTCTACGGCGCGCGCAAACCGACGGCGGGCACCGTCGAGGTGGACGGCCGGCGGCTGCGGCGGGGGAGCGTAGGCGCGGCCGTGCGCGCCGGGGTCGGGCTGTGCCCGGAGGAGCGCAAGAGCCAGGGGCTGCTGCTGGACCAGGCCGTGTACCGCAACGTCACGGTGTCCACCTTGTCGGCGTTCGCCCGGTTCGGCTTCCTCGACAACGGCGCCGAGCGCGCGCGCACGCAGGAGTTGACCACGGCGCTGGACGTCCGCCCGCCGGGCGTGGAACGGGCGGTGCGCACGCTGTCGGGAGGCAACCAGCAGAAGGTCGTGCTGGCGCGGTGGCTGCTCCGCGAGTGCCGCGTGCTGCTGCTCGACGAGCCGACCCGGGGCGTGGACGTCGGGGCGCGCAGCGAGATCTACGAGCTGATCCGCGACCTGGCCGGCCGCGGCGTCGCCGTGGTCGTCGTGTCCAGCGAGGTGGAGGAGGTCCTCGGCCTCGCCGACCGGGTGCTGGTCGTGCGCGAAGGCCGGGTGGTCCACGAAGGGCCGGCCGCCGAGATCGACGAATCCCGGGTCCTCGACCTGGTCATGGAAGGAACCGCCGCATGAGCAAGAACGCCGCCGCCACCACCGCGGCCGACCCGCCGACGACGGAGCACGCGAAGCGCGGCGTCACCGCGCTGCTCGGGTCCGCCGCCGGCCGCAACACCGGTCTCGTCGTCGCCCTGGTCCTGCTGTGCCTGGTCGGTGTGGCCACCGCGGGCGACCGGTTCGCCGACGTCGACAACGTGCTCACCATCCTGCGCCTGGCCTCGGTCATCGGCGTGGTCAGCGTCGGCATGACGTTCGTGATCACCGGTGGCGGGATCGACCTGTCCGTCGGCGCGATCGTGGCGCTGTCCTCGGTCTGGGCCACGACGCTCGCCACCCAGGCCATGGCCAACGACACCCACTGGCTGGTCGTCGTGTTCGCCGCGCTCGCCGTGGGCGCCGGCTGCGGCGTGGTCAACGGCCTGCTGATCGCCTACGGCCGGATCGTGGCGTTCATCGCGACGCTGGCCATGCTTGCCGCCGCCCGCGGCCTGGCCGAGATCATCTCCAACCGCAAGACCCAGATCGTGGACGTGCCGGGCTTCTCCGCGTTCTTCGACGCCTCGGTGCTCGGCGTGCCCGTGCTGGTGGTGATCTTCGCGCTGGTGGCCGTCGTGGGGTGGGTGGTGCTCAACCGCACCACGTTCGGGCGGCGGACGTTCGCCGTCGGCGGCAACCCGGAGGCCGCCCGGTTGGCCGGGATCGACGTGCGGCGGCACACCGTGCTGCTCTACACGTTGCTGGGCGTGTGCTGCGGGATCGCCGCGGTCATGCTCGTCGCCCGCACCACGACCGGCAGCTCCACCCACGGCGGCCTCTACGAGCTGGACGCCATCGCCGCGGTCGTCATCGGCGGCACGCTGTTGTCCGGTGGTCGCGGCACGATCGCGGGCACCGTGTTCGGCGTGCTGATCTTCACCACGCTGTCGAACGTGTTCACCCTCAACAACCTCTCCATCTCCGCGCAGGCCGTCGCGAAGGGCGCGATCATCGTGGTCGCCGTCCTGCTCCAGCAGCGGTTGGCCCGTCGCAGCGGTGCTTGACCCCGACCCCGCCGCCATTTCGAGGAGCATTCCCATGTCACGCAAGGCAACAACCCGTCTCATCGCCGCGCTCTCGGTCGGTCTCGCGCTCACCGCCTGCACGGGCAACACCCCCGAACCCCAGGCCGGCAGCGGCAACCAGGGCGGCGCCAAGGTCGCCAACGACGAGCCCGGCGAGAAGGTCGTCATCGGCTTCTCCGCGCCCGCCGCCGACCACGGCTGGATGGCCGCGATCACCAACGCCGCCAAGGCGGAGGCGGAGAAGTACTCCGACGTGGAGCTGAAGGTGGTGGAGGGCACCAACGACGTCAACCTCCAGATCAGCCAGGTCGAGACGTTCATCAACGACAAGGTGGACGCGATCGTGCTGCTGCCGTTCGACGGCGCGGCGCTGACGCCGGTGGCGCTCAAGGCGATGAAGGCCGGCATCACGGTGATCAACGTCGACCGCGAGTTCGGCAGCCCGTTCGCGGCGCGCTCGACCGTGCTGGGCGACAACTACGGCATGGGCGTGTCGGCGGGCACCTACATCTGCGAGGAGCTCAAGGGCAAGTCCGGCGCGGTCGTCGCCGAGATCGCCGGCATCGACTCCCTCCCGCTGACCCAGGACCGCAGCAAGGGCTTCGCCGACGCCCTGGGCGACTGCGGGTTGAAGGTGGCCAACCGGGTCGCGGCCGAGTTCACCGTGGAGAGCGGGGAACGGGCCGCGGCGAACCTGCTCCAGGCCGCGCCGCGCATCGACGCGATCTGGAACCACGACGACGACCAGGGCGTCGGCGTCACCGCGGCGATCAAGAACTCCGGCCGCGACGAGTTCTTCCTGGTCGGCGGCGCGGGCTCGGCCAACGTCATGCGGGAGATCAAGGCGGGCAACGGCCTGCACAAGGCCACCGTGGTCTACCCCTCCACGCAGGGCGCGGACGGCATCCGGCTGGCCCGGCTGGCGGTGCAGGGCAAGAGCCTCGGAGACTTGGTCGAGGTCGAGGTGCCGCGCCAGGTCGAGCTGTTCGCCCCGGTCGTCACCAAGGACAACGTCGACCGCTACCTGCCCACCGCCTTCGAGTCCTAGGAGACCACCGCTGTGACGACAGCGACGTTGGGTATCGCGATGATCGGCCACGCCTTCATGGGTGCCGCGCACTCGCAGGCGTGGCGCGTCGCGCCGCGCTTCTTCGACCTGCCGCTGCACCCGGCCATGGCCGTGGTCTGCGGCCGGGACCGGGACCGCACCGAGGCCGCCGCCCGGCGACTGGGCTGGGCGGAGGCCGTGACCGACTGGCGGGCCGTGCTGGACCGGGACGACGTGCGGGTGGTGGACATCTGCACGCCCGGTGACACGCACGCGGAGATCGCCATCGCGGCGCTGGAGGCGGGCAAGCACGTGCTGTGCGAGAAACCGCTCGCCAACACCGTCGCCGAAGCCGAGGCGATGGCGGCCGCGGCGGCCGTCGCCGCCGAGGCGGGCGTGCGCGCCATGGTCGGGTTCACCTACCGGCGCGTGCCCGCGCTGTCCCTCGCCCGCGACCTCGTGGCACAGGGGCGGCTGGGACGCGTGCACCACGTGCGGGCCCAGTACCTCCAGGACTGGATCGTGGACCCGGCCGCGCCGCTGTCGTGGCGGTTGCAGAAGGAGAAGGCGGGATCGGGCGCGTTGGGCGACATCGGCGCGCACATCGTCGACGCCACCCAGTTCATCCTCGGCGACACCATCCGCGAGGTGTCCGGGACGTTGGAGACGTTCGTGTCCGAGCGGCCCCTGGCCGCCGAGCACTCCGGGCTGTCGGGCACCGCTTCGTCGGCCGGGACGGGGCCGGTCACCGTGGACGACGCGGCGCTGTTCCTGGCCCGGTTCACCGGTGGCGCGCTCGGCTCGTTCGAGGCCACCCGGTTCGCCAACGGCCGCAAGAACGCCATCCGCATCGAGGTCAACGGCTCCGCGGGCAGCCTGGCGTTCGACTTCGAGGACATGAACGTCCTGCACTACTACGACGGGACCGACGACGCCGCCACCGCGGGCTTCCGGCGCATCGTCGTCACCGAACCCCAACACCCCTACGTCGACGCCTGGTGGCCGGCGGGCCACGGCCTGGGCTACGAGCACGCGTTCACCCACCAGGCCGTCGACTTCGTCCGCGCCGTGGCCGCCGGGACCGACCCCGCCCCGTCGTTCGCCGACGGGCTGCGGTTGCAGCGCGTCCTGGCCGCCGTCGAGGCGAGCGCGGCGTCCCGCACCTGGCGAGACGTCTGAGAGGAGAACGAGAGATGGCGCGTCCGATCACGTTGTTCACCGGCCAGTGGGCCGACCTGCCGTTCGAGGAGGTCGCCCGGCTGGCCGCCGAGTGGGGCTACGACGGCCTGGAGATCGCCTGCTGGGGCGACCACCTCGACCCCTGGCGCGCGGCCGAGGACGACGACTACGTGCGCGATCGGCTCGACGTGCTGGCCAAGCACGACCTGAAGGTGTGGACGATCTCCAACCACCTCACCGGCCAGGCCGTGTGCGACGACCCGATCGACGAGCGCCACCGGGGCATCCTGTCACCCCGCATCTGGGGCGACGGCGACCCCGAGGGCGTGCGGCAGCGCGCGGCCGAGGAGATGAAGGCGACCGCGCGGGCCGCCGCGAAGCTCGGTGCGGGCACCGTCGTCGGGTTCACCGGCTCCTCGATCTGGAAGACCGTCGCGATGTTCCCGCCCGTGCCGCCGTCGATGATCGACGCCGGTTACCAGGACTTCGCCGACCGCTGGAACCCGATCCTCGACGTGTTCGACGAGGTCGGCGTCCGGTTCGCGCACGAGGTGCACCCCTCCGAGATCGCCTACGACTACTGGACCACCGTGCGCACCCTGGAGGCGATCGGGCACCGGCCCGCGTTCGGCCTCAACTGGGACCCGTCGCACTTCGTCTGGCAGGACCTCGACCCGGTGAGCTTCCTGTGGGACTTCCGCGACCGCATCTACCACGTCGACTGCAAGGACGCCCGCCGCCAGGTCGGCGACGGGCGCAACGGGCGCCTCGGCTCCCACCTGCCCTGGGCCGACCCCCGACGCGGCTGGGACTTCGTCTCCACCGGCCGCGGCGACGTGCCGTGGGAGCGGTCGTTCCGGATGCTCAACACCATCGGCTACGACGGCCCGGTCAGCGTCGAGTGGGAGGACGCCGGCATGGACCGGCTCGTCGGCGCGCCCGAAGCCCTGGAGTTCGTGCGGCGCAACGCGTTCGAAGCGCCGTCGGCCTCCTTCGACGCCGCCTTCTCCACGGGCGGCTGAACGGGTGCGGTGACCGTCGACCCTCGGGGTGGGGCCGCGCACCGCGGGCC
>NZ_JBFAMT010000076.1:0-34539 GCF_040656635.1 Actinosynnema sp. NPDC049800 | reverse complement strand
CGGATCGCGGGCTGTTGCCGCCGGACATCTTCCTGCCCGTGGCCGAGCAGGGTGACCTGTTGCGGGAGCTGGACCGGTGGGTGTTGCGGACCGCGCTGAAGGAGGCGTCGACGTGGCCGGAGCCGGGCGGTAGGCCGGTGTCGGTGGCGGTGAACCTGGCCGGTCTGGTGCCGGGTGACCCGGAGTTCGTGGACATCGTGGCCGACGCCATCGCGGAGGCGGGCATCCCGTGGGACCGGGTGGTGCTGGAGTTGGTGGAGACCGCGTTGGTCGACCTGCCGTCGCGGGTGCGGCAGGCGATGGGCGAGCTGGTGGAGCGGGGCATCCGGTTCGCGGTGGACGACTTCGGCACCGGCTACTCGTCGCTGGCCCGGTTGAAGGACCTGCCGGCGCAGATCATCAAGGTCGACCGGCGGTTCGTGTCCGGTGTCGGGAGCGACTCGTCGGACTTCGCGGTGGCGAAGGCCGTGGTCGACATGGCCCGGGCGATGGACCGCAAGTGCGTGGCCGAGGGCGTGGAGACCGCGACCCAGTTCCACGTGCTGCGCGGCATCGGCGTGGACACCTACCAGGGCTGGCTGTTCTCGCGGCCCGTGCCGCCCAAGGAGTTCCGCGCGGTGCTGGCACTTGGTCCGTTGCACATCCCCCGCGCCGGTTGATGGGCGATACTCCCGTTCCGATGGACGCCACGACGTCAGGTGCCGACCGGTGAACCAGGAACGGATGATCGCCGACCTCGAAGCCAGGGCGCGGCACCTGGCCGAGCGGTCCCGCGAGCTGCGGGACCGGATCCGGCGCGCGCAGGCCACGCAGCGGTCGCCGGACGGCGTGGTGACGGCGACCGTGGCGCCGAACGGGTCGTTGCGGCACATCGAGTTCTCGGCCGCGGCGGAGGAGTTCTCGCCCGCCAGGCTCGGTGAGGTGGTGATGGACACCGTGCGGCGTGCGCAGGAGCAGGCCGCGCGGCAGGCGGTGTCGATCGTCGAGCCGCAGTTCGGCGGCACGGCGGCGATGGACTTCCTGACCGGCTCGGTGCCGCCGGGGTCGGCTGGGGTTTCGCTGGGTGAGGAGGTCGGTGACGACCTGCCCCTGCCGCGGAGCCTGAGGGCGCCCGAGGACGAGCCCGGGTCGGCTCGGTGACCGGGTTCCCCGTGCTGGAGTTGACCGGGTCGGCGCCGGACACGCTCGAGGCCGACCTCGCCGTGCCGACGGCGGACGTCGACCCGTTGGCCCTGCTGGCCGACGCCGGGCTCGGGTGGTTGGTCGAGCACGTGGACTTCCTGCGCGAGCCGCTGGACTGGCTGGCGGGCCACGGCGACCGGTTCGAGGACGCGGTCGCCACCTGGAAGCAGGTCGCCACCACGTTGGACGGCATCGTGCGGCGGCGGGCGGGTGGCGGTCGGCTCACCGCGGAGATCGCCGGGATGAGCCGGCTGTGCGTGGACGTCGCGGCGCACGTGGCCGAGGTGGGCGCGATCACGGCCGCGGTCCGCGGTGTGTTCCGCGACGTGGTCGCGTTGTTCGTCCGGGAGGTCTTGGACAACGCCACCGTCGCGCTCGCGGCGTCGGAGATCACGGCGGGCGGCTCGCTGCCCGAGTTCGCGGCGTGGGCGGTCGGGCGGGGCGCGGTCGTGCTGGACCGGATCAACCGGAGGTTGGCGGACCTCGGGCGCGTGATGACGCGGATCCTGGCGGCGCTGAAGGCGTTGTTCGGCAAGGCGCGCGACATGCTCAAGGCCATCACGCGCTTCGGCGAGTGAGCTCCCCGGTCAGCTCCTGCCCGGTCGGCTCTATGCCCGTCAGCTCACTGTCCGGTCAGCCCCAGTGCCCCTGGGCGGGTGGGGGCGGGCCGGGAACGCCGGGCGGAGGTGGGCCGGGAACGCCGGGAGGCGGGCCACCCATCGGAGGTCCCCCCATCGGCGGGCCGGCCTGCTGGTGCGGCGGCGTCTTCGGCTTCGCGCCGCGCATCGCCCGACCCACCGGGGGCAGCGCGGCCACCAGACCCGCGACGAACCACAGCACCAGGGCCACCACCGGCATGATCCCGAAGGAGAACGGGAGACCCGGCGAGACGTCGACGACGATGAGCCCGAAGCTCACCACGGCCAGCAACGAGATCGCGACCAGTCCCCACCGCACGCCGGGCACCCGGCTGAAGAGCAGCACGACGAGGATCAGCGCCAGGGCCGGCAGCACGAACGCGACGGCGGCCGCGACCTCGAAGCTCCCGTAGTTGCGGGGGAACGGTGGCACGAGGATCGTGCCCCAGAGCTCCATCGCGAACCCCGTCTGGCTCGCGAACCCGGCCGCGCCGATGAGGGCGAGGAGCACGCCCGGCAGGTACAGCAGCCCGGCGACCACGGCCATCGCCTTGCCCGGCGGCTTGGGCGGGCCCGGGTATCCGGGGTAGCCCTGGCCCGGGAAGGGCGGCTGGGCAGCGGGGAACGGCGGCTGGCCGGGGAACGGTTGCCCGGGCATCGGCTGGCCCTGGAACGGTTGGCCGGGCATCGGTTGGCCGGGCAGCGGCTGGCCCGGCATCGGCTGTCCGGGCAGCGGCTGGCCCGGGTACTGCTGGCCGGGCATCGGCTGGCCGGGGTACTGCTGACCGGGGTTGGGGTGAGTCATGCGCGCGCCTCCAGGTTCGAGCTGAAAGTTACCGTCGGAGGCGGCCCGCACGGCGCGGTTCGCCGCATTCCGGCGGAAACCTCCCCCCTACTGGGACGCCGACGCGCGGATCAGCGGCAGCAGCTCGGCGATCCGGTGCCGTGGCAGGTCGATCAGCCTCAGCTCCAGGTCCTCGTGCTCGCCGATCCGCTCCCGCGCCTCCCGCTTGGTCATCGCGCCGCGGGTGGCCGTGACCAACGCCTCGCGCCACACGTTGCCCAACTTGCCGTGCGCGCGCGTGAGCACCTCCCGCACGGCCAGCCCGCCGACGTCCAGCGTGCCCGCCAGCACCTGGTCGGCCACGACCACGCAGTGCTTGCCGTCCGGAGTGGAGCGCAGGAACCGCAGCGCGAACCTGGTGTCCACCAACGACCTCAGCTCCTGCTGACCCGCCGCGGACGACACGTTCGGGTGGTTGTTGGGCACGAGCGCCGCCATCCGGCCGGGCGAGCACGCCAGCAGCGTCCGCAGCAGCCACGGCCCGGGGTCGCCGGACAGGTCGACCGCCAACGACGCCGCGCCCTTGCCGATCGGGTCGGCCCACCCCGGCGCACGCGGCTTCGGCGGCGGCGAGGACTCCGGCCGCGGCGCCAGGTCGACCAGGGCGGCCAGCGCCGTCGAACCCGGCCCGGTCGCCTCCACCGACTGCGGACCGTGCGTGTAGATCGCGGTCTTCGCCGAAGCGGGTGACACCGAACGGCGGGACGTCGGTCGGCACACGTACAGGTCGGCCGCGCTGCCGATGGCCTGCGCGCCGTCGAACCGGTGGAACGCGGGCAGGATCGCCTCGAACACCAACCCGAGCCGCTGCAACTCCTGCTGCACCTTCAGCCCCAGCGCGGGCGTCCGGTCGCTGAACCCGTACGCGAGCAGCACCCGTCCCCGACCGAGGTCGGCCAGGCACTCGACCGCCCGCGCGGCGAACAGCCCCATGCCCTCCGGCGTGTACGGCGGATCGCTGAACACGAGGTCCGCCGACTCCAGCACGGCGGGAGGCAGGCCGAACCGGAAGTCCGCGTGCACCGTCCGAACCGACCACCCGCGCTCACGGGCACGGGTCGAGATGTGCTCCAGCAGCCGGTCGTCCACGTCCACCACGACGACCTCGACGGCCGGGTTCACCGCGCACACCGCGAGCGAGGTCAGGTCGTGGTCGCCGAGGCACAGCAGCGTGCGCCCGGCCAGGTCGTAGGTCGTGTCCAGCCACAACGCGCGCTTCAGCGCCGTCTCCGCCGTCGCCTGCACGTGGTCGAGCGCGGCCAGCGGCGGCGGCACGTCCGCGATGTCGGCCAGGATCGACCGCAGGTGCTCGCCGTGCCGGGGCACGAGCGCGTCCACCGGGTCCACCAGGTCGTCACCGGCGCGGAACCCGGCGTAGTCGGCGGCCTTGGCGGGCGCGAGCCGGAACCGGTCGCGGCTGGTCTCCAGGTCGTCGCCGACCGCGGTCAGCAGCTCCTGCACGGTGCGCCGCGGCACAGCGGGAAGCCGAACCAACTCGGCCAGCGTGTGCCAGTCGTCGCACAGCAGGTCGACCACGCGCCGCAGCTTGCGGGCGTGCGGGCCGCGTTCAGCGAGGAGTGCTCGCACCAGTTCGGTTGCCACAACCGGTGCAGCCTACTGACCGGATGGTGAAACGCCGTGCCACGGTCGGACTGACGGGCTAGGGTCGTTCGACGCTTGATGCCCATCGGCAGGAGGATCCACGGGTGATCGAGTTCCGCGACGTGACCAAGCGGTTCGACGACGGGACCACCGCGGTGAACGGCCTGGACCTCGTGGTCGAGGCGGGCACGATCACCGTCTTCGTCGGACCGTCCGGGTGCGGCAAGACCACGTCCCTGCGCATGGTGAACCGGATGATCGACCCCACGTCGGGCACCGTCCTGGTGGACGGCGCGGACGTGCTGGGTGTGGATCCGCCCACACTGCGGCGCGGCATCGGGTACGTGATCCAGCAGGCGGGCCTGTTCCCGCACCGGACCGTGCTGGACAACGTGGCCACGGTGCCGCTGCTCATCGGCTGGACGCGCCGCAAGGCCAGGGAGCGCGCCGCCGAGCTGCTGGAGCTGGTCGGCCTGCCCGCCGAGCTCGGCCACCGCTACCCCGTGCAGCTGTCCGGCGGCCAGCAGCAGCGCGTCGGCGTGGCGCGCGCGTTGGCCGCGGACCCGCCGGTGCTGCTGATGGACGAGCCGTTCAGCGCGGTCGACCCGGTGGTGCGGGAAGGGCTGCAGGACGAGCTGCTGCGGCTGCAGGCGGAGCTGGACAAGACCATCGTGTTCGTCACGCACGACATCGACGAGGCCATCCGGATCGGCGACAAGGTCGCGGTGATGCGCACCGGCGGCTTCCTCGCCCAGTACGCGCCGCCCGCCGAGCTGCTGACCCGGCCCGCGGACGACTTCGTGGCGAGCTTCGTGGGCAAGGACCGCGGTTACCGCAGTCTGTCCTTTGTGGACTCGTCCGGGGTTGAAGTGGCGGAGGTGCCCACGGTCGTCGAGGGCGCCGAGGTCGAGTCCTCTTCGGACTGGCGGCTCGTGGTGGACGCGGAGGAGCGGCCGCAGGGCTGGGTCGCGCCGGACGCGTCGGTCGTGCCGGGCGGCTCGCTGTACGAGGTGGGCGCGTCGATCCGGGGCGCGCTGGACGCCGCGCTGTCCTCGCCGTCCGGGCTGGGCGTCGCCGTGCGCGGTGACGGGCGGTTGGCGGGCGTGGTGACCGCGCGCCAGGTGCTCGACGTGATCGAGAGCCGCCGTGGGTGACATAGCGAAGTACCTCAGCGACGCGGGCACCAGGGCGGCGCTGCTGGACATGCTGCTCGACCACGTCTACCTGTCGTTGGTGCCGCTGGTGGTGTCGGTCGTGCTGGCGATCGTGCTCGGGTTGCTGTGCCACCGGTTCCGCCAGGTCAACGCGGCGCTGATCGGGCTGTCGAACGTGGTCTACACGATCCCGTCGCTGGCGCTGTTCGCGATCATCCCGGCGGTCATCGGCACGCAGGTGCTCGACCCGTTGAACGTGATCCTCGCGTTGACGGTCTACACGACCGCGCTGCTGGTCCGGCCCGTCGCCGAAGCGCTGGCCGCGGTGCCCGCGCACGTGACCGCCGCCGCCACCGCCATGGGCTTCCGGCCGCTGCGCCGGTTCTTCACGGTGGAGCTGCCGCTGTCCGTGCCGGTGCTGGCCGCCGGCGTGCGGGTCGGCTCGGTGAGCAACATCAGCCTGGTGAGCGTGGGCGCGTTGATCGGCACGGGCGGTCTGGGCACGTTGTTCACCGACGGTTTCCGGCAGCGGTACCTGGCGCCGATCATCATCGGCATCGTGCTCACGCTGGTGCTGGCGCTCGTGGTCGACCTGCTGCTCGTGCTGCTGCGCAACCGGTTGACGCCGTGGGCGCGGGCGGGTGGTGCGCCGTGATCTTCGCGGACGCGTTGGCCTGGCTGGTCGACCCGGCCAACTGGTCGGGCGGCAAGTCGATCCCGGTGCGGGTCGGCATCCACCTGCTGTACTGCTTCGGCGCGGTGCTCGGCGCGGCGCTGATCGCCGTGCCGCTGGGCCTGTACGTCGGGCACACCGGGCGTGGTGGGGTGGTGCTGGTCGGCGGCAGCAACGCGCTGCGGGCGTTGCCGACGTTGGGCCTGGTCACGTTCCTGTACCTGGTCGCGGGCGGTGGCACGACCGGTGTGCTGATCGGCCTCGTCGTGCTGGCCGTGCCGCCGATCCTGGCCGGCACCTACGCCGGCATCCAGGACGTGGACCGAGGTGTGGTCGACGCGGCGAGCGGCATGGGCATGACCGGCGCGCAGCGGTTGTGGCGGGTCGAGGTGCCCAACGCGCTGCCGCTGCTCGTCGGTGGTCTGCGCAACGCCATGTTGCAGGTGGTCGCGACCGCGTCGGTGGCGGCGTACGTCGGTATCGAGACGTTGGGACGTCCCCTGCTGGACGGCCTGCGGGTGTTGGACTACGGGCAGTTCGTCGGCGGGGCGATCCTCATCGCGCTGCTCGCGGTCGTGCTGGACGTGGTGCTCGCGGGCGTCGGCAGGCTGGTCGTGCCCGCGGGTTTGAGGCTGTCGGCCAAGGCTCGTCGCGCGGGGAGTGGGAAGGCGCGGTCGAGCGGGTCGCGGTCGAGGCGTCGGGGAGAGCCGGCGCCCGTCGAGTCTGGAGGAAGTACGGCATGAAGCGCACGTTGGCCGTTGTCGTCGCGGCGACCGCCCTGGTCGTCTCCGCGTGCGGGTCCAAGGAGGACCTCGGCGGGGGTGGCCAGCAGGCCGCGTCGGGTGAGGTCGTGGTCGGTTCGGCCGACTTCACCGAGAACAAGATCCTGGCCGAGATCTACGCCGGTGCGCTGAAGGCGACCGGCGCGAACGTGACGGTGAAGGCCGGCATCGGAGCGCGCGAGCTGGTCGTGAAGGCGTTGCAGGACAAGTCGCTCGGCGTGGTGCCGGAGTACACGGGCAACCTGCTCAACTACTTCGACAAGACCAACACCACCACCGAGGCCGAGGAGGTGTACACGGCGCTGAAGTCCAAGACGCCGTCCGGCCTCGAGGTGCTGGAGAAGTCGGACGCGGAGGACAAGGACGTCCTGGTGGTCACCAAGGCCACCGCGGACGGCGGCGTGAAGTCGATCGCCGACCTCGGTTCCGGCAAGTACGCGCTGGGCGCGGCCGGTGAGTGGGCGCAGCGCTGGGAGGCCAAGATCCAGGAGCTGTACGGGGTCAAGTTCACCGAGATCAAGACCACCGACACCGGTGGCCCGATCACGGTGGACGCGCTGAAGGACGGCACCGTGCAGGTGGCCAACCTCTACACGACGTCGGCGGACATCAAGGCGAACGACTTCGTGGAGCTGGACGACCCGAAGGTGATGTACCCGGCCCAGAACGTGGTGCCGCTGCTGCGGTCGGACGCGGTCGACGCGAAGGGCAAGGACGCGCTGAACAAGGTGTCCGCGGCGCTGACCACGGAGAAGCTGGCCGATCTCGTCAAGCGGGTGGACGTGGACAAGGAGACGATCGCGAACGTGGCGGCCGACTTCCTGAAGTCCGTCACGCTCTGAGCCCGCGATCGCGACTCCCTCGGCCCGGCCGCCCGTTCCAGGGTGACCGGGCCGAGTTGCGCCAGGACGCTCGCGCGGCGGGGTCGCGCTGCCACCGTTCGCCTGCCACCAGGCGAGACCGGTGGTGAGCAGTCCGCCGGCAGAGCCGGCGACTTGCGACGAGCCCAGGGTGCGTTCAGTACTAGCCCATGTTCACCGAAAATGAACATGAGGCAATTTTGAACACACGCTTGACCGAGTTGCGGGAGTGGCTGCGTCCGCTCGGCCTCGAGGCCGACGTAGGTGACCGGACCGCCGACGAGTGGGTCGACCTGGTGGCTCGCGTCAGCCGGGCCTCGGGCGCGACTCGGACGTACGCCGTCCTGGTCAAGCGCGCGGTGCCGGCCGAACTCGCGACGGCACTGCACCCGCACGCGTCACTGCCCACCCTGGTCGTCGCCCGCTCGATCACCGAGCAAGCCGCGAACCTGCTGCGTGCGCGGGGCATCGACTACGTCGACGAGGCGGGCAACGCCCACATCGCGTGGGATGACGTGCTCATCGACGTCCGAGGGCGTCGTAAGGCCGGCGGGCGCCCCGGCGGTCCCCCGCGCGGGAGCAAGGCGTTCGGCCGCGCCGGCCTGCAGGTCGGGTTCGTCCTGCTCAGCCGGCCGTCGATGGCCGGGGAGCCGCTGCGCGCGCTCGCGCGCGCCGGCGGCGTCTCGCTCGGCACGGCTCAGGCGGTCGTCGATGACCTCGCCAGGGCGGGCTACCTGTACGAAGTGGCGGGCGAACGCAGGCTGACGAGAGCGGGTGAGTTGCTCAACCGCTGGTCGGAGGCCTACTCGACCAGGCTCTCGCCAACGCTGGCCCTCGGCGACTTCGACGCTCCCGACCTCTCGTGGTGGCGCGATTCGGAGGAGGAGTTGACGCAGGCCGACGTCCAAGTGGGTGGCGAAGCCGGTGCGAGCGTCCTCGACCCGCACCTCATCCCGGCGACTCTCACCCTCTACGCCGCCGAACGGCCGCGCTCGCTCATCGGCAGGCACCGGTTGGTGCGCGCCGAACGAGAAGGCAACGTCCACGTTCGACGGCGGTTCTGGACGGCCGACCGGCAGTCGTGGATCGTGCCTTCCACGCTGATCTACGCTGATCTGCTCGCTTCCGGCGACCCTCGCCAACGCGAGCACGCGGACAGGATGAGAAGCAGTGACGATCGACTTGCGAGCCTCGACCGACTATGAGGTCCTCAGGGCCGCCGAGGTGCTGGCGCGAATCGACGAAGTGGCGCACGAAGCGCGGGTCGACTACCTGGCCGTGGGTGCGACCGCCCGCTCGCTCATCTCGCTCGGCCTGCTCGGCAGGAGTCCTGACCGACGTACCCGGGACATCGACATCGCGGCCGAGGTCGAAGATCTTCGCCTGGCGGGATCGGCACCACGACGACCGTCGCGACGCCCTCGACCTGGCGACGATGATCGCGTGGTACTCGTCCGGGAAGTACGAGGACCGGCTCTACGCCGAGGATTACGACGTGTTCGAGAAGTCCGACTACGACCTGTCGGCAGCCGGAGCACGGCTACTGGGGTCGCACCTGCCGGCTTTGCTCGATGGAGGCGGTACCGCCGAACTGCTCCGCATCCTGGACGACCACGAGTTGATGGGGCGGTTGGCGAAAGACATGGGTTCCGCTCGTGCCGCGGTCATGGTGCAGGCCTTGAGCCGAGGTGCTCGCGATGTCATCGACGAGACCACGCGGACCTGACCCGGATGACCGACGTGGCAGGCGCCTTCAGGGCCGGCCGCCGATTCGGGTGGTCAGCTCGTCCGCTGCCCGCCGGGCCTCGGTGGCCAGTTCAGGCCACGTCTCGCCGCACTCCGCCTCGCACACGTGCCGGAAGGTCACGGTGATCGCGGCGATCGGCCGTTGACCGTGGTCGAAGACCGGTGCGGCCACGGAAGCGAAACCGGCGGTCACGTAGCCGTCCTCCACGGCCCACCCGCGTCGCCGTTCGACGGCCAGCAACCTCCGCAGCGCGGGCAGGTTCCGCGGCCCCCGGCCGGTCCGATCGACGAAGGGGCCCGGGAAGAGGGCCCTGACCTGCGCGGCGGGCAGTCGGCCCAGCATCGCCCGGCCCGATGCGGTCAGGTGGGCCGGTAGCCGCACGCCCACGTCCGACACGATCGTGGTCGGGTGGCGGGGTTGCTCGCGCACCAGGTACAACGCCTCCGCGCCGTGCAGCACGCCCAAGTGCGCGGTCCGGCCGACGGTGTCGACCAGGCGCCGGAGCAGGGGCCGGGCCAAGCGCTCCAGCGGATCGTGCCGGAGGTAGGCCGACCCGAGCTCGAACGCCGCCACGCCCAGCCCGTAGCGTCGCTCCTCGGGGAAGTGGGTCGCGAACCCGGCCGCGGTCAGCTCCGCCAGCAGGTGGTAGGTCGTGGACCTGGGCAGACCCAGCTCCCGGGCCACCGCGACCGCCGACAGCGGACCGGGCCTGCTCGCCAGCAGGCGCAGCACGGCGAGCCCCCGGCGCAACGCTGGCACGTCGCTGCTGCCTCCCACGGAACCCATTCTCAACAAATCCCGGTCGGGGCGCATTGGAGGGGTATGAGCACCGGCTTCGAGGAGTTCGCCGCCGCACAGGTGACCCCGCTGCTGCGCTACGCCACCGTGCTGACGGGGGATCCGCACCTGGCCCAGGACGTGGTCCAGGAGGTCCTGATCCGGGCACAGCAGAAGTGGTCGCGCATCGGCTCGGTCGAGGTGCCGGCCGCGTACCTCAAGCGGATGGTGACCAACGAGTACCTCGGTTGGCGCCGCCGCCTCAAGGCGCACCTGCCCCTCACGGGGGTGGACCCGCCCCAGCCCGACCCCACCGACCACTACGACGAGCGGGAGGCGATGCTCCAGCGCATCGACCGGCTCCCGCGCAAGCAGAAGGCCGCCGTCGTCCTCCGCTACTACGAGGGCTGCGACGACGCCGAGATCGCCGCCGTCCTGGGCTGCGCCCAGGTCACGGTCCGCAGTCACATCTCCCGCGCGCTGGCTGTGCTGCGCGCCGACGAACGCGTGAGGCAGTCGCTGTGAACGACACCACCGAAACCCTGATCACCGACGCCCTGCACCACCGGGCCGAGCGCACGCCGCCGCCCGGAGCGGTGCTCGCCGCCCTGCACCGGCCCCGCCGGACGCGCAAGCCGCTGCTGCTGGTGCTCGCCGCCGCCGGCACGACGGCCGCCGCGGCCGCGTTGGTGGTGACCACCGTGAACGCGCCGGTCGTGGGCCAGGCCCCGCCCGCCCGGCAGCTCACCACCACGGCCGCGCCCACCCCGGTCGCCGACGTGCCCACCCGGGCCCTCGAGTACCGGCCCGGGGCGATGCTCGACGGCTACACCGAGCGGGAGCGCACGATCGCCGGCTGGGGCACTTCCCGCATCTACGCGCCCGGCTCGACGAACCCCGGCTCGCCGCTGGTCCGCTTCTCCGTCTTCACCGCCATCACGGACGACATGGCACCGAAGGTCGCGAACGCGCCGGTCGGCGACCGCACGGCGGTCGGCGGCGCCACCGCAGCCTGGTTCGGCGAGAGCCTGTACTGGAACGCCGCCCCCGACCGCGTCCTCAGCGTCAGCCTGGAGAACGTGACCGGCGTGGACGTCCGGGCGCAGGTGCGGCGGATCGCCGACTCCGTCACGGCGGACCCCACGTCGATGCGCGTCCCGTTCTCGCTCGACGGGCACTCGTACGTCGTGGTGAACGGTCCGAGCGCGACCGACTGGGCGATCGCCGGCACGAGCCACCTCGATTACGTCCGGTACGACGTGGAGCTGCTGCGGACCGCCGAGGCGCCGGCCGGCTCCACCCCCACCACCGTGGACGGCAAGCCCGCGCACTACTCCGCCGACGGGTTCGGCCTGCTCGCCGTCCAGCTCGCGCCGAACTTCCAGGTGCGCGTGACGCCGAGCGAGTTCAAGGTTCCCGGCGGCAAGCCCGTGCCGTCCGGTGCGGAGACCGAGCACGCCCCGGTCGACGTGCTGGCGCGCGTGGCGGCGGCGCTGGCGGTGGACACCAACCCGGACGCGGCCTGGATCGGCACCCGCTAGAGGTCCGGCAACCGGCACGCGTCCTGCCGAGGGTGGGCGCTCGACCCCAGAGCGCCCACTCCACTCCCGAGGCCCACCCCGCTTCAGCCGCCGAACTCGATCGTCCCGTCACGCCGCCCGCGCCGGACCATCCGGTTGAAGCTCACCGCCGCCACGGCGATCCACGCCGCGCCGACGCACACCTCCAACCCGAGCTGCACGAGCACGGTCGACGCGGGCCCCTCCGCCACGAACGCCCGGATCGCGGCCAGCCCGTGCGTCATCGGCAGCACGGACGTGACCGCCCGCAGCCAGTCCGGCCAGAACGACGTCGGCACGTTCACCCCGCAGAACGTCATCAGCACCAGGTAGCTGACGTTCAGCGCCAACCACCGCGCCGACGGGAACCCGAGCACGAACGACGCCACGCACGTCCCGTAGCAGTAGCACGACAAGCCGACCACGAAGATCATCAGCGGGATCAGGCCCGCCTTCGGCCACGGCAGGTCCACCCCGAACAACGGCGGCAGCACCAGGAACGCCGTGGTCGACGCCGCCACCCCCGACCCGAGGTTCACCAACCCCCGCCCCAGGTACACGGTGAGGTGAGTGGACGGCGCGGCGACCATCAGCGCCAGCGTGCCGGACTGCCGCTCGCCGACGGCCAGCAGGATGACCACGGTCGCGTCGATGGCCATGATCGCGACCACGTTGCCGATGAGCAGGTAGTCGACCTGCTGCTGCGACCCGAGCATCCGCCCGATCAGCGCGTAGAAGCACGCCTGGATCAGCAGCCGGGACAGCCACATGAACGTCCACGTCTTCCACGTCTGGAACGCCGAGAACATCGTCCACGAGGCGATCAGCCCGTGCTTGAGCACCCGGAGCTGGTCACGCATACGTCACCACCCCCAGCTCGCGCGCCCGGCGCAGGGTCGCCGCCAGCAGCACCCGCCCGCCGACCAGCGCCGCGACGCCGAGCCCGGTGATCGCCAACAACCGCCAGCCGGCGCCCGTGACGGGCCCGGCGGCCATGGCGTCCCGCATCAGGTCCGCCGACCACGACAGGAAGATCACGTGGGAGAGCGGTTGCAGGAACTCCGGCAGGTAGTGCACCGGGACCATCACGCCGGACAGCAGGTAGATCGGGAAGCTGAGGAAGTTCAGGTAGTTGTTGCTGTTCTTGGTCAGCAGCATGGACGCCGCCAGCAGCAGGCTGGTGCCGACCATCGCGAACACCGACGCCGCCATGGCCGCCCAGAACACCCACGGGTGGTGCACCGCCGGCGTCACGCCGAACAGGAGCTTGCCCAGCAGCCACGTCTCGCCGAGCGGGACGACGCCCAGCACCATCACCGCCGAGATCCGACCCAGGTAGACGGAGTGCACGGCGCCGGGCGCGGCCATGCCCAGCTCCAGCGTCCTGGTCCAGCGCTCGCCGACGAGCACGACCGTCGCCAGTCCCGTGGCGAAGCCCCACAACCCCATCAGGGTGGGCGCGAGGAACGCGTTGGCGACCAGGTCGGGCCGGACCGCGTGCATCACGACCGACAGCATCATCACCACGGTGAACGGGATCGTGCACAGCGTCAGCAGTTCGTCGGGCTGCCTGCGGATCAGCCAGAACTGCGTGCGCACCCCGGACAGGAACAGGCGCACCGCTCAGACCTCCATGCCGCGACGGCCGATGAGGTCCAGGTAGACGTCCTCCAGCCGGGGCGGCACGGCGTGCACCGAGCGCACACCGCGGTCCAGCAGGAAGTCCAGCACCGCGCGCGCCGCCCGGTCGTCGGTCGTCTTGACGCGCAGCACGCCGTTGCGGGTCTCGGTGTCCACCACGCCGGGGATGCCGGTGACGTCCAGCGACGTCTCCGCCTCGACCCAGCGGTGCAGGCCGGACATCGCGGCCAGGCCGCGCGGCGACTCGGTGGCCAGCACGCGCCCCTTGTCGATCAGCGTGACGCGGTCGCAGACCTCTTCGGCCTCGTCCATGTCGTGGGTCGTGATGAGGATGGTGCGGCCTTCGTCGCGCAGCTCGCCGATGAGCGTGCGGAAGTCGTGCGCGGCCACCGGGTCCATGCCCGTGGTCGGCTCGTCGAACAGGATCAGCTTCGGGTCGCCGATCAGGCCGCGGGCCAGGTGCACGCGCTGCTTCATGCCCCGCGAGAACGTCTCCACGAGGTCGTCGGCCTTGTCCGCGAGACCCAGGCGCGCCAGCAGCTCGTCGGTGCGGACCTTCGCCCGTGCGTCCGGCAGCTTGTAGAGCGCGGCCCAGTAGCGCAGGGTCTGCCGCGCGGTCAGCTTCCCGTACAGGCCGCGTTCGCCGCCGAACACGATGCCGATCAGGTGCCTGATCTCGGCCGCGCCGGTCACGACGTCGTGGCCGAGCACCTCGGCGCTGCCGGAGGTCGGCAGCAGGATCGTGGACAGGATCTTGCACAGCGTGGTCTTGCCCGCCCCGTTCGGGCCGAGCAGGCCGTGGACCTCGTTCGTGGGCACGTCCAGCGTGAGCCCGGCGAGCGCGGTCACCTCCTCGCCCTTGGGCCGCCAGCCCTTGCCCTTGCGGAACGTCCTGGTCAGGTCCTGCACGCGGACACTCACGGTCACCCCCATGGTGGTTTTCCGAAGCTACCGGTGGGGAGGGACGCGTGAGGAGTGATTTCGGTTGGCCGAGTCGTCTCGGATACCAGACACGATCGGCGGATGTCGGGTCGTGCGGATCGGGCCGGCGGGTTGAGATGGGCACATGCAGCAACCCGTGCAGCTGGGTCCGAAACCGCTGACCCGCGACGACGTCCACGCCGTCGCCCGGGGCGACGCGCCCGTGGAGATCACGGAGGCGGCCCGCGAGGCGGTCACCACCGCCCGGGCGCACATCGAACGCCTGGCCACGGCCGAGCAGCCGACCTACGGCGTGTCCACGGGCTTCGGCGCGCTGGCCGTCCGGCACATCCCGCCGGACCGCCGTGCCGCCCTCCAGCAGTCCCTGGTCCGCTCGCACGCGGCCGGCGCGGGTCCCGAGGTCGAGCGCGAGGTCGTGCGCGCCCTCGTCCTGCTCCGCCTCAAGACCCTGGCGAGCGGCCACACCGGCGTCCGGCTGGAGACCGCCGAGGCGATGGCCGCGATGCTCAACGCAGGCATCACCCCGGTCGTGCACGAGTTCGGCTCGCTCGGCTGCTCGGGCGACCTCGCGCCGCTGTCCGCCGCCGCCCTCGCGCTCACCGGCGAGGGCGACGTCCGCGACGCCGACGGCAACCTGGTCCCCGCCGCGCAGGCCCTCGCGAAGGCCGGCATCCGGCCCGTCCGCCTGGCCGAGAAGGAGGGCCTGGCGCTGATCAACGGCACGGACGGCATGCTCGGCATGCTGGTCCTGGCGGTCCGGGACCTGAACTACCTGCTCGACGTCGCCGACCTGACCGCCGCGATGAGCGTGGAGGCCCTCCTCGGCACGGACCGCGTGTTCGCCGCCGACCTCCAGGCCCTGCGCCCGCACCCCGGTCAGGGCCGCTCCGCGCGGCGCATGGCGGAGATCCTGCGCGACTCCGAGATCATGGACAGCCATCGCGGCCCGGACTGCACGCGCGTGCAGGACGCCTACTCGCTGCGCTGCTCACCCCAGGTGCACGGCGCGGCGCGGGACACCGTGGCCTACGCCGAGACCGTCGCCGACCGCGAGCTGGCCTCGTCCATCGACAACCCGGTGGTGCTGGCCGACGGCCGGGTCGAGTCCAACGGCAACTTCCACGGCGCGCCGATCGCCTACGTGCTGGACTTCCTCGCCATCCCCACCGCGGACGTGGCGAGCATCGCCGAGCGCCGCACCGACCGGATGCTGGACGTGAACCGGTCGCACGGCCTGCCGCCGTTCCTGGCGCACGACCCGGGCGTCGACTCCGGCCACATGATCGCCCAGTACACGCAGGCCGCGATCGTCAGCGAGCTCAAGCGCCTGGCCGTGCCCGCGTCCGTCGACTCGATCCCGAGCAGCGCGATGCAGGAGGACCACGTCTCCATGGGCTGGTCCGCCGCGCGCAAGCTCCGCCAGGCCGTCGACGGCCTGCGCCGGGTCCTCGCGATCGAGTTCCTGACCGCCGCCCGCGCGCTGGACCTGCGCAAACCGCTCAACCCCGCACCCGCCACCGCGGCGGCCGTCGCGAAGCTCCGCGAGCACGTCGAGGGCCCCGGCCCGGACCGCCACCTCGCGCCCGAGATCGCCGCCGCCGAAGACCTGATCCGGAAGGGAGCCCTGTGATGGTGCGCGCCGCCCGAGGGACCGAACTGACCGCGCGGAGCTGGCCGACCGAGGCCGCGCTGCGGATGTTCCACAACAACCTCGACCCGGACGTGGCCGAGCGCCCCGAGGACCTGGTCGTCTACGGCGGCACGGGCAAGGCCGCGCGCGACTGGCCGAGCTTCCACGCCATCAGCCGCGAGCTGGCCCGGTTGGAGGACGACGAGACGCTGCTCGTGCAGTCCGGCCGCCCGGTCGGCGTCATGCGGACGCACGAGTGGGCGCCGCGCGTGCTCATCGCGAACTCCAACCTCGTGCCGGACTGGGCGAACTGGCCCGAGTTCCGCCGGCTGGAAGCCGAGGGCCTGACCATGTACGGCCAGATGACGGCCGGTTCGTGGATCTACATCGGCACCCAGGGCATCCTCCAGGGCACGTTCGAGACGTTCGCCGCCGTGGCCACCAAGCGGTTCAACGGCACCCTGCGCGGCACGCTCACCGTCACGGCGGGCCTCGGCGGCATGGGCGGCGCGCAACCGCTTGCGGTCACCATGAACGAGGGCGTGGCCCTGTGCGTCGAGGTCGACCCGCAGCGCGCCCGCCGCCGCGTGGAGACCCGCTACCTGGACGAGATCGCCGACGACCTCGACGACGCGATCGCCCGCGTGCTGGCCGCGAAGTCCGAGGGCCGGGCGCTGTCGGTCGGCCTGATCGGCAACGCCGCCGAGGTGCTGCCGGAGCTGCTGCGCCGCGACGTGCCGGTGGACGTCGTCACCGACCAGACCTCCGCGCACGACCCGCTGGCGTACTGCCCGAAGGGCGTCGCGGTCGAGGACTGGCCCGACTACGCGGCCAAGAAGCCCGACGAGTTCACCGACCGGGCGCGGGAGTCGATGGCCGACCACGTCGAGGCCATGGTGGGCTTCCTGGACCGCGGCGCCGAGGTGTTCGACTACGGCAACTCCATCCGCGGCGAGGCCAAGCTGGGCGGCTACGAGCGGGCGTTCGACTTCCCCGGCTTCGTGCCCGCCTACATCCGGCCGCTGTTCTGCGAGGGCAAGGGCCCGTTCCGCTGGGCCGCGCTGTCCGGCGACCCGGCCGACATCGCCAAGACCGACCGGGCGATCCTGGAGCTGTTCCCCGAGAACGAGCAGCTCGCGCGGTGGATCAGGATGGCGGGCGAGCGGGTCGAGTTCCAGGGCCTGCCCGCGCGGATCTGCTGGCTCGGGTACGGCGAGCGGCACCTCGCGGGCCTGAAGTTCAACGAGATGGTGGCCTCGGGCGAGCTGTCCGCGCCGATCGTGATCGGCCGCGACCACCTCGACTGCGGCTCGGTCGCGTCGCCGTACCGGGAGACCGAGGCGATGGCCGACGGCTCGGACGCGATCGCCGACTGGCCGCTGCTGAACGCCCTGGTCAACACCGCGTCGGGCGCGACCTGGGTGTCGCTGCACCACGGCGGCGGCGTCGGCATCGGCCGGTCCATCCACGCCGGTCAGGTGACGGTCGCGGACGGCACGCCGCTGGCGGCGCAGAAGATCGAGCGGGTGCTGACCAACGACCCGGCCATGGGCGTGATCCGGCACGTGGACGCCGGGTACCAGAGGGCCGTCGACGTCGCTGCGTCGAAGGACGTCCACATCCCGATGAGCGCCGATTCTCAATGAAGTTGTCAAGATGATCACGTCAGGCGGCGGTGGTGTGTGGTGGCGTCGACTCGAAGCAACGCTGGTCGCGCAGGAGTGCCCACGCGACGTCGACCCGGCGGCGTGCGAGAGCGAGGACGGCCTGGACGTGGCGTTTGCCTTCGGATCTCTTGCGGTCGTAGAACATTCGCGATGGTTGGTGGCAGCGGATGCTGATCAGCGCGGAGGTGTGGAGGGCTCGTTGCAGGCCGCGGTGGTAGCGGCGGGGGCGGTGCAGGTTGCCGCTGATCCGGCCGGAGTCGCGGGGCGCGGGGGCCGGGCCGGCGTAGCCGGCGAGGTGGTCGGCGGAGGCGAACACGGTCATGTCGCCGCCGGTGGCGGCGAGGAACTCGGCTGCGAGCAGCACGCCGATGCCGGGCATGCTCGGCAAGGCGGTGGCGTGTCGGTGGCGGCGGAACCGGCCCTCGATGAGCTTGTCGGTCTGCTTGAGTTGCTCATCGAGGGAGATCACTCCCTTCGCCATGTCGGCGACGAGCTGCGCGGCCAACTGCTCGCCGGGCAGCGTGGTCTGCTGGGACTCGGCCGCTGCCGTGACCGCGGCGGCCAGGGCGGCGGCGCTGCGGACCTTCTGCGACCGCGGCCATTGTTCGAGCCCGGCCGCGCCGAGTCGGCGGATGGCCGCCGGGGTCTGGACATGGGTGAGCAGGACCGGCGGCCCGCGGTTGGTCAGGTCCGACACGCGTTCCAGGGCCGGGCTGTTGCCCAGCAGTTGGTCGTGCAGCCGGTTGACCAGGCGGACGCGGTCGCCGGCGAGATCACGGCGGCGGGCGACCAGCATCCGCAACTCCACGATCAGTTCGTCGTCCACGCGCGGCGGGGCCAGGTCCCGGCGCATTCGGGCCTGGTCGGCGATGATCGCGGCGTCTCTCGCGTCGGTCTTGCCCTCGCCCCGGTGGCCGCCGGCCGCGCGGTTGACCTGGTTGCCGGACAGGTAGAACACCTGCCGGCCGTGCGCGACCAGCAGCGCCGGCAGCAACGCGGCTGCACCGGTGCTCACGTCGACGGCCCGGCACACTTCGTCGGCCAACGCTGTGACCTGGCCGATCAGCTCCAGCAGCGCCGTCTCGTCGTTGACCACCCGCCGCGACAGCATCCGGGCGCCGTCGGTGTCGATCACCACCACATGGTGGTGTTCCCTTGCCGATGTCCACCCCGGCCCACGCACGTTCCACTCACGGCTCCCTGTCCGCACCGACATGTCGTCCCACAGACGACCTCGCCGGCCTATCCCCACACAGCGATCGGGTCGCAATTCTCAATCAGCGGCCGAGTCGTCCAGGGCGTGCCGGGCGGCCAATCGACGCAAGCCACACCCACGGCAGATGACTGAAAGCCACACCCGACACCCCTGGGCCTCCGGACCCTACGACTGGCCCGAACCGACCCAGGAAAGAAGGTGGGGATGACTGACCTCGCGGACATCGCCGACGTCGGGCGCGACCCGAAGCGCGGCGGCTACTCGCGGCACGGCTTCGACCGGGTCGAGCTGGAGCTGCGCGCCTGGTTCGTGGAGGAGGCCGAACGGCGAGGGCTGGACGTCCGGCCCGACCGCAACGGCAACCTCTGGGCGTGGTGGGGCGCACCGGGGCCGGACGCGGTGATCACCGGCAGCCACCTCGACTCGGTGCCCGGCGGCGGCGCGTTCGACGGGCCGCTGGGCGTGGTGTCGGCGTTGCAGGCGTTCGACCTGCTGCGCGCTCGCGGGTTCGCGCCCTCGAAGCCGCTGGCGATCGTCGTGTTCGTGGAGGAGGAGGGCGGGCGGTTCGGCGTCGCGTGCCTCGGGTCGCGGCTGATGACCGGCGCGATCACGGCCGAGGCGGCGGCCAGGCTGGTGGACGCGGACGGCATCACGTTCGGCGAGGCCGCGCACGCCGCCGGGTTCGACCCGTTGCGGATGGGTCGGGACGAGCGCGCGCTGTCCTCCGTCGGCGCGTTCGTCGAGCTGCACGTGGAGCAGGGGCGCGGGCTGGACGTGCCGGTGGGGCTGGCGAGCTCGATCCTGGCGCACGGTCGGTGGCGTTACACGTTCAGCGGTGAGGGCAACCACGCCGGCGCGACGCTGATCGAGGACCGGCGCGACCCGATGCTGCCCGCCGCGCGGATGGTGCTGGCCGCCCGCCGCGCGGCGACCTCAGGTGCGCGGGCCACGGTCGGCCGGCTCGTGCCGAACCCCGGCGGCACCAACGTGATCGCGTCGTCGGTGGACGTGTGGCTGGACGCGCGGGCCGACGACGAGCCGCGCACCCGCGAGGTCGTCTCGGAGATCACGTCGGCGGCCCGTGAGGCGGCCGAGTCGGAGGGCTGCGAGGTGCGCGTGACCGAGGAGAGCTGGGGCGGGACGGTGCACTTCGACCCCGGCCTGATGGCGCGGGTCCGGGACGCGCTCGGCGGTGACACGCCCGCGTTGCCGACCGGCGCCGGGCACGACGCGGGGATCCTCGCGTCGCACGTGCCGACCGCCATGCTGTTCGTGCGCAACCCGACCGGGATCAGCCACGCGCCGGAGGAGTTCGCCGAGGCGGACGACTGCGCGGCGGGCGTGGTGGCGCTGGCGACGACGTTGGAGCACCTGGCGCGATGAAGAGCTTCTGGTGCGAGCGGGTGTGGCTGCCGGACGGCATCGCGGCGCGCGTGCTGGTGCGCGTGGACCACGGGGTCATCGCCTCGGTGTCCACAGTGGACACCATTCCGCTCGGCGTGGAACGGCTCTACGGGCTGGTGTTCCCGGGTTTCGCCAACGCGCACTCGCACGCGTTCCACCGGGCGTTGCGGGGGCGCACGAACGCCGACGGCGGCACGTTCTGGACGTGGCGCGACCGGATGTACGCGGTGGCGGAGCGGTTGACGCCCGACTCGTACCTGGAGCTGGCCACGGCGGTGTACGCGGAGATGGCCGTGGCCGGGGTGACGGCGGTGGGCGAGTTCCACTACCTGCACAACGGCGGCAACGAGATGGCGGAGGCGTTGCGCCAGGCGGCGCGTGACGCCGGGATCAGGCTCACCCTGCTGGACGCCTGCTACCTGGCGGGCGGGATCGGGCAGCCCGTGCGCGGGGTGCAGGAGCGGTTCTCCGACGGGACCGGTGACCGGTGGCTGGACCGGGTCGCCGAGCTGCGCGGTGACGCGAATACCAGGATCGGCGCCGCGATCCACTCGGTCCGCGCGGTGCCGCGTGACACGTTGTCGCTGGTGGCGGGCGCGTTCCCCGACCGGCCGCTGCACGTGCACCTGTCGGAGCAGCCGGCCGAGAACGAGGCGTGCCTGGCGGCGTACGGGCTCACCCCGACCGAGCTGCTGGCCGAGGCCGGCGCCCTCACGCCGCGCACGACGGCCGTGCACGGGACGCACCTGTCCACTAAGGACATCGGCTTGCTCGGCTCGACGCGCACCGGCGTGTGCTTCTGCCCGACGACGGAAGCTGATCTGGCGGACGGCATCGGCCCGGCGCGCGAGCTGGTCGAGGCGGGGTCGCCGTTGTCGTTGGGCAGCGACCAGCACGCGGTGATCGACCCGTTGTTGGAGGTGCGCGCCCTGGAGCACAACGAACGCCTGCGCACGGGCGAACGCGGCCGTTTCGAACCGGCGGACCTCGTTGCGGCACTGACGAACCACGCGTCCATCGGCTGGCCGGAAGCCGGTCGGGTGGAGGTCGGCGCCCCAGCGGATCTCGTAGCCATTCGGGTGAACTCGGTCCGCACCGCCGGCACCGACCCCGAGCAAATCCTCCTGGCCGCCACTGCTTCGGACGTCGCTGTCGTAGTAGTAGGGGGGAAGGTCGTAGCTCGCGATGGCGTGCACGAGCAGCTGGGTGACGTGTCCAGGCTCCTGGTCGAGGCGATCGACTGATCGAGTGATGGGAATCCCAAGGGTGTCGGTCCCGTTCACCATCATCAGGTTCGCTCCACATCGAAGATCCGGAACAGGTTCGGCGGGCTAGGATGCTGATCGACCACCTGCTCGAGCGGGCGCTCGGTCCGGAGGATTCGATCGCCCTGATCGAGCGGATCGTTGCCGGGCGCGAATGAGAGGCGGTCTTCGTGTCCACTGTGGACCCCACTGGTCTGGTGTGGCGGAAGAGCAGTTACAGCGGTGACGGCAACAACGACAACTTCGGCCTGGCAGCGGTTTCTGCGTCGGTGATGGAGGGGTGGTGGGACGCGCCTTGGTACCGCGTGCGGTGCGAGCGGTTCGAGGCGGCGTTCCTGCCCGGTGCCGGTGAGGACCTGGACGCGGTCGACAACGTCGACGTGTTCGTGCACCTGCCCGACGGCTCGCGGTGGAGCGGGACGGTGTTCACGTTGGCCCAGGTCGAGGCGTTGATGGCGAAGTGGGCGGAGAGCGGGGAGGCGTTGGGCGGTCGGTACTTCTCGGTGTCGGACGGGCTCATCGTCCGGGACGCCGGGGTGATGGACATGGCGCACGTCATCGGCGGTCTGATCGAGGACGGCGAGTTCCCGCAGATCTTCCGACGGTTGGACGACGAATGAGCACCCTCATCACCGGCATCGGTGAGTTGACCACGAACGACCCCGAGCTGGGGCGCCTCACCGACGCCGCCCTCGTCTTCACCGACCGCGTGGAGTGGGTCGGACCCTCCTCCTCCGCGCCGGCCGCCGACACGCGCGTGGACGTCGAAGGGCGAGCGGTCCTGCCCGGTTGGGTGGACAGCCACACGCACCTGGTGTTCGCGGGGGACCGGACGGCCGAGTTCGAAGCCCGCATGGCCGGTCAGGCGTACGCGGCGGGCGGGATCGCGGTCACGGTCGGCGCCACGCGGGCGGCGTCGGACGAGGAGTTGGCGGCGAACCTGAGGCGGTTGGTCGCCGAGGCCGTGGCCCAGGGCACGACCACGATCGAGACCAAGACCGGCTACGGGCTGACCGTCGAGGACGAGGTGCGGTCGGCGCGGATCGCGGCGGGCGTGGCCGACGAGGTCACCTTCCTGGGCGCGCACCTCGTCCCGCCGGGTGCGGACGCGGACGAGTACGTGGCGTTGGTGATCGGCGAGATGCTGGACGCCGTCGCGCCGCACGTGCGGTGGGCGGACGTGTTCTGCGAGCAGGGCGCGTTCGACGCCGATCAGTCACGGGCCGTGCTGGAAGCCGCCAAGGCCAAAGGGCTGGGCCTGCGCGTGCACGGCAACCAGCTGGGCGAAGGGCCGGGAGTCCGGCTGGCCGTGGAGCTGGGCGCGGCGAGCGTCGACCACTGCACGTACCTGTCCGACGCCGACGTGGACGCGTTGGCGGGCTCGTCCACCGTCGCCACCCTGCTCCCGGCGTGCGACCTGTCGACCCGCCAGGCGCTGCCACCCGCCCGGACGCTGCTGGACGCGGGCGCGACGGTGGCCCTCGCCAGCAACTGCAACCCCGGCAGCTCCTACACGACCTCGATGGCCTACTGCATCACGACGGCAGTCCTCCAGATGCGCATGACCGTCGAGGAGGCCGTCACCGCCGCCACCCTCAACGGCGCGAAAGCCCTCCGGCGCACCGACGTCGGGCACCTGTCACCGGGCGCCCGCGCCGACGTCCACGTCCTCGACGCCCCCTCCACCACCCACCTGGCGTACCGGCCGGGCGTCCCGCTCACGCACGCGGTGTGGCGAGCAGGCGTTCGACAGCGCTGAGGGCGGCCGACGTGCTGTCGGGCCCGGCGGCCAGCAGCGGCAGGCGGACGTCCGGGGTCGGGATGCGGCCCTGCGCGTGCAGCACGGCCTTGATCACGGTCGGGTTCGGCTCGGCGAACAGCGCGGCCGACAGGCGGCCCAGCCGGCCGCCCAGAGCGCGCGCCTCGGCGACGTCACCGGCGTGCCACGCGTCGATCAGTCGGACGAACTCGCTGGTGGCGACGTGCGCCGAAGCCAGGATGCCGCCGTGCGCGCCGAGCGCCAGCAGCGGCGAGATGAACGTGTCGTCACCGCCGAGCACGGCCAGGTCCGGCACGTCGGCGAACAGCTCCACCGTGTCGGCGTTGATCCCGCCCGCCGCGTACTTCAGGCCCACCACGCCGGGCACGTCCCCGAGCCGCCGCAACGCGGCCGCGGACAGGTACTGGCCCGTCCGGTACGGGATGTCGTAGACGACCAGCGGCACCGGGCTGTCGGCGGCCAGCCGGGTCAGGTGCGCGAGCGCGCCCTCCTCGCCCGGCCGGACGAACGACGGCACCGCGGTCAGCGACGCCACCACCTCCGGGTGGTCGGCCAACGCCTGGAGGGCCTGCGGGGTGTTCGCGCCGACCACCAGCGGCGCGTGGCGCTCACGGCAGACCCGGGTCACCACGCCGAGCACGGCCTGCTGCTCGACCGGCGTGAGCGACGAGGGCTCGGCCGTCGTACCCAACGCGACCAGGCCACGCGCGCCGTCGTCCAACGCCTGGTGCGCGAGGGACTCCAGGGCGTCGAGGGCCACGGCCCCCGACCGGTCGAACGGCGTGATCAGCGGTACGTGCAGGCCGGTGAGCGTCATACCGCCACGGTGCCCGCCCGGACCGTGAAGCACCAGTTCGCGTTCCTCATGGCAACCGTAAGCTGAACTGATGCTCGACGTCCGCCGCCTGCGGCTCCTGCGCGACCTGGCCCGCCTCGGCACGATCGCCGCCGTCGCCCAGGCGCACGCCTACACGCCGTCCGCCGTGTCCCAGCAGCTCGCCGCCCTGCAACGCGAGGCGGGCGTGCCGCTGCTGGAGCACACCGGTCGCAGCGTCAGCCTCACGCCGGCCGCCACCGCGCTCGTCGGGCACGCCGAGACGATCCTGGCCGCCCTGGAAGCCGCGACCGCCACGCTGGCCGCCGCCCGCACCGGCCTGTCCGGCACCGTGCGGATCGGTGCGTTCCCCAGCGCCGTGCCGACCCTGCTGCCGGCCGCGCTGGTCGCGCTGGGCCGCGACCACCCGGCGCTCGACCTCATGGTCACCGAACTGGACCCGGTCGACATGCCGGACGCGTTGCGCGACGGGCGGCTGGACGTGGCGCTGTGGCACGACTACGACATCGCGCCGGTCGAGCCCGACCCCGGCGTGGACTCGGTGCGGCTGCTGGACGAGAAGGTGTTCCTCGCCGTGCCCACCGAAGACAGGCCCACCGAAGGGCCGGAGGGGACGATCGCGAGCACGCGGGACGCGGCGTGGATCGTCGGCACCCCCGGCACGCTCTGCCACACCGTGGCGATGCGGGTCTGCCAGGCCGCCGGTTTCACCGCCAGGGTGCGCCACCACGCCGACGACTTCACCGCCGTGCTCGCACTCGTCGCCGCCGGTCAAGGCGTCGCGCTCGTGCCCGAACTCGGCGCGACGCGCCCGCCCGCCGACGTCCGGCTGGTCCCGCTGGACGTCCACCGCCGCACCCGCATCGCCTACCGCCGCGGCGCGGGCGGTCACCCCGTGGTCGCGGCGTGCGTGGCCGCGCTGGAGTCCTCGACCCGCGCCTACCTGGCTCCTCCCTCTTGAGAGTGAGGCCGAAGACCGCTCGCACGAGCGATCAGTTCCGGTCGCGCGATCCGCGGGATTCACCGCATGACCACGATCAAACGCCCAGAGTTCGTCGCCGCACCGCTGCTCGTCCTGACCCACGGCGTCTTCTGGGCGGCCTACGAGTTCGGCCTCGCGGTGCCGGGCGCGCGCTGAGGCGGGCGTGACCGGGGGCTCGTCGCGGTGACGAGCCCCCGTCACGTCACGGGTTGACGATCGTGACCTCGCGGTCGTCCGAGACCTGGCCGTTGAACGGACCCGACAGGATGGCCGAGGCGAAGGCCGTGCCCGCGCGGAACGGGAACTCCGAGGCGTGCACCGAGACGGTGACGGTCTGCGTGCCGCCGGTGCAGAACGGCTGCGCGTAGCCCGAGCCGCTCGCGACGGCGGGACCGACGCGCTGGGTGAGCCGGACGTTGACGTAGGCGTAGCCCGGCGGCGGGCAGACGATCTGCACGTCGACCTGGACCGCCGCGCCGCGCGCCAGTCTCTCCGCCTGCGTCTGGACCTGGATCGCGGGCTGCGACGGCGACTGGGCGCCCACGTCGGCGCTGGAGGGCAGGACGGACGCGAAGATCGCGCCCGCGACGACGGCCAGCACGGCCGCGGCCTTGGCCGGGCGCAGGTTGCGGATGGATGGGACCTTCATCGGTTCTCCTCTGTGGTGGGTGCGACCAGCGCGGCTGCGCGGGCAGCGGGTTCGGGTTCGGCTTCGGGGGAGGCCAGGCCGGCGAGCAGCCCGGCGGTCAGCACGATCACGGGCAGGTGCCACAGGAAGTCGAAACCGCTGTGCACCAGCAGCACGACGAGCCCGGCGGCGGCGCCCGCCCACGTCGACCCGGCGCGCCCGCGCCACACCGCGACGGCCAGCGCGGCCAGGACCAGCAGCACCAGGCCGAGCCCGATCGCGCCGAGCTCGACCAGGACCTGGAGGTACTCGTCGTGGACGTACCGCATCACCCGGGACTCGCCGCGGGGCCCGGTGAACGCGAACCACCCGTTGCCGGGTCCGACGCCCGTCCAGGGCCGTGCGGCGACGAGGTCCAGCGCCGCGCCCGTCGCGCCGGCCCGGTCCGGCGAGCTGGTCGAGATCCGGCCCGTGAGCAGCTTGCCCAGGTCGTACGCGAAGAGCGCCCCGAGCCCGGCCGCGACGAGCCCGGCCACCACGCCGACCGACCGGACCACCGGCTTCACCCGGTTCAGGCCCAGGGTGACGGCGAGGCCGACGACGAGGCCGGCGACCGCGAGCGGGAGGTTGGCCGGTTCGGCGACCGGGAACGACGGCGCCAGCGCGCCCAGGGCGATCAGCGCGCCGAGGACGGGCGGACCGGCGTGCCGCAGGGTGGTGCGGACGCCGTTGAACACGGCCAACGCCACCAACCCGGCCAGCAGCGCCAGCAGGCCGGCGCGGCTGAGCGTCGCGCCGACGCCGACGACCAGCGCGTACACCGCGCCGGCGTGCGGCAACGAGTCCGGGTGGGCGGTGTTGAGGGCCAGGGCCAGCACGGTGAGCGCGGCGAGCAGCGCGGCGGCGGCGTTGGGGTAGGTGAGGGTGGAGGCGGCGCGGGCCAGGCCGTCGGCCACCGCCGACCACGACGGCACCCGCCAGACGACGGCCACCCAGCCGGTCAGCGCGACCAGCGCGCCCACCCCGACCAGCACCGACGCGCACAGCTCCCGTTGCCTGGCGTCGGCGCCCCGGACCACGACCACCGCCGCGGCCAGGCAGCCGACGGCCGCGACCGCGGGCAGGGACCGGGTGACCTCGCCGTTCAGGGCCGCGCGCAGGACGGCCCACGCCGCGAGCCCCGCGCACGCCATCGGGACCAGCCCGAACGCCGGGCGGTCGCGCAGGGCCAGGACCAGCGCGAACGCGACGAGCGCGCCGGTGAAGAGCCGACCGGGCAGGTAGTAGCCGCCCTGGGCGACGACGGCGGCGGCGATCGCGGCGAGCACGAGCAGCACGGCGTGCGGAAGGGCGACCCCGTCCCGTGCCCGGACGTGGTCGTGCGCGACTCCCCCCATGCAGGCCTCCCCCAGCCCCCATGCCCGCCCGAGGCGGGGTAGGCGCGGATCTTAACCTCGGGATCCGTTGCGGCGGAGCGGTTTCGCCGGAACGCGGTCGTGTCGGTCGGGTGGTCCCGGCGATCGACTTGAGGCAGGCTGGCCGCATGGAGTACACCCAGCTCGGCCGTTCCGGCCTGTCCGTGTCCCGCTTGTGCCTCGGCACGATGAACTTCGGTCCGGAGACGTCCGAGCCCGACAGTCACACGATCATGGACCGGGCCCACGAGCACGGCATCAACTTCTTCGACACCGCCGACGTCTACGGGTGGCAGCGGGGCGAGGGCGTCACCGAGAAGATCATCGGCCGGTGGTTCGCGCAGGGCGGCGGGCGTCGGGAGAAGACCGTGCTCGCCACCAAGCTGTACGGCGACATGGGGGACTGGCCGAACGAGAAGCGGCTGTCCGCGCTGCACATCCGGCGGGCCGCGGACGCGTCGCTTCGGCGGTTGCAGACCGACTACATCGACCTGCTCCAGATGCACCACGTGGACCGGGCCACGCCGTGGGACGAGATCTGGGAGGCCTTCTCCGTGCTGCGGCAGCAGGGGAAGGTGATCTACTTCGGGTCGTCCAACTTCGCCGGGTGGCACATCGCGCAGGCTCAGCAGGCGGCGCGGGAACGCCACTTCCTCGGGTTGGTCAGCGAACAGTCGATCTACAACCTGGTCAACCGGTTCGTCGAGCTGGAGGTGCTGCCGGCGGCGCGCCACTACGGCGTCGGCGTGATCCCGTGGTCGCCGCTGGGCGGTGGCCTGCTCGGCGGCGTGCTGCGCAAGCAGCGCGAGGGCGGCGGCTCCCGCGGCAACACCGGCCGCAGCCAGGAAGGCCTGGAGAAGCACCGTGACGCCATCGAGGCCTACGAGAAGCTGTCCGCGGACCTCGGCGAGGACCCGGCGCACGTCGGCGTGGCGTGGCTCCTGCACCAGGAAGGCGTGACGTCGCCGATCATCGGTCCCCGCACCCTGGAGCAGCTGGACGGCTCACTGCGGTCCACCGAGATCAAGCTCGACGACGAGGTCCTGGCCAAGCTGGACGACCTCTTCCCGCCCCCGGGCCCGAACGGCGCCAAGCCGGCACCCGAGGCCTACGCCTGGTGACGCCGGCCGGTCGTCGCCCGATCGGGCGACGGGACGCCGGCACACGTCTCGGCATGGTTTGACCAGGAAAGACGGTTTGGTGAGCCGGGATCCGCCGGCTCGCCAAACCTCTCACCGCCGAGTAACATCGATGTCGGAGCTTGGCACCGCGGGTGCTCAGGCGAGTCGCAAGGCCAGGTGCACCTGGGGCAGACCGGGACCCTGGCCTTACGCATGTCCGCAGGCTGCCCGACTTACCAGGTCAGCACTCGGTCATGACGGTCACGTCGTACAGGCGCTCCGCGAGTATGTCCTGATAGGTGCTGTCTCCCATCAGCTGACTTCGTACCGCACCCGGCGATGATGTCTGCAGCCCAGAACAACGGCTCCTTGGCACCTATCTGGTGCTCCACCCTGAACTGCGTTCCCTTGGGCAGCTCGTAGCGGGCACCGCGCACCGTGGCGACATCGCGCCTGTCAAGTTCGTTCGTCCGGGACTCGATCAGCAGCTCGCCGACTCCGTAGGCGTGCAGTTCGTGCACCAGTAGCCGCAGACAAGCCGCCCGTGCCCGTTCCTGCCGCCTGATGGGAAGCGGAGCGCCGATGGCGACGAGGTGCAAGCCTTCGACGTCTGCCAGTCGCTGCGCCGCTGTTCGCTTTTGGTGCTTGTCCATCTCGTTCCAATGCAGAGCTTCGCCGTGCTGCGGTCGCCTCGCAGACCCAACAGCACTTCACGTGCTTCCAGGTGCTGGTCCGGCTCGAACACCGCTGACGCCAGCACGTAGAACCCCACGTTGTCCGCACACGCTTCGAGGTAGGACTCGTCGGTGAACGCGCGGCGGGGAGTCGGGTCGCTGATGGTCAGGCCTCTCGGAGGAATGCGTGACCTACATCATCCACCAGGCCTCCGACAACCCGTCACCTCGTCGACGTCTACGCGCACCTACCGCCTTCCGGCCGGGGCCGTCGTCAGTCCTCGAAGTCCTCGTCGTCCCGCGCCAGGTAGGTGGCCAGGCGTTCCACGGCCGTCTCGAAGTCCGGGTTCGCGTCGACGAACGCCCGGAGCTTGTCGGCCAGCCACGCGAACGTGACCTCCTCCTCACCCCGCCGGGACTCCAGTTCCTCGATGCCGCGATCGGTGAAGTACACGGTCTTCCTCCGCCAACGGGCCGAGCCGTCGACACCCGGAGGTCTCGACGGCTCGGCTCAACCCATCAGGTCCTACTCGAACGCCTTCGCGATCAGCTCGCGCTGCTCGACCTCGTGCACCTTGGACGAACCCGCCGACGGCGCGGCCATCGGACGGCGCGACACGCGCTTCACCGCGAACCGCGACGGCAGCAGCTCGGGCAGCGCCAGCCCGAAGAACGGCCACGCGCCCTGGTTCGCGGGCTCCTCCTGGACCCAGCGCACCTCGGTGGCGTTCGGGTAGCGGTCCAGGGCGGCGGTCAGCTTGCGCGCCGGCACCGGGTACAGCTGCTCGACGCGCACCACGGCGACGTCCTTGACGCCCCGCTTCTCCTGCTCGGCCAGCAGCTCGTAGTAGATCTTGCCGCTGCACAGCAGGACCTTGCGCACCGCGCTCGGGTCGACGCCGGTCGGGTCGTCGATCACCGACTGGAACTTCTCGTCCACGAACGCCTCGACCGGGCTGACCGCGGCCTTCAGGCGCAGCATCGACTTCGGCGTGAACACCACCAGCGGCCGGTTCACGCCGTCCAGCGCGTGCCGCCGCAGCAGGTGGAAGTAGTTCGCCGGCGTCGACGGCACCGCGATCGTCATCGAGCCCTCCGCGCACAGCTGGAGGAACCGCTCGATCCGGCCGGACGTGTGGTCCGGGCCCTGGCCCTCGTGACCGTGCGGCAGCAGCAGCACGACGTCGGACACCTGGCCCCACTTCGCCTCACCGGACGAGATGAACTCGTCGATGATCGGCTGCGCGCCGTTGACGAAGTCGCCGAACTGCGCCTCCCACAGCACCAGAGCGTCGGGGTTGGCCACGGAGTAGCCGTACTCGAAGCCCAGCGCCGCGAACTCCGACAGCACCGAGTCGTACACCATGAACTTGCCCTGGGTCTCGGCCAGGTTCTGCAGCGGCGTGTACTCCTCGGACCGCTTGCGGTCCACCAGCGTGGCGTGCCGCTGCACGAACGTGCCGCGCCGCGAGTCCTGCCCGGCCAGCCGGACCGTGCGGCCCTCCAGCACCAGCGACCCGAACGCCAGCAGCTCGGCGAACGCCCAGTCGATGCCGCCCTCGCGGGCCATCTTGGCGCGCCGCTCCAGCACCGGCTTGACCCGCGGGTGCGGGGTGAAGCCCTCGGGCAGGTTCACGTGCGCGTCGGCGATCTTCTCGATGATCGACCGGTCGACGCCGGTGGGCAGCTTGGTCGGGACCTGCTGCTCCTCCTCGATCGACGGCGAGGTCTTGATCGGGTGCTTCTCCAGCTCCCGGACCTCGTTGAACACGTGCTCCAGCTGCGAGGAGAAGTCCTGCAACGCCTTCTCGGCCTCTTCGACCGAGATGTCGCCGCGACCGATCAGGGACTCGGTGTAGGTCTTGCGCACCGAGCGCTTGGTGTCGATCACGTCGTACATCGCCGGCTGCGTCATCGAGGGGTCGTCGCCCTCGTTGTGGCCGCGGCGGCGGTAGCAGACCATGTCGATCACGACGTCCTTGTTGAACGCCTGCCGGTAGTCCACCGCCAGCTTGGCGACCCAGTAGCACGCCTCGGGGTCGTCGCCGTTGACGTGGAACACCGGCGCGCCGATCATCTTCGCCACGTCGGTCGAGTACTTCGACGAGCGCGAGTGCTCGGGCGCGGTGGTGAAGCCGACCTGGTTGTTCACGACCACGTGCACCGTGCCGCCGGTGCGGTAACCGCGCACCAGCGCCAGGTTCAGCGTCTCGGCGACCACGCCCTGGCCCGCGAACGCGGCGTCGCCGTGCAGCGCGACCGGCAGCACGGTGAAGCCCTCGCCGCCCTTGTCGAGCATGTCCTGCTTGGCCCGGACGATGCCCTCCAGCACCGGGTCGACGGCTTCGAGGTGCGACGGGTTCGCGGTCAGCGACACCTTCGTCTCGCCGTCGCCGAACATCCGGAAGTACTTGCCCTCGGCGCCCAGGTGGTACTTGACGTCACCGGAGCCGTGCGCCTGACCGGGGTCGAGGTTGCCCTCGAACTCGCGGAAGATCTGCGAGATCGGCTTGCCGACGATGTTCGCCAGCACGTTCAGCCGGCCGCGGTGCGGCATGCCGATGACGACCTCGTCGATCTCGTGCTCGGCGGCCTTGTCCAGCACCGCGTCGAGCAGCGGGATGACGGTCTCGCCGCCCTCGAGCGAGAACCGCTTCTGGCCGACGTACTTGGTCTGCAGGAAGGTCTCGAACGCCTCGGCGGCGTTGAGCTTCGAGAGGATGTACTTCTGCACGGTGGCCGGCGGCTTCTCGTGCGGCACCTCGACCCGCTCCTGGATCCAGAGGCGCTCCTCCGGGTCGAGGATGTGCATGTACTCGACGCCGACCGTGCGGCAGTACGAGTTGCGCAGCACGCCGAGGATGTCGCGCAGCCTCATCCGCTCCTGGCCCGCGAACCCGCCGACCGGGAACTCCCGGTCCAGGTCCCAGAGGGTCAGGCCGTGCGACAGGACGTCGAGGTCCTGGTGGCTGCGCTGGCGGTAGTTCAGCGGGTCCGTGTCGGCCATCAGGTGGCCGCGGGTGCGGAACGCGTCGATCAGCTCGATCACCCGGGCGGTCTTGTCGACCGCGCCCTCGGGAATGTCGGCGACCCAGCGGATCGGCTCGTACGGCAGCCGCAGCGACGTGAAGACGTCGTCGTAGAAGCCGTCCTCGCCCAGCAGGAGCTGGTGGATGCGGCGCAGGAACTCGCCCGACTCCGCGCCCTGGATGACGCGGTGGTCGTAGGTGGAGGTCAGCGTGATGACCTTGCTGACGCCCATGTCGGTCAGGGCCTGCTCGCTGGTGCCCTGGAAGTGCGCCGGGTACTCCATCGCGCCGACGCCGATGATCGTGCCCTGGCCCGCCTGCAGGCGCGGCACCGAGTGGTTGGTGCCGATGGTGCCGGGGTTGGTCAGCGAGATGGTGGTGCCGGAGAAGTCCTCGGTGGTCAGCGAGCCCGTCCGCGCCTTGCGGATCAGGTCCTCGTAGGCCTGCCAGAACTGCGTGAACGTCATGTTCTCGCAGCCCTTGATCGAGGCCACGACCAGCGTGCGGGCGCCGTCCTTGCCGGGCAGGTCGATCGCCAGGCCGAAGTTCACGTGCTCCGGCGTGATCACGAACGGCTTGCCGTCGACCTCGCCGAAGTGCCGGTTCATGTTCGGGTACGCCTTGAGCGCCCGCACCACCGCGTACCCGATGAGGTGGGTGAAGGAGACCTTCCCACCGCGGGTGCGCTTGAGGTGGTTGTTGATCACGATGCGGTTGTCGGCCAGCAGCTTGGCGGGCACGGCGCGCACGCTCGTCGCGGTCGGAACGGTGAGCGAGAGCTCCATGTTCTTCGCGATGGCGGCGGCGGCGCCGCGCAGCTGCTTCTGCTCCTCGCCCTTCGCCTGTTGCACCGGCGCGGCCTTGGCGGCCTGGGCGGGCGCGGGCTTGGCCGCGGGCTTCTGGGCCGGCTGGGCCGTCGTGGTCGGCTGGCTCTTCGGCGGCTGCTGCGGCTGCTTCGGAGTCGTCGGCGCGGCGGACGGCGCGGCCTGGGCCGGAGCGGTCCTGGTGGCGGTCGTGGTGCCGCTCTCCGCGGCCGTCGCCGCCCCGTTGCCCGACCGCTGCGTCGACTTGTAGTCGGCGAAGAAGTCGTGCCAGGCCGGGTCCACGGACGACGGATCGGCGAGGAACTGCTCGTACATCTCCTCGACCAGCCACTCATTGGGGCCGAACTGAGAAGCAGGACTGCTGCTGGACACGGCTGGCGCTCGCCTCTATCCATCTCGCTCTTGGTAATGACTCACTCATGGTCAGGCTAGTCCCCCGTCTGGTGCAGTTCACACACAGGAGGGGCAGCGCACCGAGTGTTCTCTCACAGAATCGGTCAGGTCATCGGTTCGTGTTATGGGTGCTTGAGCATCACTTGAGGTTAAGCCCGTCACACGTCCGGCGGTGCTTCGACTGGGAGTAGTTGTGCGCACGGCCGCGGTCGGTGCGGTGTGAGGTGTTCAGCCGGCTGAAGCGTGGCAGCCGGTCCGGCTCTGACCTGCGTCTTCAACCTTTTGGTTGACTTGGTTGGGTGGAGGTCGTATGGTTTGTTCAACCGAGAGGTTGAGTAAGGAGATGGCGGTGGACGACCAGTTGTCGCGGGTCTTCTCGGCCCTGGCCGACCCGATCCGGCGCGACATGGTGGCGCGGCTGGCCGTGGGCGACGCGACCGTGAACGAGTTGGCCGAGCCGTACTCCGTGACCGTGCAGGCCGTGTCGAAGCACCTCAAGGTCCTTGAGGACGCCGGGCTCGTCAGTCGCAGCAAGCAGGCGCAACGACGGCCCGTCCACCTCGAGGCGGAGGTGTTCGACCTGATGACGAAGTGGATCGAGCGCTACCGGCAGGAGGCCGAGCAGCGCTACCGGCGGCTGGACGCCGTGCTCGCCGAGATGGCGAGCGAGGACACCCGACAGACCCGAGTCGAAGGAGAAGCATCATGACCACGACCACGCACCCCGAGACCAGCATCAGCGCCGACCCGGCCGCGCCGGTCATCCACATCACCCGCGAGTTCAACGCCCCGGTGGACGCGGTGTTCCGCGCGCACATCGACCCCGACCTCGTGGTGAAGTGGCAGGGCCCGCGCTACCTGGAGATGCGCGTGGAGCGGTGGGACGCGTCGACCGGCGGCGCCTACCGCTTCGTGCACAGCCACGGTGACGAGGAGTACCGGTTCTACGGTTCGTTCCACGAGGTCAGGCCCGGTGAGCGGATCGTGCAGACGTTCACGTTCGAGGGCTTTCCGGACGGCGTCTCGCTGGACACCCTGACGTTCGAGGACCTGGGCGACGGCCGGACCCGGCTGCACGGCGCCAGCGTGTTCGCGACGACGGAAGCCCGCGACATGATGCTGGCCAGCGGCATGGAGACCGGGGTGGTCGAGGGGTACGAGCGGCTGGACGAGATGCTCGCCGAGTCTTAATGACCCGTGTCAAGTGGCTGTGGGCGCTGGTGTGGCGGAACTTGTCGTTGTGAACGGCCGGTTGTCGCGCAACAGTGCCCACAG
>NZ_JBFAMT010000075.1:0-36754 GCF_040656635.1 Actinosynnema sp. NPDC049800 | reverse complement strand
CGCCTGGTCACCGGGGGCGCCGGGCTGGCGGACGCGGTGCGGAAGGCGAACACGCTGGCCGCCGCGGCGCCGGGGTTCCAGATGCCGTTCCCGTGCAACCAGGTCTGGTCGGGCCAGACCCGGACCAGTCACAGCCCGGCCAACGCCGTGGACTTCAACCGCACCGACGACGCAGGCGATCCCGTGGTGGCGTCGGCGGCGGGCACGGTGACGCGGGTGGAGAACGAGGGCGGCACCAGCTACGGCCGGTGGATCGAGATCGGTCACGGCGGTGGCTGGCGCACCCGGTACGCGCACCTGTCCGTGCAGCGGGTGAGCGTCGGCCAGACCGTGTCGAGGGGTCAGCGCATCGGCGACGTCGGGTCGACCGGCGGTTCGACCGGCCCGCACCTGCACTTCGAGCAGCGGCTCGACGGCGTGGCGCAGAGGATCGTCTTCAACGGCTCGCAGATCCTCTACTGGGGCACGCGCAACTACACCAGTCGCAACTGCTGAGTGGGCGATCGGGTGCTGCTCCGTTCGGTTGGTTAGGAACTAATTCACCAACTCAACACATGGTAAGTCTTCCACTTAGGCGGTCGGGCGTGGTCGGATGATCACCCTTAGTCGTCAAGGAGGTGGCAGATGAGCCGACGTGTGTTCGTCACGGCCTTGGTGGCGCCGCTGATCGGCCTCGTCCTCACGCAGGGCGAGGCCGCGGCGGCGCCGACCTTCCAGATGCCGTTCCCGTGCAACCAGGTGTGGGAGGGCCAGACCCGCACCAACCACAGCCCCGCGAACTCGGTCGACTTCAACCGGGCGAACGACGACGGCGACCCGGTGGTCGCGTCGGCGGCGGGCAGCGTCACGAGGGTCGCGAACGAGGGCAGCACGAGCTACGGCCGGTGGGTCGAGATCGACCACGGCGGCGGCTGGCGCACCCGGTACGCGCACCTGTCCGCGCAGAGCGTGTCCGTCGGCCAGTCCGTGCGGATCGGCCAGCGGATCGGCAACGTGGGCACGACCGGCGGGTCGACCGGGCCGCACCTGCACTACGAGCAGAGGCTCAACGGCGTCGACCAGAAGATCAAGTTCAACGGGACGCAGATCTACTACTGGGGCACGCGCAGCTACACCAGCCGCAACTCGTGCAGCACCAGCGGGGTGACCGGCACCGTCGGCACCGACAGCGGCGCGTCCGTGACCATCAGGTCCGGTCCCGGCACCCAGTACGCGGCCGTCGGCTCGGTCGCGAACGGCGCCACGGTGACGATCAGCTGCCAGGCGCGGGGCGAGACGATCACCGGCAAGTACGGCACCACCAACCTGTGGGACAAGATCGGGTCGGGCTACATCTCCGATGCCTACGTGTACACAGGTTCGGACGGTCAAGTAGCACCGGACTGCTGAGTTCCCGCAGGTCGCCGGGCCGCTCCCAGTTCGGTGGGAGCGGCCTTTCGCGAGTTGTCCACAGATCGGCGATCGCCGCCGGCCCCCCGGACCGCCCTGGTCCACTGTCGTACCCATGACGAAGCTGCTGCCCCCGACCCGCCTGCGCGACCCGGGCGACCTGATCGCCGCCGTGCCGCACCTGCTGGGCTTCCACCCGTCCGACTCGGTCGTCGTGCTGGTGGTGCGCGACCACGACGTGACCATGACGCTGCGCGCCGACCTGCCGCCCGCCGGCGTGCCGCACCGCCTGGCCGACCGGCTCATCGCGCCGCTGGCCGGGTGCCGGGGCGCCGACGCGGTGGTCGTCGTGATCGGCGGCGGTTCGAGCGACCCGCCCGAGGACCTGCCGCACGACGCGGTGGTGGACGAGCTGGACGACGCCCTCCACGCCGCCGACGTGCCGCTCCTGCTGGCCGTGTGGACGCGTGCGACGGCGAAGGGCGAGCGCTGGTTCGACTACCACGACGTGGGCACCTCGGGCACCGTGCCGGACCCGTCGAGCACGGCGTTCGCCGCGGCGTCGGCGGCGGAGGGCCACGTCACCTACGCCAGCCGTGCGGCGATGGGCGACGTCCTGACCCCGGACCCGCCGGGCGCCCTGTCCCGCCGATCGACCCTCCTCAACCGCCTGTCCGCCGACCACCCGCCACCGGACGACGAGACCGTGCCCCGACGCGACCGCGAGCTGATCCACGCCGAGGTGCTGCGTGCGGCCACCCGCAAGCGCCCGTTGACCGATGAAGAGGTGGCCGATCTCGCCCACGCCCTGTCGAACCCGCTGACCAGGGACGCGAGCCTGGCCTACTGCGTCGGCGAGCACGCCGGCAGCGCCGAAGTGCTGTGGACCGAGCTGACCAGGGCGAGCCCCGCACCGGAGCGGGCGGAACCGGCCACCCTCCTGGCCTTCTCGGCGTACATCCGGGGCAACGGCACCCTGGCCCTGCTCGCCCTGGACCGCGCCGAAGAAGCCAACCCCGACCACCGCCTGACCGAACTGCTCCGCGCGGCCCTGCACGGAGGCCTACCCCCAACCCAGATCCGCCACCTGGCAGAACGAGTCGCCGCCACCGACTGGACCACCCCACCCACCAACCTCACCCCACCCTGAACCCAACCTCACCCACCCTGAACCCAGGCCCACCTCACCCTGAACCCAGCCCACCTCCTCATCCACCGGCCCGCCCCCGCCCACATCGCGCGGCCCACCCGACGACTGCCGCGCGCCAGTCAGCCGGGCCAGCGGGCAAGCAGGCGGGCGGGCGGCGGGCAGGCGGCACATCATCGACGTCGCGAACTACACGATCGGGGGTACCGACACGAAGAACCTTCTTCACCACCACCGCACCACACGGGCACCGCACCGCACCCGCACGGGCACGGCACCGCCACCGCACGGCACGGCACGGGCACGGCACCGGGACCGGCGTCGCCCTCGAACCGGCACCGGCACCGTTACTGTTGCCGGCTGCTCGGCTGGCGACGCGTTGGTCTCGCGCTGGTCCAGCGCTGGTCTCACCCACCTCGGCAAGGGCCGGCGGGTCGGTGCGGAACAGGGTTCGATCAACCCGCCCTGCCCCCCTGCCCTGCCCCGCCGTCCGACACCGCCGTCCGACACCGCCGTCCGACACCGCCGCCCGACACCGCCGCCCGACACCGCCGCGGGCGGCGTTACGGCTGGAAGTACTCCGACATCAGGTGGCTGACCCAGGCCGGCTGCCTGACGTCCGCCGGGAGGAACTCCGTCATCGTCGGCTTCAGGTCGATGACGGGGGTGCCGGAGACCGCGTCGAGGCCCACCACCGTCAGTTCACGGCCGTGCACGGACTCGATGGCGCAGCACGTCACCCCGATGCGGTTCGGCCGGCGCGGCCCGCGGCCCGCGAAGATCCCGACGGGCGGGAGGTCCGGGCGGCCGCGGTAGGGGCGGGGTTCGCGGAAGTCGTCGCTCTCCGGGAACTGGTCGAAGACGAAGAGGACCTCCACGTGCGAGAAACCCTCCAAGCCTTGGAGGCACGCCTCGCCGAAGCGCTCGTCGACGGTGATCGTGCTGCGGACGGCACCCCAGTTGTCCGTGTGCTGCACGTCCGTCCGGTCGTTCCGGACGGTACCGATCGGTGTGACTTCGAAGCTCGGCATGACAGGGGTTCTCTCTTCGGTCAGCGTTGCCTGGATGGAGATGACTGCGAGCCGTGCTGCGGCCTGGTGCGCGCCGGCGGGCTCGGCGCACCCGCGTGGCCAAGCCCCTTCACTGCACCCACATCCTCGGCGGACCTGCCGCGGACACCGGCGACGAACCGCGCGCACCGCAGCCATGCGCGCTGCAGCCATGCGTGCTGCCCCATCGTGCCCGGCTCCCGGTCGGTGACCTCACCACCCCGGCTCCCCGGCCGACTGTCGCGGGCGCGGAGAACCGGGGCGCTCACCCGAGAGGTGGGCAACACGGCGGTGAGGCGAGTACGACTAGACGAGTTCCGGCCGTTCCCAAGGCTCGCCGAGCACGTGCTCCGCCAAGAACGCGAAGACCGTCTCGTACCAGACCTTGGCGTTGCCGGGCGTCAGGATCCAGTGGTTCTCGCTCGGGAAGTACAGGAACTTCGCCGGCACGCCGTGCCGCACGAGGTCGAAGTACAGCCGTTGCCCCTCGCCGATCGGCACCCGGTAGTCCTTGTCACCGTGGATCACCAGCATCGGCGTCTTCACGTCCGCCACCCGCAGGTGCGGCGAGTTCGCCCGCACGGTGTCCTGCTGCCGCAGCGGGTCGCCCATCTCGCGGATCCAGTAGTACGAGTCGTCGGTGGTCCCGGTGAACGCGTCCAGGTGCCACAACGACGCGTGCGTCACGATCGCCTTGAACCGGTCGGTCTGCGTGGCGATCCAGTTCGCCATGTACCCGCCGAACGACCCGCCCATGGCGGCCGTCCGCGACTCGTCGACGTCGTCCCTCCGCACCGCCACGTCGGTGATCGCCATCAGGTCCGTGTACGGCTTGTCGCCCCACGAAGCCCACCCGGCGCGCACGAAGTCGTGCCCGTACCCGGTCGACAGCGCCGGGTCCGGCAGCAGCACGGCGTAGCCCCGCGCCGCCATCAGCCACGGGTTCCAGCGCCAGCTCCACCCGCTCCAGCTCATCACCGGACCGCCGTGCACCCACAGCAGCAACGGCGCCGGCTGCGACGCCGACGCGCCGCGAGGCAGCACCAGCCACGCCCGCACCGTCCGGCCGTCCTCGACCACCGTCTCGACCTCGGTCAACGTCCCCGGCACCGACTCCACCGCACCGGGCGCCGGCAGCGGCACGGCCACCTGGTCCACACCGGACGCCGACAGCCGCACGGGCTGCGGCGGGTGGTCCCACGCGCTGCGCAACGCGTACACCGTCGCGCCGTCCGGGCTGACCCGCACGTCGGTGTAAGCACCGGACGCGGTCAGCTTCACCACCGAGCCGGACGCCAGGTCGAGCTTCCAGATCGGCTGGTGGCCCCGGTGGCTGCTGATGAAGTACACCGCGTCACCGGCCGGGCTCACCACCGGGTGGTCGGGCTCCTCGGCGAAGTCCGCGGCCAACTCCTCGACCGACCCCGACTCCAGGTCGATGCGCACCAGCGTGTTCGTCCACGGTCGGTCCGCCGTGGAGTCGAACGCGCGCACCGCGATCACGCCCGACGAGTCCGGCAGGAACACCGGCTGCAGGAACGAGTGCCCGTCGAGGTCGGCCAGCACCCGGTCGACCGCACCGTCGGTCGACGACAGCCGCAGTCGCACCCGCTGCCCGTACGACGCGCTCACCGCGACGCCCTCGGTGCGCACGACCCACCGGCCGTCCGGGCTGATCGCGGGCGAGTCGTCCAGCCGCGCCGCGGCGTTGGGCGTCAGGTCCACCAGGTCCGACGACTGGTCGATCGGCTCGCGGTCCACCCCGACCGGCGACGTGGTCGCCAGCAGCCGCGGGAAGCTCGGCCCGAGGTCGGAGTCCCAGTACCGCACCGGGTACGACTCGTGCAGGATCGCGGTCACCCCGGCGTCCTCGCGCGCCTTGCGGTGCTCCTCGTCCTGCTCGCCGAACTCCGCGGTCGGGTGCGCGCCGGCCGCGAGCAGCACCGTGCCGGACTCCCGCGCCACCGCGAACTCCGACACCCCGCCGGCCGGGCGGTACAGCTCGCGCGCCTCGCCGACGGGCGGCAGCAGCCACAGCGCCGCCTTGTCCTTCTTGTCGCGGTCGGCCGGCTTGGCCTCCTGGCCGGGCCGCGCGGAGAGGAACAGCAGCGCGCCGTCCGGCGTGAACGCCGGCGCCGACTCGCCCTTCGCGCCGCGGGTCAACCGCCGCGCGGGACGCTCACCGGTCGGGTCGACCTCCCACAGCGCGCCCTGCCACGCCTTGCCGTCCGGCGAGAGCGTCGCCACCACGGTGACCAGCCGCGTGCCGTCCGGTGACAGCGCGAGCGAAGAGATCCGCGGCATCTCCGTGAACGAGGTCAGGTCCCCGAACCCGGCCTCGGTGATCTTGCCTGCCATCACGCCCCCTGTTGTGACCGGGTGAAGTCCCACGCGTCGCGCACGATGCCGGCCAGGTCCACCCGCTCGGGCTTCCAGCCCAGCTCGGTGCGGGCCTTCTCGCTGGAGGCCACGAGCACCGCGGGGTCGCCCGCCCGGCGCGGCGCCACGTCGGCCGGCACCGGGTGGCCGGTCACCTCGCGGCACGCGTCGATGACCTGCTTGACCGAGAAGCCCAACCCGTTGCCCAGGTTGTAGATGCGGTGCTCGCCCTCCGCCGCGTGCTCCAACGCCCGCAGGTGCGCGTCGGCCAGGTCCACGACGTGGATGTAGTCGCGCACGCACGTGCCGTCGTCGGTCGGCCAGTCGTCGCCGTAGACCTGCACCCGCTCACGTCGGCCGGACGCGACCTGCAGCACGATCGGGATCAGGTGCGTCTCCACGCCGTGCCGCTCGCCGAACCGCCCGTACGCGCCCGCCACGTTGAAGTAGCGCAGCGACACGGCGGCCAGGCCGTGCGCGGCGGCGTAGGAGGTGATCGCGTGGTCGATCGCGAGCTTCGTCGCGCCGTAGGTGTTGGTGGGGCGCGTCGGCGCGGTCTCCGCGATCGGCACCTGCTCCGGCTCGCCGTAGGTCGCGGCGGTGGAGGAGAACACCAGTCGCGGCGTGCCGTGCTCGCGCATCGCGTCCAGCAGCCGCAACGACGTCACCACGTTGCCCTGCCAGTACTTCGCGGGGTCTTGCATGGACTCGCCGACCAGCGACTTGGCCGCGAAGTGCAGCACGCCGTCGAAACCCCCGGCGAGCAGGTCGCCGATCGCGTCGTCGATGCCCGCCTCGACCAGCCGCACCCCGTCCGGCACCGCGTCCGCGTGCCCGGTGGACAGGTCGTCCAGCACGACCACCTCGTGGCCGGACTCCACCAGCCTGGCCGCGCAGACGCTGCCCACGTACCCGGCGCCGCCCGTGACGAGCAACTTCACCCTGAATCCCCGCTTTCGACCAGTCCGTCAGTGATCCCGGCCGGCGCCCGCCGAGGGCACGGCCGTGAAAGTCCTCGGTGTCGCCCAACCACGTCCGGCGAACGCGGCGAGCACCCGCCGCACCACCTCGTCGTGCCGCTCGACGGGCACCAGCGCGATCGCCGACCCGCCGAAACCGCCGCCGGTCATCCGCGCGCCCAACGCGCCCGCCGCCTTCGCCGCGTCGACCGCGACGTCCAGCTCGGGCGCGGACACCTTGTAGTCGTCGCGCAGCGACGCGTGGGAGCCGTCCAGCAGCGGTCCCAGCTCCGCCAACCGGCCGGTGCGCAGCAGTTCCACTGCCGCGAGCACCCGCTCGTTCTCGGTCACCACGTGGCGCGCCAGCGGGCGCAGCCGTTCGGGCAACCGGGCCAGCGCGTCGTCCAGCTCGGTCACGTCCACGTCCCGCAGCGCGGGGACCCCCAGGACCGACGCGGCCTCCTCGCAGCCCGCGCGCCGCGCGCCGTAGCCGCCGTCGGTGTGCGAGTGGCTGGCCCGCGTGTCGATGACCAGCACTTCCAGGCCGTGCTCGGCGGCGTCGAACGGCACCTGCTCGGCCTTGAACGACCGCACGTCCAGGAACAGCACGTGCGCCTCGGTGCAGCACAGCGACGCGGTCTGGTCGAGCAGACCGGTGGGCGCGCCGACGAAGTCGTTCTCCGCGCGCTGCACCCAGCGCGCGATCCGCGGCAGGTCGTCGGCCGCGTGCCCGGCCAGCCCGAGCAGCGCCAACGCCACCGCGCACTCCAGGGCGTGCGACGACGACAGGCCCGCCCCCGCCGGCACGTCACCCGCGATCACCAGGTTCGCCCCGCCGGTCAGGCCCTGCTCGCGCAGCACCCACGCCACCCCAGCCGGGTACGCCGCCCAGCCGCCGATCTCGCCGGGCTCCAGGTCGGCGACCGCTGCCGGTGAGGCCTGCTGAACCAGGCCGTCATCACCCACCGTGGCCACGTGCAACTGTCCGTCGTCGCGCGCCGACGCGGCCACCGCGGTCCGGTGGGGCAACGCGAACGGCAGCACGAAGCCGTCGTTGTAGTCGGTGTGCTCCCCGATCAGGTTCACCCGGCCGGGCGCGGACCAGACACCGCTCGGCGCGGCGCCGTGCAGCCGGGTGAACGCGGCGATCGCGCGCCGCGCCGGGCTCACCGGGCCTGCACCAGGACGGCGTGCGCCACCGCCGGGTCCAACTCGGCGACCGTGCCGTTGCCGCGCACCTGGATGACCTTCGCGCCGCCGAGGGAGTCGACCTCGACCGTGCCGCCCGGCACGACGCCGGCGGCCTTCAGCTCGGCCATCAGGTCCTCGTCGAGCTGCACGTGCTCGGCGATCCGGCGCACCTCGACGCGACCGCCGCCGCGCCGGGCCACCTCGTCCACCCGCACCAGGTCCGCCTCGGCGGGCGGGGCGGGCTCGCCGTCGCCCAGCTTGTCCAGCCCGGGGATGGGGTTGCCGTAGGGCGAGGTGGTGGGGTTGCCGAGGAGCTTGACCAGCTTGCGCTCGACGGCCTCGCTCATGACGTGCTCCCAGCGGCACGCCTCGCTGTGCACGTGCTCCCACTCCAGGCCGATGATGTCGACCAGGAGCCGCTCGGCGAGCCGGTGCTTGCGCATGACCGCGATGGCCAGGTTGCGACCCTGCTCGGTCAGCTCCAGGTGGCGGTCGTCCGCCACGATGACCAGACCGTCGCGCTCCATCCGCCCGACCGTCTGGCTGACCGTCGGACCGCTCTGCGCCAGCCGCTCGGCGATCCGCGCGCGCAGAGGCACTACGCCCTCTTCTTCGAGCTCGTAGATCGTGCGGAGGTACATCTCGGTAGTGTCGATGAGCTCGTTCACACCCGCTCCCCTTCGTATGGCGTCAATGCTAGTCGGCCGGTCACGGGTGCAGGATGGTGCCGTGCATCCACTGATCAGCACCGAAGCCCTCGCCTCCGCGCTGGACGGGGCCGAACCACCGGTCGTGCTCGACGTCCGCTGGCGACTGGGCGGACCGCCGGGACGTCAAGACTACGAGGTCGGGCACGTTCCCGGTGCGGTCTACGTCGACCTCGACACCGAGCTGTCCTCGCCGCCCGGCGCCGGTGGCCGCCACCCGCTGCCCGACCCGGCGGCGCTGCAGGCCGTGCTGCGTGCGGCCGGCGTCCGCCGACATCACCCGGTCGTGGCGTACGACGGCGGTGACGGCTCCGTCGCCGCCCGTGCCTGGTGGCTGCTGCGGTGGGCGGGTCACCCGGAGGTGGCGGTCCTGGACGGCGGCTTCGCGGCGTGGACCGCCGAGGGCCGTCCCGTCGACGCGCGCCCGCCGGCGCCCGCTCCCGGCGACATCGAGGTGCGGCCCGGCGGCATGCCCGTGCTGGACGCGGACGAGGCGGCCGCGTTCACCGGCTCGGGCGTCCTGCTCGACGCCCGCGCCCCCGAGCGCTACCGGGGCGAGACCGAGCCGGTCGACCCGCGCGCCGGGCACATCCCGGGCGCGCTGAACGCGCCGACCTCGGGCCACACCTCCGCCGGCCGCTGGCTGCCCGCCGCCGCGCTGGCCGAGCGCTTCGAGGCCATCGGCGTCACCACCGACCGCCCGGTCGCGGCCTACTGCGGGTCCGGCGTCACGGCGTCGTCCGTGGTCCTGGCCCTGGAAGTGGCCGGCATCACCAAGCCGGACGCGCCCGCGCCGCTCTACGCGGGCTCGTGGTCCCAGTGGTCCTCGGACCCGTCCCGACCGGCCGCCACGGGCTCCGCCTGATCACTGCCGCTACGCAGACCACCACCCCGCGAGGTCGCGTCGACCGTTCGCGACTCATTTTCCGGCGATCACGCTTTTCGATCGTCGGAAAATCAGGCGCGAACGGTCGACTTCCAGGCGACCTCGCCCGCCGTCTGCGGAGCAGCGGCAATCCAACTCAAGCGTTGGGGATCTTCTCGAAGCCCTTGGTGGCGAGCTTGAGCGCGATCTCGCACGGATCGATCTCGTCGATCGGCGTCACGGTGGCCTGGAACGCGGGGGTGATCTCGTCCGGGTCGTCGGTCAGCATGACCAGCACCGTGCAGTCGCCGCCCTTCTCCTTCACCTCGTACGCGGTGTTGCCGCCGACCTCGATGGTCCGCGCCTCGCCCTCGTACTCGGCGAACGTGACCATGAACAGCACGACCGAGAACGGGTCCTCCGTGCTCTGCACGCAGCCCTTCTCGCCGCCCTTCGACGCGCCGACGGCGGCGGCCACGTCCTCGGGCGTGAGGATGTCGCAGTCCTCGTAGCCCTCGGTCTTCTTCTTCGTCGTGATCTTCACGTCGCCGGACGGCTTCTCGGCCTCGGTGCTCTTCGGCGAGCCGGCCTTGCTGGTCGTCTTGGGCGAGGACGTCTTGGTCGACGACGGCTTGCCGGAAGCGGTCTTCTCCCCGGTCGACCCGCCCGCCGCGGCGACCGGGCTGCCGGCGACCGTGGTCGCGCAGGCCGACAGCCCGAGCGTGAGCGCCAAGGCCAGCACGGTGGTCAGGGCGGGGCGGACTCGTCGCAGCTGCATGTCTTCTCTGACCCCGTTCCGACGTGCGGGGTTCCATCCTCGATGGCCGCAATCCTGGCCCGCGTCGTCTCGGCAGACTCTAAGTCCACCCCGGAGGTCCGCACGCCGGGGGCGACCAACCTGTGATCACACGACCGCGCGCCGGGTGGGTTAGGTTGCGGACATGGGTAAGGCAGCCGCCGTCGTCTGGGACGAGTCCTTCCTCGGCTACGACCTGGGCGGCGACCACCCGCTCAACCCCGTCCGGCTCGACCTGACCGTCCGGCTGGCGACCGCGCTCGGCGTGCTGGACGGCGTGGGGCTCGTCAAGCCCGACCCGGCGACGGACGACGAGATCGAACGCGTGCACGAGCCGTCCTACCTCAACGCCGTGCAGGCCGCGCCGATGGCCGGCTGGGACGTCGGCCACGGCCTCGGCACCGCGGACAACCCGGTGTTCGACCGCATGCACGAGGCGTCCGCGCTGGTCGTGGGCGGTTCGCTTGCCGCCGCGCGGCGGATCGCCTCGGGCGAGGCGGACCGGGCGGTGAACATCGCGGGCGGGCTGCACCACGCCATGCGCGACCACGCGGCCGGGTTCTGCGTCTACAACGACTGCGCCGTGGCCATCTCGTGGCTGCTGGACAACGGCTTCGACCGGATCGCCTACGTCGACACCGACGTCCACCACGGCGACGGCGTGCAGGCCGCGTTCCACGACGACCCGCGCGTGCTCACCGTCTCGATCCACCAGCACCCCATGAGCCTCTGGCCGGGCACGGGCCGGGCCGCGGAGGTGGGCGGCGAGGGTGCGGAGGGCACCAGCGTGAACCTGGCCCTGCCGCCCGGCACCGGCGACCAGGGCTGGCTGCGCGCGTTCGAGGCCACCGTCCCGTCGCTGCTCACGGCGTTCAGGCCGCAGCTGCTGGTCACGCAGTGCGGCGTGGACACGCACCGCGAGGACCCGCTGGCCGACCTCGCGCTCACCGTCGACGGCCACCGCGCCATCTACCGCCGCCTGCGCGAGCTGGCCGAGCGGACCGCGAACGGCCGCTGGCTGGCGCTGGGCGGCGGCGGGTACGAGCTGCTGCGCGTCGTGCCGCGCAGCTGGACGCACCTGCTGGCCACCGTGCTGGACCGGGACGTCGACCCGAACACCCCGCTGCCCGCCGACTGGGTCGCCCACGCCTCGACCCTGGCGCCGAACTGGCCGCTGCCGTCGTCGATGACCGACGGCTCCGACACCGCGTTCGAGCGGTGGGGCGGTGAACTCGACACCCCGGTCGACCTGGCCGTCATGGAGACGCGGCGCGCGGTGTTCCCGCTGCACGGCCTGGACCCCGACGACCCGAGGGACTGAGAGCCGTGGACCCGTTCGACTACCCGAGGCACTGGGAGGCCGACGTCGTGCTCAGCGACGGCGGCACGGTCCACCTGCGCCCGATCACGCCCGACGACGCGGAGAAGCTGCTCGCGTTCCACGGCAGGCTGTCCGAGCGGACCCGCTACTACCGCTACTTCGGCCCCTACCCGCGCATGCCCAAGCGCGACCTCGAACGCTTCAGCACGGTCGACCACGCCGACCGGGTCGCGTTCACCGCGCTGCTCGGCGACGACATCGTGGCCGTCGGCCGCTACGACCGGCTCGACGGCAGCGGCAGCGCCGAGGTCGCGTTCGTGGTCGAGGACGCCCACCAGGGCCGCGGCCTCGGCTCGATCCTGCTCGAACACCTCGCCGCCGCCGCGCGGGAACGCGGGCTGAGCCGGTTCACCGCCGAGGTGCTCGCGGAGAACGGCCAGATGGTGCGGATCTTCCGGGACGCGGGCTACGGCGTGAGCCGCGCGTTCGAGGAGGGCGTGGTGCACCTGGAGTTCGACATCGACCCGACCGAGGAGTCGGTGGAGGTGGCGCGCGCCCGCGAGCAGGCCGCCGAGGCGCGCAGCGTGCACAACCTGCTGCACCCGAAGTCGATCGCGGTGATCGGCGCGTCCACCGACCAGACCAAGATCGGTCACGCGGTGCTGACCCACCTGCTCGCCGCCGACTTCGCCGGCCCGGTCTACCCGGTGAACGCCGAGCACCGGTCCGTGCGCGGGGTGCGCGCCTACCCGTCGGTGCTGGAGATCCCCGACGACGTGGACCTCGCCGTCGTCGCGGTGCCCGCCGCCGGCGTGGACGAGGTGATGGACGCCTGCCTGGCCAAGGGCGTGAAAGCGCTGGTCGTGGTGACGTCCGGGTTCGGCGAGACCGGGCCGGGCGGGTTGAGCGCCGAACGCAGGATCGCCGCCGAGGCCCGCGCGCACGGGATGCGGGTGGTCGGCCCGAACGCGCTGGGCGTGCTGAACACCGACGCGGGCGTGCGCCTCAACGCGACCCTGGCGCCGAAGCTGCCCGCCCGCGGTCGCACCGGTTTCTTCTGCCAGTCCGGCGCGCTGGGCACCGCGATCCTGGCCACCGCCGCCGATCGCGGCCTCGGCCTGTCGACGTTCGTCTCCGCGGGCAACCGCTCGGACGTCTCCGGCAACGACCTGCTCCAGTACTGGGAGACCGACCCGGCCACCGACGTGGTGCTGCTGTACCTGGAGTCGTTCGGCAACCCGCGCAAGTTCGCGCGGCTGGCCCGGAGGCTCGGCCGCACCAAGCCGATCGTCGCGGTGAAGTCGGGGCGGCACGCGGTGACGCCCGCGTTGGCGGCCACCTCGGTGCCGGTGGACGAGTCGAGCGTGCAGGCGTTGTTCGAGCAGGCCGGCGTGATCCGGGTGGAGTCGCTGGCGCAGCTGTTCGACACCGCGTTGCTGCTCGCGCACCAGCCGCTGCCCGCCGGGCCGCGCGTCGCCGTGGTCGGCAACTCGACCGCGATCGGCCTGCTGGCCGCGGACACCGCGCTGGCACAGGGCCTGGAGCTGGCCGGCGAGCCGGTGGACGTCGGCGCGCAGGCCGGGCCCGAGGCGTTCGCCGAGGCGGTGCGGGAGGCGTTGGCGAACCCGGACGCGGACGCGCTGGTGGTCGTGTTCGTGCCGCCGCTGGCGGTGCCGGGCACGACGTTCGCCCGCGCGTTGCGCGAGGTCGTGGAGCAGGGCGGGCACGCCAAGCCGATCGCGTCGACGTTCCTGGCCGTGGAGGGCGTGCCGGCCGAGTTGGCGGTGCCCGGTCCCGGTGGCGCGCCCGGACGGGGTTCCGTGCCGTCGTATCCCAGTCCGGAGCGCGCTGTGCTCGCGTTGGCGCGTGCGACCCGGTACGCGCGGTGGCGGTCCGCGCCGCAGGGCACGTTCGTCCGGCCCGAGGGCATCGACCCCGACGCCGCGCACGCCATCGTGGCGTCGCAGGCGCTCGACGGTGAGCTGCTCCTCGACGACGACACGACCGTGCGGCTGCTCGCGTGCTACGGGGTGCGGGTCGTGCCGTTCCGGGTGGTGACGTCGGCGGACGAGGCGGTGCGGGCGGCGGGGGAGTTGGGCTACCCGGTGGCGATGAAGTCCACCGACGACCGGCTGCGGCACCGCACCGACCTGGTCGGCGTGCGGCTCGACCTGTCCGGCGAGGAGGCCGTGCGCACGGCGTACGGGATGCTGGCCGGGATGTCCGAGCGGCCGGACGTGTACGTGCAGCGCATGGCGCCCAAGGGGATCTCGTGCGTGCTGGGCCTGCAGGACGACCCGTCGTTCGGCACGCTGGTGTCGTTCGGGCTGTCGGGGCTGGTCAGCGACTTGCTGGGGGACCGGGCCTATCGTGCGGTGCCGCTGACCGACGCGGACGCGGCGGCGCTGGTGCGCGCGCCCAAGGCCGCGCCGCTGCTGGCGGGGTACCGGGGCGACGAGCCGGCGGACCTGGCCGCGTTGCAGGACCTGGTGCTGCGGCTCGCCGCGCTCGCCGAGGACCTGCCCGAGGTGCGGGAGCTGTCGTTGGAGCCCGTGCTGGCCAGTTCGGCGGGCGCGTACGTGAGCAGCGCCAGGGTGACGCTGGGCCCGCCGCCGTCGCGCCATGACACCGGTCCCAGGCGGCTGCGCTCGCCCGGCGGCGCGCGTTAGCACGGTCACGTTCTCGATACCCAACCGTCACCCTTGACCGATCAGGTGTCCCCTATCTTCTCCTTGGCTATGGACCAGGTCCCTTGTGGCGCTTAGGTTTCCCGGCAACCCGAGGAACCTCCCGAAAAGGGGAAGAATGGCTCTGGCACCGTTGCGCGCCCTGCTGGTGGCGTGTTCCGCCGCGCTTGTCCTCGCGTCGTGCTCCACCGGTGACGACACGACCGTCGCCGGCAAGGCGGACAGCTCCAACAAGCTGACCATCGCCGTGGCGTACGACCAACCGGGGCTCGGTGTGCGCCGTTTGGACGGCAGCTACCGCGGCTTCGACATCGACGTGGCCCGTTATGTGGCGAAAGAGCTGGGGGTCGAAGAATCCGGCATCACGTTCACCGAGGCGACGCCCTCGGAACGCGAGAAGCTGCTCACCGAGGGCGCCGCGGACCTCGTCGTGTCCAGCTACTCGATCACCGACAAGCGCAAGGAGGTCATCGACTTCGTGGGACCGTACTTCGTGGCCGGGCAGGACCTGCTGGTCCGGTTGACCGATGATCGGATCACCGGACCGGAATCGCTCAACGCAGGCAACCTGACGCTGTGCTCGGTGGCCAACACCACGTCGGCGCAGTACGTGAAAGACCGGTTCGCGCGGTCCGTGCAACTCAAGGAATATCCCAATTTCAGCGACTGCGTCACGGCGCTGCTGGCCGAGCAGGTGGACGCCATGACGACCGACGACGTGATCCTCGCCGGGTACGCCGCGCAGAACCCCGAGCTGCTGCGCGTGGTCAACCAGCCGTTCAGCAAGGAGGAGTACGGCATCGGCCTGCGCCGGGGCGATCCGACCAGCAAGGCGAAGGTGACCGCGGCCGTTCGGAAGATGATCGACACCGGCGAGTGGCGCAAGTCGTTGGAGGCCAACGTGGGTGCTTCCGGTTACGCCATCCCGGATCCGCCGACGCTCGTCCCGTGATCTGCGACCCACCCCGTCAGCGGTCTGACCGGCCCGGATCGCACCGTAGGCTCGGCTGTGTGCATGCCTCGCATTACGTGCCCCAGTACCGCGCGGACGGGCCGGTCCGCGCCGGTATCCCCGAACACGGCCGCATCCCCCGCTACTACGCGGTGAAGACCGAACTGCTGTGGCTCGTCGACGCCCTCGGCGAGGGCACGGCGCTGCCGCCGGAGCGGGAGCTGGCCGAGCGGTTCGCGGTGTCGCGGGTGACGCTGCGCCAGGCCGTCGGGGAACTGGTGCTCGAGGGCAAGCTGCAACGACGGCAGGGCAGCGGCACCTACGTCGCGCCGCCCAAGCTGGTGCAGCCGCTGTCGCTGCTCAGCTACACCGAGGGCATGCGGCGGCAGGGCGTCGACGCGACGCGCAGCGTGATCACCGTCGAGCACCTGCCCGCGGACGACGTGCTGGCGCGGGACCTGCGGATCGGGCGCGGCGACGAGGTCGTCCACCTGGAACGCGTGCTGCTGGCCGACGGCGAGCGGGTCGGCCTGGAGTCGACCTACCTGTCCGCGGCGCGGTTCCCGACCCTGCTGGAGGTGCTGGACCCGACTACGTCGCTGTACGCGTGCCTCAGCGAGCGGTTGGGCGTGGTGTTCGCCGAGGCCGAGGAACGGGTGGAGACGGTCCTGGCGACGCCGCGCGAGGCGTTGCTCATCGGCACGAACCCCGCGCTGCCGATGCTGCTGCTGCACCGCGTGTCCCATGACAACGTTGGCGAGCCGATCGAGCGGGTCCGCTCGCTCTTCCGGGGCGACCGGTTCAGCTTCGTCGCGCGGCTGGGGGCGGAGTGAAGGTCACGTGACCGTGACCGTTCCGCCGCGCCTTCGTGGTCCACTTAGGACATAACGCTGGAATGGCGGGCTTTCGGCGCGGGCAAGCGCGGAACGTTAGCGAATCTTTCCCGGAAACCGCCCGTTGGCAGCAAGTTCTGCGTGCCCCGGCGGATGTACCGTTGTTGCCCTGGTACGTGAGTCCTCCTCACCCGCACGGCAGCGGGGGAAGCGGGGGTGGCGCCGTGACGTTCAAAGAGGAGTTCCTGACGGAGCTCGAGGACTGCCTGCGCGGGTACGGCGCGGTGCCGGTGATCAACCCGGACGCGCTGGCCCGGTTCATCGACTACGTCCGCCGACTGCCGGACGACGATTCGCGGCTGCGCTGCCTCGAAGGCGTCGACCAGGGTTCCGGCTCGTTCTGGAACAACCCGGCGGTGTGGTGGGAGCAGGTGCCCCGGTTCGGCATCGGGTCGGCGGACTGCTCCGAGCTGCTCGACCGGATGCTGGACGAGGCGATCAGCGACGAGATCGACGTGCTGGAGATGGAGATCCGGGAACTGCCGGGCTGAGCGCCCCGGCGCGGCCGAAGACGTGAAACACCCGTTGTGCACCTGGGTCGCCAGACGCACAACGGGGAGCCTTCACTCCTGAGGTCTCACTCCCGGGTCACGCTCGCGCGGTCACACGGACAGCAGCCGGTCGAAGAACGCGCGGTAGCGCTTGAGGGCCTGCCGCAGTTCCTCGGTCTGCACCTGCTCGCCCTGCTGCCACTGCTCCTCCAAGGCGTGCTTGTGCTCGGCGAACGTGTCGGTGAGCGACCGGATCACCTGCGTGACCAGCTCGTCCGCCCGCTGCACGGCCTCACGCGGGTCGTCGACGAACTCCGACTGCAGCGCGCGCCACTCGACCTGGAAGTTCTCCGAGTCCTCGGCGGCGAACAGCGGCGCGTCGCCCGCGGTCGTGGAGACGGGGTACAGCTCGACCGGCTCGCGGTCCACGGTGTCTTCCCACTCCACGGTGTTCCGGGCGGCGGTGTCGACGGTGGCGGTCGTGGGGGTGGTGTCCTGGTGGCCGACCATCAGCGCGCTCCTTCCCGGCGTTCCCCGTCGCGGGGCTCGCCCAGCAGGTCCTCGAACAGGCTGCGGTAGTGGACCATCGCGACGCGGAGGTCCTCGGTCGTCGCCTCGCCCCGGTCCTGGCGTTCGGTGATCGCGTGCGCCTCGCGGTAGTGGTCGAGCGCGCGGGCGTGGTCGACCGACAGCATCGACGCCCGCTTCTCGTACCCCTCGGTGGGGTAACCGCGTTCCGCCATGAGGTCGGTGACCAAGCGGTCCGCTTGGCCCACCGCCGCCGTCGGCGCGTCGACGAACTGCTCCTGCACGCGGGTCCAGTTCCGCGTGTAGCTCTCCCGCGAGACGGGGCTCAGCGGGCGCAGTTCCAGCTTGGCGTGCTCCTGCTCCCGCGCCACGAGTTCCCGTTCCGCCGCCATCCGGTTGTCGGTGCTCCGCACGACCCGGTCGTACTCGGGCCCGAACTTCGCGCGCAACCTCTTGCGCTGCAGGGCAACCTTCAGCAGCACCGCGACCGCGGCCAGCGCGACCAGCGCGGCGACGATCACGCCGATGGTGGTGCCGGTGGACATCTCGGCCTCCCTGGCTGGATCTTCACCCTTGGCTGGGACGCCACCGGACTACCCGTTCGGGGACAGGCGTGAAACCTGAACCCTTGACACATTCGCGTCCGTCGACTAGCGGGCCACCGCCTTGCGGTACTGCCGGATCGCCAGCGGCACGAAGATCAGCAGGAACACGACCACCCAGATCAACGTCATCAGCACCGGGTGCTGCAACGGCCACGCGCTCGGCTCGGACGCCATCGGGTTGGTGTTGCCGAACAGCTCGCGGGCCGCGGCCGTGACCGCCGACACCGGGTTCCACTCGGCGAACGTCTTCAGCGGTCCGGGCAGGTTGCTCTCCTGCACGAACGTGTTCGCGATGAACGTCAACGGGAAGATCGCGATGAACGACGCGTTGTTGAACACCTCGGGGCTGCGCACCATCAGCCCGACGATCGCCATGCCCCACGACACCGCGTAGGCGAACAGCAGCAGCAGGGCGAACCCGGCCAGCGCCTCCAGCGGCGACGAGTGGATCCGCCAGCCGACGATCAGCCCGGTCACCGACATCACCAGGATGACGATGACGTTGTTCGCCAGGTCGCTGGTGGTCCGCCCGATCAGCACCGCCGACCGCGCCATGGGCAGCGACCGGAACCGGTCGATCACGCCCTTCTGGATGTCCTCGGCCAGCCCGGCGCCGGTGATGGTCGCGCCGAAGACCACGGTCTGCGCGAAGATCCCGGCCATCAGGAACTCGCGGTAGTCCATGCCCGGGATGGCGATCGAGCCGCCGAAGACGTACGCGAACAACAGCACGAACATGATCGGCGACAACGTCGAGAACACGATCAGGTCCGGGACCCGCTTGATCTTGATGAGGTTGCGCTTGGCGACTACCGCGCCGTCGCCCAACGCCTGTGTGAACGCGCTCATTCCGCCTTCTCCCCCTGCTTCCGCTCGGTGTCGGTCCCGCCGGCCGCGTGCCCCGTCAGCGTGAGGAACACGTCGTCCAGCGTCGGCCTGCGCAACCCGATGTCGAGCACCTTGACCGACTCGGCGTCCAGCCTGCGCACACCGTCGACCAGCACGTCGGCGCCGCCCGACACCGGCACGGTCAGCCGCTGACCGCGCTCGTCCACCGTGATCTCCGAGATCGCCAACGGCGCCAGCGCCGCCTTCGCCGTCGCCGCGTCGCGGGCCGAGCTGACGGTCAGCTCCAGCCGTTCGCCGCCGACCTGCGCCTTCAGCTCGTCCGCGGTGCCCAGGGCGATGACCCGGCCGTGGTCGATGACCGCGATCTCGTCCGCGAGCCGGTCGGCCTCCTCCAGGTACTGCGTGGTGAGCAGCAGCGTGGTGCCGCCCGCCACGAGTTCCGCGATGACGTCCCACATGCCCAGCCGGCTGCGCGGGTCGAGGCCCGTGGTCGGCTCGTCGAGGAACAGCACCCTCGGTTTGGCCACCAGCGCGCCCGCCAGGTCGAGCCGGCGGCGCATGCCGCCCGAGTAGCCCTTCACCGGCCGGTCGGCGGCGTCCACCAGGTCGAACCGCTCCAGCAGCTCGCGCGCCCGTTCCCGGCTGCGCTGCTTGCCCAGGTGGTAGAGCCGGCCGACCATGTCGAGGTTCTCGAACCCGGTCAGGTTCTCGTCGACGGCCGCGTACTGGCCGGACAGCCCGATCCGGCGGCGCAGCTCCTTGGCGTCGGCGATGACGTCGAGGCCGGTGACGGTCGCCGTGCCCTCGTCGTGCTCCAGCAGCGTGGTGAGCACGCGCACCGTCGTCGTCTTGCCCGCGCCGTTGGGCCCGAGCAGACCCATGACGGTCCCTTCCGGCACCACGAGGTCGAGGCCGTCGAGGGCGACCACCGACCCGTAGCGCTTGACCAGTCCTTCGGCCACGATTGCGTCTGCCATGCGGGCCATGATGGACCCGGGGTCCGACAATTTCAGGTCGATTTCGCCGAGTACGCCCGGCACGGGCGTCCGAAGTGGGCTCTGTGGACGGTGCGGCCAGGGCATCCGGTCACGCGAGCAGCTGCGCGCGCAGTTCGTCGTCCCGCAGCACGGCCAAGGCCCACGGCACGTCCTCGAACACCCGCTCGGCGCCCGGCGACAGCGCCAACCGCAGCATCGCCTGGCACACGTCGGCGAACGGCTGCCCCTGGACGGTCAGCACGGCCTCGCGCATCTCGGCCGCCGTGCCCAGCGCCCGCCCGGCCGTCCACCTCGACAGGCACATCAGCACCACCCGCCTCGCGTGCACCCGGCCCTGCGTCAACACCGGTCTGTTGAGCCCGCAAACATCTATGGTGGCCGCGCCTTTCTCCGTGCGCGCCACGTACACCCCCAGTGACAGCGTGAGCAGCAAGTGGTCGAACGGGTCCTCCGCGGTCGGGTCGACCAGCAGCGGCGTGCCGTCGTCCGCCACCGGGAACCGGTCCCGCTTGAGGTTGCTGTTGCACGTCGAGCAGGCCAGCAGGTGGTTGAGCCAGTCGAACGTGCGCAGCGGGTTGAGCGACAGCGGCTCGAAGTGGTCGATGTCCGTGCCCTGGCTGTCACCGCAGTACATGCACCGCTGGTAGCCCGGCGCCATGTCCTCCAGCAGCCGCCGCAACGGCGCGTGCACGCCCCGTCGCACGACGGCCCGCTTCCACAGCGCACGTGCCGCGCGGGTGGGGTGCGTGGCGTTCCCGATCTCCGCGGTCAGGTCGGGCAGCCGGTCGGCCAGCTCGGCGGGCAGCGCGGGCCGGACGAGCCGGATCACGTCCCGTCGCGTTCCAGCCGCGCGGACACCTCGCGCGTGCGCGCCACGGGCGAGCTGGTCAGCAGCCCTCGCAGCACCTCGTAGCGGCGCACCGCGTCGGCGTCGGCCGTGCCGCCGATCACCGCCACCTCCAGCTCCACCAGCTCGGCGCGCAGCTCCTGCGCGCGTTCGGAGTAGGGCGTGTCGAGGCCGAACAGCTCCGAGAGCACCGCGTCGTCGCCGCTGCCGTAGACGATCCGCTCGTAGAGGTCCTGGTCGACCACCCGCGGCGGTTCCTGCTGGTCCGGTCCGGGCAGCCGGATCAGCCCGCCGGGGTCGGCGGCCTGGCACAGGTACGGGCTGTGCGTGGTGACGACGAACTGGATGTTCGGGAAGTGCTCCTTGAGCCAGCCGCCGATCCGCTTCTGCCACGACACGTGCAGGTGCGCGTCCACCTCGTCGATGATCACCACGCCGGGCGCGGTCAGGGCCAGGCCGTGGGCGGTGGGCGCGGTCTTCAGGTCGCCGTACGACTCGTGTATCTGCTTGATCAGGTCCACCACGAGCGCGGCGACGGTCCGGTAGCCGTCGCTCATCTCCCGCAGCGGGAACCGGTGCCCGCCGCTGACCACCCACAGGCCGTCGGAGTCGACGCCCTCGATCCGGTAGTCGTCGGGCAGCAGGCCGTCCGACAGCACGCCGAGCGCGACCGTCTTCAGCTCCTCCGCGCCCGGCCTGCGCTCCAGCGACCTCAGGTGCTGCTCGATCAGCCAGCCGACGCCCTCGGCCAGCGACGCGTCCTCGTGGAAGAGGCTCGCCAGCCGCGACACCGGGCCGTGGCTGAGCATCAGCCGCTGCGCCTCGCCCGCGCCGCCGACGAGCCGCCGGAACGGGCCGTAGGCCGCGCAGAACCACCCGGTCGGATTGTCCTGCCAGGGTCCGCGCAGGGCGGCGGTCTTGCTGCCCTCCAGCTTCTCCTTCAGCGACGGCTGCAGGCCGCGGTGGGTCGGCCTGCTCTCCTCGTCCGGCATCGTCCAGCCGAGGCCGGCCCACAGCCTGCCCTCCGGCGGCCGGCCCTTGCCGAACCGCTCCACCCGCCGGTCGTGGGTGAACTGGACCTGGACGACGCCCTCCCGCTGGCCCGCGGTGACCCAGTTCTCGAAGTCGGGCACCAGGTTGCGCGCCACCGCCGGACCGCTCACGGCCAGCGCGATCGCCCTGAGCAGCGAGGTCTTGCCCGACCCGTTGCGGCCCGCGATCACCGTCCAGCCGGGCGCGGTGAGCTTGAGATCCACTTCGCGGGCACCGTGGAACCCCTTGACGTTCCGCAGCCGGACCTGCGAGATGTACATGTGGCCAGACTTTAGTCCGCGCTGATCACCCGTCCAGTTCGCCGGGCACGTCCTGGGGCGTGCCCGGCGACGTCGGGGCCGCCACCGACGGCGAGTGATCAGCGAGGGCGTATATGCACCTTTTAGACCCTCGATCGAGTGAACGCAGGCGGGCTGCGGAACAGCACTAGGGTGTTCGCAGTTCTTTTCCAGCGAGGAGAGATCCGCATGGCAGCCGTCCAAACCCGACGCAAGCGCAAGCTGGGGCAGTTCCTCAACGCCTTGCGCAAGCGGGCGGGCAAGACCGAGATCGACTACCACGCGCTGACTCGGAAGACGCAGTCGACGCTGTCGCGGATGGAGAACGGGTATATCAGTCCGAGTTGGACCGAACTGGGCGCGCTGCTCGGGCTCTACGGGGCGACCGACGCCGAGCGGCGCGAGGCGGAAGCGCTGTGGGAGGACGCGAAGCAGGACGGCACCCGCCTGGTGTACGCCGCGGCCTTCACCCCGGAGGCGCGGACCTACGCCCGGCAGGAGGCCGATGCCACGGAGGTGCGCACCATCGAGATGATCGTCATCCCGGGACTGCTCCAGACGCCCGCGTACGCGGTGGCGATCAGGCTCGCGGGGCACCGGTTCATGGACTCGTCGGTGTCCGTGGAGCAGGTGGCCGCGGCACTGGCGAACCGGCAGCGCCGGCTGCCCGGGTTAAGGCTGCACGCGGTGATCGACGAAGCGGCCCTGCACCGGATCGTCGGCGGTCCCGCCGTCATGCGCGAGCAGTTGTCGCATTTGCTCGAGAAGGGGAAGCAGGACAACATCACCATCCAAGTGGTTCCGTTCGGCGCCGGTGCCCACGGAACCATGTCGGGTGGTGGCGCGACCGCTCTCCGCTTCGAGGACAGTGATCCTTCGGCCGTGTACCTGGAGTACGCGGGTGGTGGCAAGTGGGTGGACAATCGCGCCGACGTGCAGAAGTACCTGTTGCACTTCGAGGAAATCGTGAGCGAGGTCGCCCTGTCGCCCAAGGAGTCGGCGTCGCTGATCAGAAAACTGGCAACCGCACTGAAGGACACATGAACAACGACAAGGCATGGCGCAAGAGCACCTACTCCGGCGCGGGCAACAACTGCGTCGAACTGGCCGTGGGACGGAGCACGACCAGCGTCAGGGACAGCAAACGACCAGGACCCAGATTGACCTTTGCGGAGCGTCCATTCCGGGCGTTCCTCACGGCTCTCCGGCAAACCTGACCGCAACCGCCAACCCGCCGTCCGCCCCCGGTGTCGCGGTCACCGTCGCACCGTGGGCGGCGGCGATGGCACGGACGATCGACAGCCCGAGGCCCAGGCCCCGATCGCCCGTCGTGGTCTGGTCCCGGTCGAGCCTGCGGAACGGCCGGAACAGCCCTTCCACCTCGTACGGCTCGATTCTCGGGCCGGTGTTCGCCACCACCAGGACGCCCGGCCCGGCGCTCACGTCGACCCACCCGTCCCGGTGGTTGTGCCGGATCGCGTTGTCGACCAGGTTGCGCACCAGGCGCTCCAGCAGCACCGGGTCGCCGACGACCTCGCACGGCGACATCTCGTGGTGCAGGTCGACGCCGGCCCGTTCGGCGGCGGCCCTCGACTGCCACAGCACGTGCTCGGCGATGTCGGAGACGGACGTGCGGCTGCGCTCGGTGAGCTCGTTCTCGCTGTCGGCCAACGTCAGCAGGCCGTCGATGAGCCGTTCGTGGCGGGCGTTCACCTTCAGCAATTCCGCGCCCAGCTGCTTGGCGTCCGCCGAGGCACCCGGTCGGGTGATCGACACCTCGATGAGGGCCCGTTTCACGGCCAGCGGGGTGCGCATCTCGTGCGACGCGTCGGCGACGAACCGGCGCTGCCCGTCGAACGCGCGGTCCAGCCGTTCCAGCATCTAGTTGAACGTTTCAGCCAGTTCGGCGACCTCGTCGCGCGGACCGGTCGGCGGTATCCGCTCGTGCAGGCCGTGGCCCGCCGCGATCCGGCGGGCGGCCTCGGTGATGCGGTGCACCGGCTGCAACGCGCTGCGCGCCAGCAGCCACCCGAAGGCCACCGCGATGGCGGCCACGCACAGCAATGCGAGGCCCCCTCGGGTGAGCAGCGATTGCAGCACCTCGTCGCGGTAGCGGACCTGGGCCGTGCGGATGGCCTCGATCACCTGGTCGGAGGACGCCTCGCGCAGCTCCCGCAGGCTCGCCCCGTCGGTGAACGGCTGCAACCGGCCGTTGAGGCTCTGCCACACCAGGAAGTAGGTGACCGCGAGCAGCGCGGCGCCGGCGAGCAGGAACAGCCCGCCGTACAGCGCCGTCAGCCGACCCCGGATGCTCCACCGGCCGATCACGGGATCCGGTATCCCACACCGGGCACGGTCTCGATCAGCGGCGGCTCACCGAGCTTGCGCCGCAGTTTGACCATGGTCACCCGCACCGCGTTGGTGAACGGGTCGATGTGCTCGTCCCACACCTTCTCCAGCAGGTGCTCGGACGTGACCACGGCGCCCTGCGCCCGGACCAGCTCGGTCAACAGCGCGAACTCCTTGTTGGCCAACGGAATGAACTCACCCGCCCGGGTGACTTGGCGGCGGGCCGGATCGACCCTCAGGTCCGCCCGTTCGAGCACCGGCGGGTTCGCCGGTCGGACCCTGCGCAGCAGCGCGTGCACCCGGGCGGACAGCTCGACGAAGGCGAACGGCTTGGGCAGGTAGTCGTCCGCGCCGAGGGCCAGCCCGGCCACCCGGTCGCGCACCGCGGCGGCGGCCGTGAGCATGAGGATCCGGGTCTCGGCGCCCGAGTCGGCGACCCGGCGGCACACTTCGTCGCCGTGCACGCGCGGTATGTCGCGGTCGAGGACGAGGACGTCGTAGGCGTTGACCGACAGGTGTTCCAGCGCGGAGTCGCCGTCGTGCACCACGTCGACCGCGAACGCCTCGCGGCGCAGCCACTCGGCGATGGCCGCCGCCAGCGTCGCTTCGTCTTCGACCACGAGGATGCGCATGGGTCCATCGTGCTCTGGGGGCCATAACGTCCGCATAACCAGATTTGGTAACGCGCTGGTTATAGCCCTCCTGGTCGACTGTCCCCACCGATGGAGGAGGGGAAATGCGAAGCAGTATCGTGCCGGCCGCGCTGGCGCTGGCGCTGGCACTGACCGGGTGCGGCTCGGGCGGGGCGGAGGTGGCGGGCTCGTCGTCGTCGAGCGTGGCGATGAGCCAGGAGGACCGGTCGCGGGAGTTCGCGAAGTGCATGCGCGACAACGGCGTGGACGTCCCCGACCCGGAGCCGGGGGGAAAGCCGGGCGGCTTCGGCAAAGTCGACCGCACCGACCCGGACTTCGAGCGCGCCAGGGAAGCGTGCCGCGAACTCCTGCCGGGCGGCGGCGACCTGTCCAAGGTGGACCCCGACAAGCTGGACCAGTTGAGGGTGTTCTCGCAGTGCATGCGGGACAACGGCATCGACCTGCCCGACCCGGACCCGAACGGCGGCAAGCTGGGCGGTCTGGCCCAGATCGACCGGGAAAGCCCGGCCTTCCGCGCGGCCCTGGACGCGTGCCGCGACAAGCTGCCGGAGCTGGGCCGATGACCGGACCTCTGTCGACCACGGCGGCCGTGGGTTCCGGTTGGTGTCGGCGCGTGTGCCGCCAGGAGCTTCTGGGATCGGTTCCAGCGAGCAGACGTGCGGTGGGCAGGCGCGCTCGTTGCGGTGGGTCCGGGACTTCTCGGCTCACCGGGGCGCATGGACCGGCATCCGGATCGCACAAGCCGAGCGATCTCAGCCAGTCCGATCGCGATCCCGGTGTGCTGCCCGACGCCGGCCGTACGCCGACCCGAGCTGCCGGAGCCGGACCGCTGAGCACGGGTAGTGGGACCGCGGTGGGGGCGGGCGTGCCGGTCGTGCGGCGGGCGGGTGTTGTGGCGGTGGGGTCGCGGGCCGTGGTCGGCCCCGGACGTGTGCGGTGTCGAGCTGTCGGAGCCGGACCGATGAGTACGAGGAGTGGGACCGCGTTGCGGACGAGCGTGCCGGTCGTGCTGCGGGCGGGTGTGGTGGCGGTGGGCTCGCGGGCCGCGGTCGGCACCCGACGTGTGTGGTGCCGAGCTGTCGGGGTCGGCGCGATGAGCAAACGTGCGGGGACCGCGTGGAGTGCGGGCGTGCCGACCGTGTCCGTAATGGGCGCGGATCGGAGCGGCGGCAAGCCGAGTGGTCTTGGTCGACCGCGCCGGCTCGGTGGTCGGCGTGTCCGGTCCGTATGGCGAGCGGGCTCGCCGAGCGTGCGGAAGGCGGGAGATGTCGTGGTGGGCTGCCGGGGTCGGCGCGCGGACGAGGTGGGCCACGGCGACGGCGACCTCCGGGCGTTCCCGTCACCATTGGGACTGCGTCGGACCAAGCAGGCGGAGGTGGGCCGATGAGCAGGCGTGCGCGGTTGGCGTGGGGAGCGGGCGCGTTGGTGGTGTTGGGGGCGGGTGGTGTCGCGGCGGTCGGCCTCGGTGGCGCCGAACCCGTCCCGTCGAGTGCGGCGAACCTGCCACCGGCCACGGCGAAGGTGTCGGCGACGACGTTGACCCGCACCGAACGGGTCACCGGCACGTTGACCCACGGCACGGCCACACCCGTGCCCGTCGGCGCGCAGGGCACCGTCACCTGGCTGCCCGAACCCGGCGCCGTCATCGGTCGTGGTCAGGCGGTGTACGAGGTGGACGACCGGCCCGTCCCACTGCTATTCGGGGCCACGCCCGCGTACCGGTCGCTCGCTCCCGGCGCGGTCGGCGGCGATGTCCGCCAATTGGAGGAAAACCTGCTGGCTCTCGGTTACGGAGGGTTCACCGTGGACGAGTCCTACACCGCCGGCACGGCGACGGCGGTCCGCGCGTGGCAGCAGGCGCTGGGCGTGCCGGAGACGGGGGCGGTCCAGCCGACGGACGTCGTGGTCACCGGCGGCGACGTGCGGGTGGCCGAGCTGAAGGCCCAGCCGGGCAGCCGCGCCACCGGTCCCGTCCTCACCTACACCGGCACCACCCGGGTCGTGATCGTGCCCCTCGACGTCGGCAAGCAGCACCTGGTGGCCGAGGGCGTGGCGGCGACCGTCGGCCTGCCGGACGGCAAGTCGGTCGAGGGCACGGTCGAGTCGGTGGGCACCGTCGCCACCAGCAGCCCCGCCCAGGCGGGCTCGACCCCGACCACCACGGTCGACGTCGTGGTCTCGGTCGCCGACCAGGGCGCGCTGGGCCGCCTCGACTCGGCGCCGGTGGACGTCCTGCTCGTCGCGGAGCGCAAGGAGGGCGTGCTGGCGGTGCCGGTAGGGGCATTGGTGTCCCTCGGCGAGGGCAGGTACGGCGTGCAGGTGGTCGAGAACGGCGCGACACGGCACGTGCCGGTGGAGACGGGCCTGTTCGCCGCGGGCCAGGTCGAGGTCGCCGGCGAGGGCATCGCCGAGGGCGTCGAAGTGGGGATGCCGCGATGACGCCGGTCGTGCAGCTGCGTGACGTCGGTCGCGAGTACCAGGGAGTGGTCGCCTTGCGGGACGTGTCGCTCACCGTCGAGCGCGGCGAGCTGGTGGGCATCGTCGGCCCGTCCGGGTCCGGCAAGTCGACGATGCTCAACCTCATCGGCACCCTCGACCGGCCGACCCACGGCGAGGTGCGCATCGCCCGGCACGCCGTCCGCGAGCTGTCGGACCGGGCCCTGTCCGCCCTGCGGGCGAGCGTGATCGGGTTCGTGTTCCAACAGTTCCACCTGGCCGCCGGTGTGTCTACAGTGGACAACGTCGCAGACGGCCTGCTCTACGCGGGCGTCGGCCTGAAGCAACGCCGTCGGCGCGCCGTGGAGGCGCTGGAAGCGGTGGGCCTCGGCCACCGGCTCACCCACCGCCCGCACGAGCTGTCCGGCGGCGAGCGGCAACGGGTGGCGATCGCCCGCGCCGTGGTCGGGCGGCCCGCGCTCCTGCTCGCCGACGAGCCCACCGGGAACCTCGACTCGAAGTCCGGCGAGGCCGTCCTGGGGCTGCTGCGCTCCCTCAACGACGCGGGCACCACGGTCCTCGTCATCACGCACGACCGGGAAGTGGCCGCGACCCTCCCGCGCCGGGTGGACGTGCGCGACGGTCGGGTGGTGCGCGATGCCTGACCTGCGACCGGCGCGCCTCTCACCGGCCGACGTGCTGCGGGTGGGCGGCGCGGGACTGCGGGTCAGGCCGGCCCGGGTGGTGCTGTCCGCGTTGGGCATCGCGATCGGCATCGCGGCCATGATCTCGGTGGTCGGCATCTCGACCTCCAGCCGCGAGGACCTCGACCGCCGCCTCGCCGCGCTCGGCACGAACCTGCTGACCGTCGGCCCGGGCCAGACCCTGTTCGGCGAGCAGGCCCACCTGCCGGCCGAGTCCGTGGGCATGATCGGCCGGATGGAGCCGGTCACTTCCGCCACCGCGACCGGAAAGGTGGTCGACGCCCACGTCTACCGCAACGACCGCATCCCCGAGACCCAGTCAGGCGGCATCGCCGTCCTGGCCACGAGGACCGACCTCCTGGACACCGTCGGCGCGACCGTGGCCAAGGGCGTCTTCCTCAACGACGCCACCGCCGACCACCCGGCCGTCGTCCTGGGCCACAAGGCCGCCGAACGCCTGGGCGTGGCCGCCCCGAACGAACCCGTCCACCTGGGCGGCGAGTGGTTCACCGTGGTGGGCGTCCTGCACCCGACACCCCTCGCGCCCGAACTCGACACCGCCGCCCTGGTCGGCTGGCCGGTGGCCCGAGAGCACCTGGGCTTCGACGGCTACCCGACCACGGTCTACGCCAGGTCCAGGGAGGACGCCGTGCACAGCGTCCAAGCCAACCTGGCCGCGACCGCCAACCCCGAGCACCCCGACGAAGTGGAGGTGTCCAGGCCCTCGGACGCCCTGGCGGCGAAACAAGCCACCGACGAGACCCTCAACGCCCTGCTCCTCGGCCTGGGCGCGGTGGCCCTGCTGGTCGGCGGCGTCGGCGTGGCCAACACCATGGTCATCTCGGTCCTGGAGCGCCGGGCCGAGATCGGTCTCCGAAGATCGCTGGGCGCCACCAGGTCCCAGATCCGCACCCAGTTCCTGACCGAATCACTCCTCCTGTCCGCACTGGGCGGCGCGGCGGGCGCGGTCCTGGGCGTCCTGGTCACCGCGGCCTACGCCGGCTACCAGGGCTGGCCGTCCCTGGTGCCGGCCTGGGCAACGCTGGGCGGAGTCGCCGCCACCGCCGTCATCGGCGCCTTGGCGGGCCTCTACCCCGCGGTCAGGGCCGGCCGCCTCGCACCGACGGAGGCCCTGGCGACCCCGTGACTCCGCACAAAGCGGATTCCACTCGCGACAGGGGGTGATATAGCTCGACCGTGGCAGACACCCAGCGGGCGGAGGCGACGTTCGGCGGCAGCACCGAACAGGCCCTGCGCGACATCAACCACACGACCAACCACTACTACGGCGACCGTCCGGCCCCGATCACCTCGGGCACGTCGGTGGCGCCGCCGCTGGGCCGCCTCAACCACAAGGTGCGCGGCAGGTCGGAGTTGGTCGCCGCGCTGACCGACGACCTGGGCGGCTCGATCGCCGTGCTGGCCGCGGGCGGCGGCTTCGGCAAGACCACCGTCGCGCTCGACGTGGCCCGGGGTCTGCCGAGGGTGTGGTGGGTGGACGCGTCGTCGCGGGACAGCCTGGTGGCGGGCTTGGCGGAGGTGGCGTTGCAGGCCGGCGCCGACTCGCACGAGGTCCAGGAGGCGTGGGCGGGCCGGGGAGGCTCGGCGATCGAACTGCTGTGGCGCAACCTCGACCACCAGCCGGAACCGTGGGCGTTGGTCTTCGACAACGCCGACGACCCGGACGTCCTCGCCGCCGCGAACCACCGGGTGGCCGACGGCAACGGCTGGCTGAGGTCGCCGAACTCGACCGGCTCGATCCTGGTCACCAGCCGCGCCGCCACCGGCTGGCCACCTGCCGCGCGGGTGCACCACGTGCGCCAACTCGACCCCGACGACGGCGCGCAAGTGCTGCTCGACCACGCCCACGCGGGCACCCGGGAGGACGCCACCGCCCTGGCCCGACGCCTGGGCGGCCTCCCCTTGGCCCTGCGCCTGGCCGGCCGCTACCTGGCCGTGGCCCAGGACGCCCTGGCCCTGCCGGGCCTGGAACCGCCGACCACTTTCAAGGCCTACCTGGAGCGCTGGGACCAGAGCTTCACCGAACTGACCGAGGGCGAGCCCGCCTCCCCGAGGGAATCCCTGAGTCGCACGTGGGAGATGTCGATGGACCTGCTGGCCGAACGCGGCCAACCGCAGACCCGCCAACTCCTGCGCCTGATCTCGACCTTCGCCGAGGCCCCCGTCCCCGCCTTCGTCCTGGACGCCGCCGTCATGGCCGAATCCGCCCTCCTCACCTCCGTCACCGCGGCCCAGCTGTCCGTGCTGCTCAGGGCACTCCAGGACGTCGGTCTGCTCGACGTGGTGGAGTCGAGCGTCGTCGTCCACCCGGTGGTCCGCAGCGCCAACCGCCACCAACCGGACTTCGAGCAGAACCGACAGGCCTACGAAGCCCTGGTCGCCCGCCTGCTGCACGCCGCGACGAAGGAGTACTGGGGACGGGACCCGGAGGCCTGGCCGCGATGGCGCTTGGTGGTGCCGCACTTGGAGGTCCTCGGCGAGAGCGATGACCTCGAACTCGAAGAAGCGACGGCGATCGTGCTCTTCAACGGTGCGGAGTACACCAGGGCGGTCGGCCTGTACCCGTTGTCGGAGGCGCTCTACGACCGGTCCATCGCCGTGTGCCTGCGGGTGATGGGGCCCGACAGCGAGAGCACGCTCACGGTCCGGCACTCCCGGGCGGACCTTCGGCGGAGCAAGGGCGACCTGCCCCTGGCCGAGACCGAGCACCGCGCGCTGCTGCACGACCTCGAGAAGATGGCCGCGGAACCGTCGCACATCCTCGACGTCCGCGCCTGCCTGGCCGAGATCCTGCACGACCTCGGCCGGTCGGAGGAAGCGGAAGCCGAGCTCCGGGACGTGGTGGCCGAACGCGGCCGGGTGCTCGGGCCGACGGCACTGGACACGCTCGAAGCGAAGCACAGGTTCGGACACCTGCTGTGGGACAGGGGCCGCCTGGCCCGGGCGGCGGACGAGCACCGGGAGTTGTTGGCGACCAGCGTCGAGCACCGGGGTGACGACGACGCCTTCACCCAGATCGTCCGCGTCTGCCACGCTCGCGTCCTCCAACAGCTAGGCCGGTTGGGCGAGGCGGAAGCGGAGCTGCGGAGGGCGTGCTCGGCCCCCGAAAGCCCGCTGAACGCCCGGTGGTTCCTCTCCGGCCTGCTGCGCTCACGACTGCGGTTCGACGAGGCCGAGGTCGAGCACCGCAGGGCGTTGGACGAGTTCGTGCGGGTGCTCGGCGACGAGCACCCGCAGACCTTGGCGGTCCGGCACGACTTCGGCCACCTGCTCGAGGAGAAGGACAGTCTCCCGGCCGCGGAGGCCGAGCACCGGCAGGTGATCGAGGCGCAGGTTCGGCTGTTCGGCGCCACCCACCCGAACACGCTGAAGACGCGGCACTGCCGGGCCCGCATCCTGCGCAAGCAGGAGCGGTTCGACGAGGCCGAGACCGAGTTCAGGGCCGTCTTGGCGGCACGCGAAGCCGCACTCGGCCCCGAGCACCACCTGGTGCTGGGCGTGCGACACCAGCTGGGCCACCTCAGCGAACAACGGGGCGACCTGGTCGCGGCCGAGGACCACCACCGGGTGGTGATCGTCGGGCTGGAGCGGGCACTCGGGGCGTCGCACCCGGACACGCTGGACAGCCGCCTGTGCCTCGGCACCCTGCTGCACCGACAGGGACGGCACCCGGAGGCCGAGAGCGAGTTCCGCGCGTTGTCGTTGCTGTCGGCGCGGGTGCACGGGGCCGGGCACGTCAACACCCTGTTCAGCCGCTACCACCTGGCCGTGGTCCTGTCCGAGCAGCGGCGCTGGGGCGAGGCCGAGCGCGAACTGCGGGCGGTGTTGGCGCTCGCGGTCCGCACGCTGGACGAGGAGCACCCGTTCGTGGCCTCGATCCGCGACGGGTTGGCCGCGTTGTCGAGGTGACCGGCGTCCGGCGGATGTGGGCGCCGGCCACCCCGCCCGGCTCAGGAACCGACCAGCCTGGCCGCCGCCAACGCCACCGGGTCCAGGGACTCCGGCGACGTGACGACGTGGTGTTGCAGGTCGGTGCGCATCCGGGGATCCCAGAAGCGCTCGATGTGGCCGGCGACGGCGGTCGCGGCGGTGGCCGGTGGTTGGTGGTGGAACTGGCGGGCGATCTCGTTCGCCAGGCGGACCGTGGGTGGGGTTGTGCCGCTCATCAGTCGACCACCGCCCGTGCACGCGCGCCCGGGACCGACGCGGCCTCGGCGCCCTCGGCGCGCAGGGCCACCTGGACCGCGGTGACCTTGTACTCCGGGCAGTTGGTCGCCCAGTCGGAGTTCTCCGTGGTCACCACGTTCGCCCCGGTCACGGGGTGGTGGAACGTCGTGTACACGACACCGACCGGCATGCGGTCGGAGATCACCGCGTGCAGCGACGTCGCGCCCACCCGACTGGCCAGCGTGACCGAGTCGCCGTCGCCGATCCCGCGCACCTCGGCGTCGTGCGGGTGGATCTCCAGCACGTCCTCCGGGTGCCACGCGATGTTCGCCGTCCGCCTGGTCTGCGCGCCCACGTTGTACTGGCTCAGGATCCGCCCCGTGGTCAGGATCAACGGGAACTTGCGGGTCGTGCGCTCGCTCGTCGGCACGAACGACGTCGGCACGAACCTGCCCTTGCCGCGGGTGAACGAGTCCACGTGCATGGTCGGCGTGCCGGCCGGCGCGTCCTCGTCGCACGGCCACTGGATGCTGCCCAACCGGTCGAGCGCGGCGAACGACACCCCGGCGAACGTCGGCGTCAGCGCCGCGATCTCGTCCATGATCTCGCGCGGGTGCGTGTAGGGCATGTCGTAGCCCAGCGCCGCCGCCAGCTCGCACACGATCTGCCACTCGTGCTTGCCGGTCTTCGGCGCCATCACCGGCCGCACCCGGTTGATCCGCCGCTCGGCGTTGGTGAACGTGCCGTCCTTCTCCAGGAACGACGTGCCGGGCAGGAACACGTGCGCGAACTTCGACGTCTCGTTGAGGAACAGGTCCTGCACCACGACCAGGTCCATCGCGGTCAACGCCGCCGTCACGTGCGCGAGGTTCGGGTCGGACTGCGCGATGTCCTCGCCCTGCACGAACAGCCCGCGGAACGTGCCCGCGATGGCCGAGTCGAACATGTTCGGGATGCGCAGGCCGGGCGTCGGCAGGATGCTGCGCCCCCACACCTGCTCGAACACCGTCCGCACCGCGTCGTCCGACACGTGCCGGTAGCCCGGCAGCTCGTGCGGGAACGACCCCATGTCGCACGACCCCTGCACGTTGTTCTGCCCGCGCAACGGGTTCACGCCGACGCCGTCCCGGCCGACGTTGCCGGTCGCCATGGCCAGGTTCGCCATGCCCATCACCATGGTCGACCCCTGGCTGTGCTCGGTCACGCCCAGCCCGTAGTAGATCGCCGCGTTCCCACCCGTCGCGTACAGCCGGGCCGCCGCGCGGATCTCCGACGCCGGCACCCCGGTGATCGACTCGACCACCTCGGGGCTGTTCTCCGGCCGCGCGATGAACTCCGCCCACTCCTCGTACCCCTCGCACCGCGCCGCCACGAAGTCGGCGTCGACCAGCCCTTCGGTCACGACGACGTGCGCGAACGCGTTCACCACGGCCACGTTCGTGCCAGGTTGCAGTTGCAGGTGGTGGGTGGCCCGCACGTGCGGCGAGCGCACCAGGTCGATCCGCCGGGGGTCGATCACGACGAGCTTCGCGCCCTCCCGCAGCCGCCGCTTCATCCGCGACGCGAACACCGGGTGACCGTCGGTCGGGTTGGCGCCGATCACCACGATCACGTCCGCCGCCGCCACCGACCGGAAGTCCTGGGTGCCCGCCGACTCGCCGAACGTCTGCTTGAGCCCGTACCCGGTGGGGGAGTGGCACACCCGCGCGCACGTGTCGACGTTGTTGTTCCCGAACGCCGCCCGCACGAGCTTCTGCACCACGTACACCTCTTCGTTGGTGCACCGCGACGACGTGATGCCGCCGATCGCACCGACGCCGTGGACGGCCTGGATCTCCCGCATCCGCGACGCGGTGTAGCCGATCGCCTCCTCCCACGACACCTCACGCCACGGATCGGTGATCTTCTCGCGCACCATCGGCGACATCACCCGGTCCGGGTGCGTGGCGTAGCCGAACGCGAACCGACCCTTCACGCACGAGTGACCCTCGTTCGCGCCGCCGTCCTTGTACGGCACCATCCGCACCAGCTCGTCACCGCGCAGCTCGGCCTTGAACGAGCACCCGACACCGCAGTACGCGCACGTCGTCAGCACGGTCCGGCTGGGCATCCCCAACTGCACCACGGACTTCTCCTGCAACGTCGCCGTCGGGCACGCCTGCACGCACGCGCCGCACGACACGCACTCCGACTCCATGAACGGCACGCCGCCCGCCGACACCTGCGACTCGAACCCGCGCCCCTCGATCGTCAGCGCGAACGTGCCCTGCACCTCGCCGCACGCCCGCACGCACCGCGAGCACGAGATGCACTTGGACGGCTCGAAGTCGAAGTACGGGTTGCTGGTGTCCTTCTCCAGCGACAGGTGGTTCTCGCCCTCGTACCCGTACCGCACCTGCCGCAACCCGACCGCGCCGGACATGTCCTGCAGCTCGCAGTCGCCGTTGGCCGAGCAGGTCAGGCAGTCCAGCGGGTGGTCGGAGATGTAGAGCTCCATCACGCCCTGCCGCAGCTTCGCCAGCTTCGGCGTCTGGGTGCGCACCTTCATCCCGTCGGCGACCGGCGTGGTGCACGACGCGGGCGTGCCGCGCCTGCCGTCGATCTCCACCAGGCACAGCCGGCACGACCCGAACGCCTCCAGGCTGTCCGTCGCGCACAGCTTGGGGATGTCGATGCCGCTGGTCGCGGCGGCGCGCATGACCGACGTGCCCGCGGGCACGGTCACCGGGATGCCGTCGACCTCCACCGTCACCGAGGTCGAGGACGTCGCGGCCGGTGTGCCGAAGTCCGGTTCCTTCAAGATCGTCACGGGGTGACCCTCCTTGGGGTGAAGTCGTCGGCGAAGTGCTGGAGCGCGCTCCGCACCGGGTTGGGCGTGAGGCCGCCCATCGCGCACAACGACCCGTCGGCCATCAGCTCGCAGAGGTCGCCGAGCAGGGCGAGGTTGTCGTCGACGTCCTCGCCGCCGACGATCCGGTCGATCACCTCGACCCCGCGCACCGCGCCCACCCGGCACGGCGTGCACTTGCCGCAGGACTCCTCCGCGCAGAACGAGAACGCGAAGCGCGCCATGGACGCCATGTCCACGGTGTCGTCGAACACCACGATCCCGCCGTGGCCGAGCATCGCGCCCGCCTCGGCGAACGCCTCGTAGTCCATCGCCAGGTCCAGCCCGGACGCCGGCAGGTACGCCCCGAGCGGCCCGCCCACCTGCACCGCGCGCACCGGCCGGCCGGACAGCGTGCCGCCGCCGTGCACCTCGACCAGGTCGCGCAGCGAGATGCCGAACGCCGTCTCGAACACGCCGCCGCGCGCGATGTTCCCGGCCAGCTGGAACACCTGCGTGCCACGCGACCGCTGCACGCCCAACGCCTGGTAGGACGTGCCGCCGTCGGCCAGGATCGTGGGCACGGACGCCAGCGTGAGCACGTTGTTCACCACGGTCGGCTTGCCGAACAGGCCGGTGATCGCGGGGATCGGCGGTTTCGCCCGCACCACGCCCCGCTTGCCCTCCAGGCTCTCCAGCATGGAGGTCTCCTCGCCGCAGATGTACGCGCCCGCGCCGACGCGCACCATCAGGTCGAACTTCAGCCCGGAGCCGAGCACGTCGTCCCCGAGCCAGCCCTGCGCGTACGCGATGTCGATCGCCCGGCGGAACGTCCGCACCGCTTCGGGGTACTCCGACCGCAGGTAGATGTAGCCCTCGGTGGCGCCGACCGCGAAGGCCGCGATGGCCATTCCCTCGATCAGGCAGAACGGGTCGCCCTCGATGAGCATCCGGTCGGCGAACGTGCCGCTGTCGCCCTCGTCGGCGTTGCAGCACACGAACTTCAGCTCGCCGGGCGTGTCCGCGACCGTCTTCCACTTGATGCCCGCCGGGAACCCCGCGCCGCCACGTCCGCGCAACCCCGAGTCGGTCACCTCGGCGACCGTCGCCGCCGGTCCGATCTCCAACGCCCGCCGCAGACCCGTCATCCCGCCGTGCGCGAGGTAGTCGTCGGGCGACAACGGGTCGGTGACGCCGACGCGCGCGAAGCACAGCCGGTGCTGGGCGCGGAACCACGGCAGCTCCTCGACCACCCCCACCCGCAGGTCGTGCTCGGCGCCGTCCAACATCCCCGCGGCGACCAACCCGGGCACGGCGTCCGCGGTCACCGGCCCGTACCCGATCCGGCCCGCGTCGGTGGTCACCTCGACCAGCGTCTCCAGCCACAACATGCCGCGCGAGCCGTTGCGCACGACCCGGACGGCCCGACCCGCGAGCGCGGCTTCCCGGGTGATCGCGGCGGCGACGGCGTCCGCGCCGACCGAGAGGGCGGCGGCGTCGCGCGGGACGTACACGGTGGTGGTCACTAGTGCACCCTCTTCCGTGCGGGCGCCTGGGTGGCGCTTGTGGTAGGAACCAGGCGGAAGTCGGGGTGACGGCCCGGTGTGGCCGCC
>NZ_JBFAMT010000074.1:0-36758 GCF_040656635.1 Actinosynnema sp. NPDC049800 | reverse complement strand
CCAGCCCCTGGCAACGCGGCAGCAACGAAAACACCAACGGCCTGCTGCGCCAGTATTTCCCCAAGAGCACCGACCTGGCCGTCCACAGCGCCGAGAATCTGGCCGCCGTCGCCGCCGAACTCAACGGCCGCCCACGCAAAACGCTCGGCTGGGACACCCCAGCCGAGCGTTTGGCTAAGCTCCTGACCTAAGCCAGTTGATCAGTTGTGTTGCGACGACCCCTGGAATCCGCCCTTCCCCGCCGGGGCCTTCGTCGTCTTCGGGCCGTCATCGTCTTCGGGCCCGCTCAGGTTTGCCCCGCTCAGGCCCGGTTCGCCTCAGGTCCCGCTCGCCTCAGGACCGCTTGGTGAACAGGCCGGCGAACTGGCGCCGGACCATGATCGCGCCCACGAGCAGGAAGAACACCAGGATCACCAGGGTGGACGTCGTGCCGCCGGTCGAGCTGGTCAACGCCACGTCCACGCTCCCGACCAGCACCACACCGCAGTCGGCGCGGATCACGTGGCGACCCGGCTGGATCGTGGTGAACTCGACCCTGGTGCTGAACGTGCCCGAGCCGTCCGCCTTCGCCGCGCCGACGGCCTCGCCCAGCGCGCTGAGCCGCACCGACGACCCCGGGTCACAGCCCGTGCCGGTGGCCGTCAACGGGTCACCCGGCTGGATGTTGTCCTTGTCCAACGTCAGCGCGCCGTCACCGTCGAACGGCCTCGTGGTGGCGGTCGTGGTCGGCGCGGAGCTGTCCGTCGTGGTTGTCGTCGTCGCGGTTGTCGTGGTCGTCGTCGGCCGGGTGGTGGTGGTCGTCGGGCGCGTGGTGGTCGTCGTGGTCACCGGGGGAGCGGTCGTCGTCGTGACCGGCGGCGGGGTCGTGGTCGTGGTCGGCCTCGCGGTCACCGTGAAGCTGTCCGTCGGGTTCGACGTCGCCGCGCACTGCGGGCGCGCCGTGACCCGGTGCGTCCCGACGCCCGCGTCCGACGGCACGGTCGCCGTGCCCGAACCCGTGCCGCGACCCGCGTGCCTGCCGCTGCCGATCACCCGCCCGCCGTCCCACAGGATCTGCACGGTGGGGTTCGAGCAGTCCGGGTCGAGGTACACGCCGGTCCAACTCAGCGTGAACGTGCTGCCCGCCGGACCGGAATCCGGGCTCGCGGTCGCGACGCCCTGCTGCTGCGCCGATACCGGTGCCGCTACGAGCGCCGTAACGCCATATGCCAAGGCACCGAGTAGAGCTAGTGTTCCTGCCGATCGCATGCCGACTCCCGGACCAGTCCGCGACCCCCGATGAGGTGCCCTTGTGAGACGCATTATGAGCAGCGTCGGTTTACTGCTCCTGTGCGGGATCTTCCTCGGCGTCGCCCCGGCCCACGCCGCCGGGGACGCGGTCACCATCGACGCCACGGTGGACGGCACACCGGTCGGCGAGGACGAGTTGCTGCTCGACCCGTCCCGCTCCTCCCTGATCTCCGTGACCGTCCACAACGGAACCGACACGGTCCGGCACATCAAGACGATCCGGCTGTCCGGCACTGCGCTGGCGCTGACGTTCTTCTCCTACGACACGACCGTGCCGTTCGACGTGCCCGCCAAGGAGAGCGTCACGCGCGGGTTCGTGCTCGACCTCGGGCAGCTCGGCGGCCAGGCGACCGGCCTGCTGCCGACCGAGCTGGAAGTGCTCGACACCAACCGCGACGTGCTCGCGTCGATCGGCATGACCGGTGACGTGCGCGGGTCGCTGTGGTCGGTCTACGGGGTGTTCGGGCTGGCCTTGTTCGGGCTGACCCTGCTGGCGTGGGCGGGCGCGCTGTTCGCGCTGGCCCGCCGGCGGCTGCCCGCGAACCGGTGGCAGCGGGCGATGCGGTTCCTGCCCGCCGGCGTCGGCACCGGGCTCGTCGCGGTGATCTCGCTGTCCGTGCTGCGGATCATGGCGCCGTCACCGGCCGCGGAGATCCCGTTCGTGCTGGGCGCGGCGGCGGTCGCGTTCGCCCTGGGCTACCTGACACCGCACCCGGACGCGGACGACCTGGCCCCGGTCGGTCCGGGCGGTCCGGTCGACCCGGAGAGCACGCAGCGCATCACGCGGCCGTTGCCGGGCGGTGCGGCGTGACGGTGTCGGCGAACGTCGTCGCGGCGCTGCCGCAGTACGAGCTCGGCGCGGAGGTCGGGCGCGGCGGGATGGGGGTCGTGTACGCGGCCGTGCACCGGCCGTTGGGGCGGGCGGTGGCGGTGAAGCGGCTGCCCGGTGTGCTCGCGTCGGACGAGCGGATGAGCGCCCGGTTCGCGCACGAGGCGCGGCTGCTGGCGCGGCTCGACCACCCGCACATCGTGCCCGTGTACGACTACGTCCAGGACCGCGGCGAGCACCTGCTGGTGATGGAGAAGCTCGACGGTGGCACGGTGTGGTCGAAGTTCACCGGTTCGGGTGTCACGCCCGCTTCGTCGTGCGCCATCGGTCTGGCGATGCTGTCCGGTCTGCACGCGGCGCACGGGGCCGGGGTGCTGCACCTGGACGTGAAGCCGAAGAACCTGCTCTTCACCGCCGGTGGGGTCCTCAAGGTCGCCGATTTCGGGATCTCGCAGGTGGTGAGCGAGGGTGCGACGCTCGTGACGCACGGCGGGCAGGTGCTCGGCACGCCCGCGTACCTGTCGCCGGAACAGGCGCTGGGCAACCCGCTCAGCCCGGCGGCCGACGTCTACGGTGCGGCGACGGTGCTGTACGAGCTGCTCAGCGGCCGGCTGCCGTTCGACAGCGGTGGTGGGGCGTTGGCGATGATCCAGCGTCACGTCTACCAGCAGCCCCGCCCCCTGATCGAGGTACCTGATCCACTCGCCCGAGTGATCATGCGGGGGATCGAACGCGACCCGCAGGCCCGGTACCGCAACGCGGAGACGTTCGCGGTGGACCTGGCGGGCGCGGCGGCGGAGGTCTTCGGCCGGGACTGGCTGCTGCGCCTCGGCGAACCGGTCCACCTGAGCCCGCAGGTCGCCGCCGCGAGCACTCGTCCCGCGACCGGTTCCGCCGTGCCGCGGGAAATCCTCGACATGCCCGTTCGGGCGACGCTCGTGGACGCTCCGTCGACCCCCGCGCGGCTGGGCTCGCAGACCCTCGTCCCGGCCGCGCAGGTCCTGGCCGCCACCGCCGCCCCGAAGCCCGCCCGCTGGTTCGCGCTGGCCGCCGCCCTCGCCGCGGCCGTGATGATCACCATCCCGTTCGCCCTGCCGGGCCGCGCCCTGCCCGCCCTCGACGTCGACCTGAGCAAGCCGGTCACCGTGGGCCAAGGCAACCCGGCGACCGCGCGCCTCGCCGTGACGGCGGTCGGCATCACCCTGGCCGACGTCCCCGCCTCCCCACCCGCCCCCGCCTCCACGTCCTCCTCCGAACCCGCCTCCACCCCCTCCTCGCCTACCACCTCACTGTCGTTCGAGCTGCCGGGCGCGAGCCGGTGGATCGTGGGCGGCGCCGCCGTGGCCACGGTGACGGCCGACGGCCAGTCCACCGACTACTCCCTCCGCCCGGTCACGCACCCGATGATCAGCATCATGGGCGCGGGGAGCGCGGTGCTGCTGCTGTTCGCGCTCGCGTACCTGGAGTCGATCCTGCGGTCCCTGCGGCGACGACGGGCGGGGACTGCGGCGGTGGTCGCGTCGGCGCCGTTGGGCTTCGCGCTCGGCGTGGCCGTGTGGCTCCTGCCGTCCGTGCTGCTGCGTCACACACCTGACTTGTGGCCGGCGCTCGTGTGCGGCGGGCTGGGCGTGGCGGCGGCACTGTGCACGGCCGTAGCCACCCGACGGTCAGCTCTCCGCTGACGGCTACGCGCACGGTCAGCCCACCACTCTGGTGGCCGCACGCACGGCCAGCCCTCGACTCTGCTGCTGGCCGTGTACGGCCAGCCCTCCGCGCCGACGGCCACATGCACGGCCAGCTCTCCGCGCCGACGGCCGTGTGCGCCGACCGGCTGCACGTGCGCCACTGGCCGCTGCTACCACTCGACCGGTGCCGGCATGCGATCGCTGCCAGCGCCGACATCTGCCAGCGCCGACATCTGCCACCGGCGGCCGCTGGCACCGACAGGCTTCGGGTCAGGCGGCTGTCTGGGCGGCGGGCGCAGGTTCGGGCGGGTGTGTGCGGGCGCTCGATGCCTGCGAGTGTGGCGGCAGGCTGATCGTGCGGCGGGCGGTCGTGGGTTGCCGGTGAGCCGGTGTTCGGGCAGCGCTGCCGGCAGCTGTGCGGCGGCAAGCGTGATGCCCGGCGGGCCATCGGGTGCCGACTGCTGGCGGCGGTGGGTGAGGTGGGGTGGGGGTTGGGTGTTGCTTCGGTGCGGTTCCTTCTTGGGTGGCTCCTTCCTCGTGTTCCTTACCTCGGGCTCCTTCGTCGTGCTCGTGCTCCGTTGTCCGTCGTCCGTCCGCTGCTCGCGGCGCGCTCCCCTCCTGTGCGCCGCGAGGTTCGGACGGGCCGGGGGTTGGTCGGCGGCCTCGTTGTTTCAACCGACGTTCGAGATCGACGATAACAGTGTTTCGTTTGATGATTCCAGAATGATCACCCATTAGCGTGACGGGCGGAATCAGGGCTTGAGGGTCCTGACCAGGGGAAACATCACCCTCACCGTGAAGCCGCCGCTGTCCGTCGGCCCCGCCTCCAGCTCACCGTTCAACAACGCCGCACGCTCCCTCAGCCCCACCAACCCATGACCACCGCTGGGCAACGCCGCCCCGTCCACCGACCCGACCGCACCCTCCGGCGCCTCGTTGCGCACCTCCACGCGCAGCTGATCGGCATCGGCCACCACCGACACGGCCGTCGCCGCACCGCACGCGTGCTTCCGCACGTTCGTCAACGCCTCCTGCACCACCCGGTACGCCGCGCCCGACACCGGAGCCGGCAGATCGGCCATCGGGCCCCGCACGGTCAACGTCGCCGGAATCCCCGCCGCACCCACCAGCTGCGCCAAATCCTCGACCCGGGGCTGCGGCGAGTCCTCGCCGCTCGTCGTCCGCAGCACGCTGACCAGCTGCCGCAGCTCGTCCAACGTCCTCGTGCTCAACATCCGGATCGTCCCGGCGACCTGCTTCGCGTTCGGGTCGGCCGCCGCCATCCGCAGCGCACCCGCCTGCATCGCGATCAAGCTCACCTGGTGCGACACGACGTCGTGCATCTCCCGCGCCAACCTGGCCCGCTCGTCCGCCCGCACCGCGTGCGCGTGCAGCATCCGCTCCCGCTCCCGGCTCGCGGCCAGCTCGGCGATCCGCGCCGACAACTCCTCCCGCGCGTGCGCCAGCAACCCGATCGCGATCGGCATCCCCGCCACGATGCACCCGTAGATGGCGTTGTGGACGTGCGTCTTCCAGTCCAACGCCGCGAACTCGGCCGGCGGCCACACGAAGAACCGGCTCAGCCACACCAGCGCCGCGCCGATGTAGGTCTGCTTCGACAGCAGCTGCTGCCGCGCCAACGTCCCCAGCGCGATCATCGCCGCCAACTGCGCCCACCCGGCCAGGAACCCGGGCACGGTGATCAGCACGACCAGGAACGGGAACCGCCGGCGCAGCGCCACCGCCGCCACCGACACGACCGACAGCACGTAGTTGTACGGCTCGGCCTCGGGCACGACCCGCAGCCACACGTCCAGCGCCGCGATGCCGACGGCCGCCGCGTCGAACGCGAGCTGCCGGTGCCGGCCGAGCACGCGGGAGAGGAACCGCCCGAGCGCCCCGAGGCGGGCAGCACGCCGCACCCGCTCGGTCGCGACGCCGTTGACCCGACCGCTCGGCAGTCTTTCGACAGCGTTGCCGGCCAGGGTTCGACCTCCTGTGTCAGCTGTCCGCCGGTCCTCACCGTACTGCGCTGTCATCACGCTTGGCATGACCCGCCTTTCCGCCCCCGACCCGCTCGAACGACCCGCTCACCCTTCGAGATGCTGTGATTACCCGAACGGGACGCCCGACGCCGCACAAAATTGCGAGCGCGAACGTCCGGTGAGCGGACAACGTGCGTGAAGACGGCCCGCGAGTGCGCCAAATCACCCCGAGAACGCCGCTGCCGCCGTCGCCCGGAACGGACGACGGCGGCAGCGGAGGGGGTGGGTCAGGCCGACGGCGGGGTGGTCGGCGCCTTCGCGGCGGCGGCCGTGTCGAGCAGCCACAGCGTGCGCTGCCGACCACGGGCGCCCGCGGCCGGCAGTTGGGCTTCGTCGGCGCCGGTCAGGCCGAGGGCCACGGCCTCGCCCTTCGCCGCACCCGTCGTCATCAGCCACACCTCGCGCGCCGCGCGGATGGCGGGCAGGGTGAGGCTCACCCGGGTCGGCGGCGGCTTGGGGCAGTCGCGCACCGCGACGACGGCGCGCTCCCGCTCCACCACCGCGGGCGACTCCGGGAAGATCGAGGCCACGTGCCCCTCCTCCCCGACACCGAGCAGGCACACGTCGAACGACGGCACGGCACCGTCCGGGCCCGCCGCGGCGGCGAGCACGGCGGCGTACGCCTCGGCGGCGGCCTCGGGGTCGTCGCCGAACCGCCCGTCGGACGGCTCCATCACGTGCACGCGCGAAGCCGGCACCGGCACGTGGTCCAGCAACGCCTCCCGCGCCTGCGTCTCGTTGCGGTCGGGGTGCCCGGCGGGCAGGAACCGCTCGTCGCCCCAGTACAGGTCGACCCGGGTCCAGTCCACCGCGTCGCGGGCGGGCGTGGTGCGCAGCTGCTCCAGCACCGCGATGCCGGTCCTGCCGCCGGTCAGCACCAACGACGCCGACCCGCGCGCGGTCTGCGCGTCCACCAGGCTGGTGACCAGGCGGGCGGCCGCGGCGGCGGCCAGCAGGTCGCCGTCACGGTGCACCACCACCTCGGGCCGGCTCACGAGCCCGCCTTCGCCTTCGCCGCCTTGGGCGCGGCCTTCGCGGCGGCCTTGGGAGCGGCCTTGCCACCGGAGGACTTCGGCGCCGCGGTCTTGGCGGCGGCGGTCTTCGCCGGCGCCTTCGCGGGCCTGCCGTCCACCTTGCCGTCCACCTTCGAGCCCGCCTTCGAGTCCGCCGAAGCCGCGACCTCCGCCGAAGCGCCGGCGGGCCGGGTGTCGGCCCCCGCGCCCGGACCGCCGTCCGACTTCGCCTTGGCGGCCCCGGACGCGGGACCGGACGCGGCCCCGGACCCGGCCCGCGCAGGCTTGCGCGCCGCGGCGGTGGCCTTCGGCGCGGTCCGACCGCGCACGACCTTGCCCAGCGACCGCAACGCCGCCTCGTACACCTCGTCCGGGTCGAGCCGGCGCAGCTCCTCGGCCAGGCAGTCCCGCACCTGGCGGCGCTGCAGCGCGACCCTCCGCTCCGGCTGGCCGGGCTGGGTCAGCGTGCCCACCTTGCCGTCCGGGCGCGACAGCTCGACCAGCCCGGACCGGCGCTCCAGCCGCACGTCGACGATGCCCTCGCCGCGACTGGCCTTCACCCGCTTCACCGGCACCCGCAGGCACCCGGCGAGCCACGCGGCCAGCAGGTCGGTCGACGGCGAGTCGCTCTCGCCGCTCACCTCGGCCTCGGTGACCTTCTCGTGCGGCGGCAGGTCGAACGCCGACGCGAGCATCGCCCGCCACAGCGTCAGCCGCGTCCACGCCAGGTCCGTGTCGCCGGGCCGGTAGCCCGTCCGGCGCTGCTCCAACGCCCGGATCGGGTTCTTCTCCGCCGCCGCGTCGGTGATCCGGCGCTGCGCGAGCTGCCCGATGGGGTCCTCGGCGGGCACGGCGGGCGCCTCGTTCGGCCACCACGCCACCACCGGGGTGTCCGGCAGCAGCAGCGGCACGACGCACGAAGCGCCCTCGTTGGCCAGCTCGCCGTACAGGCGCAGCACGATGACCTCGGACGCGCCCGCGTCACCGCCGACGCGGATCTGCGCGTCGAGCCGGGGCGCGGCCTTGCGCGCGCCGCGCGCCACCACGATCACCCGGCAGGGGTGCTCGCGGCTGGCGTCGTTGGCCGCGTCGATGGCGTCCTCGGTCTTGGTGCCGTCGTCGGTCACGATGACCAGCGTCAGCACCCGGCCGAGGGTGACCGCGCCGCCTTCCTCGCGCAGCCGCACGAGCTTGCTGTTGACCTGCGACGTGGTGGTCGAGGGCAGGTCGATGATCACGGACGCCTCCAGTGCCTGCCGGTGCGGGCCAGCATCTCGTCCGCCGACGCCGGTCCCCAGGTGCCTGCCTTGTACTTCTCCGGCGCGCCGGTGGCGCTCCAGTGCTTGATCACGGGGTCCAGGATCTCCCAGGACAGCTCGACCTCGTCGTTCTTCGGGAACAGCGACGGCTCGCCGAGCAGCACGTCCAGCAGCAGCCGCTCGTAGGCCTCCGGCGAGGACTCGGTGAACGCGTGGCCGTAGCCGAAGTCCATCGTGACGTCGCGGACCTCCATCGAGTTGCCCGGCACCTTGGAGCCGAACCGGATGGTCACGCCCTCGTCCGGCTGCACGCGCACCACCAGGGCGTTCTGCCCCAGCTCCTCGGTGGCGGTGTCGTCGAACGGCAGGTGCGGCGCGCGCTTGAACACCACGGCCACCTCGGTGACGCGGCGGCCGAGGCGCTTGCCGGTGCGCAGGTAGAACGGCACGCCCGCCCAGCGGCGGGTGTTCACCTCGCAGGTGATGGCCGCGTAGGTCTCGGTGACCGAGTCCTTCGCGAACCCGCCTTCCTCCAGCAGCCCGAGCACCTTCTGCCCGCCCTGCCAGCCACCGGTGTACTGGCCGCGGGCGGTGGTCTCGTCGAACGGCCCGATCGAGCGGGTCGCCGAGAGCACCTTGACCTTCTCCGCGCGCAGGTCGCTCGGCCGGAACGAGACCGGCTCCTCCATCGCGGTCAGCGCGAGCAGCTGGAGCAGGTGGTTCTGGATCACGTCCCGGGCCGCGCCGATGCCGTCGTAGTAGCCCGCGCGACCGCCGAGGCCGATGTCCTCGGCCATGGTGATCTGCACGTGGTCGACGTAGTTGGCGTTCCAGATGGGCTCGTAGAGCTGGTTGGCGAAGCGCAGCGCCAGGATGTTCTGCACCGTCTCCTTGCCGAGGTAGTGGTCGATGCGGAACACCGACTCCTCGGGGAAGACGTCGTTGACGGTCTTGTTGAGCTGCTTGGCGCTGGCCAGGTCGTGGCCGAACGGCTTCTCGATGACCACCCGGCGCCACTGGTCGGGGCTGTCGGTCGGCGGCGTGGCCAGGCCCGCGCGCTTGAGCTGGTTGACCACCGTGGTGAACGCGCTGGGCGGCACCGACAGGTAGAACGCGTGGTTGCCGCCCGTGCCGCGCTCGCGGTCCAGGTCGGCGAGCGTCGCGGCGAGCGAGTCGAACGCCGCGTCGTCGTCGAAGGTGCCCTGCACGAACCGGATGCCCTCGGCGAGCTGGTTCCAGACCTCCTGCCGGAACGGCGTGCGCGCGTGCTCCTTGACGGCGTCGTGCACGACCTGCATGAAGTCCTGGTCGGCCCAGTCGCGGCGGGCGAAGCCGACGAGCGCGAAGCCCGGCGGCAGCAGGCCGCGGTTGGCCAGGTCGTAGATGGCGGGCATGAGCTTCTTGCGCGACAGGTCGCCCGTCACGCCGAAGATCACCAGGCCGGACGGCCCGGCGATGCGCGGGAGCCGCTTGTCCCGCGGGTCGCGCAACGGGTTGCGCTTGGTCGGCGCACTCACGAACCGTCCTCCTGGATTGCCTCGACGAGCTGCGCGAGCCCGGCGACGCGGTCGGTCAGGTGCAGCCGCAGCACCGGGCGCCCGCGCTCGGCGAGCACCTGGCCGTCGCCCAGCGCCTGGGCCAGCTGCAACGTGCTGAGGTCGTACGGCCGGTCCGGCACGTCCAGCTTCGTCTCGGACTCGCCGGTCAGCTGCAGGAACACGCCGTTCTGGTGACCGCCCTTGTGGTACTGGCCGGTCGAGTGCAGGAACCGCGGTCCCCACCCGAAGGTGGTCTGCAGGTGTGAACGCTGCGCCAACTCCGGGCGAACGAGGGCGAACGACGCGTCGTCGACCCGGTCGAGGTAGGCCTGCACGGACAGGTAGCCGTGCTCGGGCGCGGCGGCGACCAGCGCCTTCAGCGCCTCGGCGACCGTCTTCACGTCCGCCGGCAGCCAGCCCTCGCTGGGGTAGGCCTCGATCGGACCGTCCACGAAGGCCGGCTCGACCGTCGACGCGGCGGGGGAGTCCAGCAGGGACCGGGCCGCCTTCTTCGCCGCCTCCACGTCGGGCTGGTCGAACGGGTTGATCTCCAGCACCCGGCCCACCAGCGCGGTCGCGTACTCCCACACCAGGAACTGCGCGCCGAGCGAGCCCTCGACCGACAGCGTGGACGAGCCGGTGGCCGGTCCGATCGCGACGGTCGTGGCGTCGGAGCGGGCGTCCACGAAACCGGGCGCGCCCGGGCCCTCGACCACCACGGGCAGCAGGCCGGTGCCGTTCTTGCCGGTCGACTCGGCGATCAGCTGCTCAGCCCAGTCGCCGAACCCGGCGATGCCCGAGCCGGTGTCGGCGAGCACGACCTTCTCCGCGCCGTGCGCGTGCGCCACCGCGAACGTCGCCGCCAGCACCACCGCCGGGTTGTCCGGCGAGTCGGCCGACACCAGCGGCGCGGCGGAGGCGGCCTCGTCGAGCAGCTTGCCGACGTCCGCCCCCGCCAGCCCGGAGGGCACCAGGCCGAACGCGGTCAGCGCCGAGTACCGGCCGCCGACGTGCGGGTCGGCCAGGAACACCTTGCGGTAGCCCGCTTCCCGCGACGCCGCCTCCAGCGGCGAGCCCGGGTCGGTCACCACGACGATCCGCGACGCCGCGTCGATGCCCGCCGCGGCGAACGCGGCCTCGAAGATCCGCCGGTGGCTGTCGGTCTCCACGGTGCCGCCCGACTTGGACGACACCACCACGACCGTGCGCTTCAGGTCGCCCGCGAGCGCCTCGGCCACCTGGCCGGGGTCGGTGGTGTCGAGCACCACCAGCGGCACGCCTGCCGTGCCCGTGATCACCTCGGGCGCGAGCGACGAGCCGCCCATGCCGGCGAGGACCACGCGGTCCACGCCTTCGGCGAGCAGCTCGTCGCGCAGCGCGGTGATCTCCGCGACCAGCGGGCGGGACGTCTCGTGCAGCGTCGTCCACGCCAGGCGGATCGACGCCTCGGGCTCCGCGTCGGCGCCCCACAGGGTGGCGTCCCCCGCGGTGAGCCTGCTCGGAGCCGAATCCCGGACCAGGTCGCCCACGACGGTGTCGACCTGGTTCTGGTTCGGCGTGCGGACGATCTCCACGGAGATCACCTCGGTCATGTCAGTCCTGTCCCGTTCTCGGCTCTCAGGCCTTGGCCTGGTTCAGCTGTCCGGTCACCGTGTCGAGCAGTTCGGCCCACGACTTCTCGAACTTGTCGACGCCCTCGGTCTCCAGCACGACGAACACGTCGTCCAGGTCGATGCCGACCTCGACCAGCCCGTCGAAGACCTCCTGCGCCTGCGCCGCGCGGCCGGTGACCGCGTCGCCCTCGATCTTGCCGTGGTCGGCGACCGCGTGCAGGGTCTTCTCCGGCATCGTGTTGACCGTGTCGGCCACCACGAGCTGGTCCACGTACCGGGTGTCGGAGTACTGCGGGTCCTTCACACCGGTGGACGCCCACAGTGGACGCTGCGCGCGGGCGCCCGCGGCGGCCAGCGCCTCCCAGCGCTCGCCGCGGAACGTCTCCTCGTACGCCGCGTAGGCCAGCACCGCGTTCGCGATGGCCGCCTTGCCGCGCAGCGCGGCCGCCGCCGGGGTGTCCAGCGCGTCGAGCCGCTTGTCGATCTCGCTGTCCACCCGGGACACGAAGAACGACGCCACGGAGTGGATGCCGCGCAGGTCGTGCCCGTTGGCCTTGGCCTGCTCCAGGCCCGCGACGAACGCCTCCATCACGTGCCGGTAGCGCTCCACGGAGAAGATCAGCGTCACGTTCACGCTGATGCCCTCGGCGAGCACCCGGGTGATCGCGGGCAGGCCCTCGACCGTGGCCGGGATCTTCACCAGCAGGTTCGGCCGGTCGACGGCCTTGGCCAGGTCGAGCGCCTCGGCGACGGTGGCCTCGGTGTCGTTGGCCAGCCGCGGGTCGACCTCGATCGACACGCGGCCGTCGACGCCGTCGGTGGCGGTGTAGATGTCGCGGAACAGGTCGCACGCGTTGCGCACGTCCGTGGTGGTGATCTCGCGGACGGCGGCGTCGGTGTCGGCGCCGCGCGCAGCCAGCTCGCGCACCTGCTCGTCGTAGGCCGAGCCCTTGGACAGGGCGGCGGCGAAGATCGTCGGGTTGGTGGTCACGCCCACCACGTGCCGCTCGGCGACCAGGCCGGCGAGGTTGCCGGAGTCCAGCCGCTCGCGGGACAGGTCGTCCAGCCAGATCGACACGCCCGCGTCGCTGAGCGCGGCCAGCGGATTGGTGCTCATCTCGTCAACTCCCCTGAAGTCTCTTACTTGGTCCGGGCCAGCGAGCGGCGGGCCGCCGCGACGACGTTCTCCGTCGTGAACCCGAACTCGCGGAACAGCGTCTGGTAGTCCGCCGAGGCGCCGAAGTGCTCGATGGACACGATCTCGCCGGTGTCGCCCGCGAACCGGTGCCACGGCTGGGCGATGCCCGCCTCGACCACCACGCGCGCCTTCACCGACGACGGCAGCACCTGCTCCTGGTAGCTCTTGTCCTGCGCGTCGAACCACTCGACGCTCGGCATGGACACCACCCGGGTGGCGACGCCCTCGGCCTCGAAGACCTTGCGGGCCTCGACCGCGATCTGCAGCTCCGAGCCGGTCGCGATGAGGATCAGCTCCGGCTCGCCGTCGCCCTCCAGCACGTAGCCGCCGCGCGCGACGCCCTCGGCGGCCCTCTCCTTGGTGCCCTCGAGCACGGGGATGTTCTGGCGGGTCAGCGCCAGCCCCACGGGGCCGGTCTGCTCCAGCGTCGCCTTCCAGGCGGCGGCGGTCTCGTTCGCGTCACCGGGCCGCAGCACGGCGAGGCCCGGGATGGCGCGCAGCGCCGCGAGGTGCTCGATCGGCTGGTGCGTCGGACCGTCCTCGCCCAGGCCGATGGAGTCGTGCGTCCAGACGTACGTGACCGCGGCCTGCATGATCGCGGCCAACCGGACGGCCGGGCGCATGTAGTCGCTGAACACCAGGAACGTGCCGCCGTACGGGCGGGTCGGGCCGTGCAGCGCGATGCCGTTGAGGATCGAGCCCATGGCGTGCTCGCGGACACCGAAGTGCAGCGTGCGGCCGTACGGGTTGGCCGACCACATCTTGGTGGAGATCGTCTCGGGGCCGAAGGAGTCCGCGCCCTTGATCGTGGTCAGGTTGGACTCGGCCAGGTCGGCCGAGCCGCCCCACAGCTCCGGCAGCACCGGGCCGAGGGCGGACAGCACCTGGCCGGACGCCTTGCGGGTCGGCACGCCCTTGGCGTCGGGCTCCCACGACGGCAGCGCGTCCGCCCAGCCCTCCGGCAGCCGGCGGGCGACCAGGCGGTCCAGCAGCGCCTTGCGCTCCGGGTTCGCCTGCGCCCACGCGTCGAACGACTTCTGCCACTCGGACTTGGCGGCCTCGCCGCGCTTGACCACCGAACGCGTGTGCTCCAGCACCTCGTCGGAGACCTCGAACGTCTGCTCCGGGTCGAAGCCCAGGATGCGCTTGACCTCGGCGACCTCGTCCGCGCCCAGGGCCGCGCCGTGCGCCGCGCCGGTGTTCTGCTTGTTCGGCGCCGGGAAGCCGATGATCGTGCGCAGCAGGATGAACGACGGGCGCTCGGTCTCCGCCTTGGCGTTCTCCAGGGCCTCGAGGATGCCCGTCACGTTCTCGCCGCCCTCGACGACCTGCACGTGCCAGCCGTAGGCCTCGTAGCGCTTCGCGGTGTCCTCGGACAGCGCGATCGTCGTGTCGTCCTCGATCGAGATCTTGTTGTCGTCGTAGATCACGGTCAGGTTGCCCAGCTTCTGGGTGCCCGCCAGCGACGACGCCTCGGACGTGACGCCCTCCTCGATGTCGCCGTCGGAGGCGATCACGAAGATGTGGTGGTCGAACGGGCTCTCGCCGACCGGCGCGTCCGGGTCGTACAGGCCGCGCTCGCGGCGGGCGGCCATCGCCATGCCGACCGCGTTCGCCAGGCCCTGGCCCAGCGGGCCGGTCGTGGTCTCGACGCCGCGCGTGTGGCCGACCTCGGGGTGGCCCGGGGTCTGCGAGCCCCACGTGCGCAGCGCCTTGAGGTCGTCCAGCTCCAGGCCGTAGCCGTTGAGGAACAGCTGGACGTACAGCGTCAGGCTGGAGTGGCCCGCGCTGAGCACGAACCGGTCGCGGCCGATCCAGTCGGCGTCGGCCGGGTCGTGCCGCATGACCCGCTGGAACAGGGTGTACGCGAGCGGCGCGAGGCTCATGGCGGTGCCGGGGTGGCCGTTGCCGACCTTCTGCACGGCGTCCGCGGCCAGGACGCGGGCGGTGTCCACCGCGCGCCTGTCCAGGTCGGTCCAATCTTCGGGCAGGTGGGCTTCGGTCAACCGGGCGATGTCATCGGTGACGGACACTGACTTCCAGCTCCAAACTCACTAGGCGGCGGTTGTGACGGCCGGCGTGAACTTAATCGATCCCGTCAGGCCCGATCCGCGGCTACCAAGGTCCGCCGGCCAGCCTAGTCCGACGAACGGACGCACGTGCCACTCACGCTCTGTGGGTGTACGCACAGGCATGGCTGGTGCGTTCAGGGAGTACCCGAAGGGGCTGCTCGGGCAACGCGCGGTTACCATCTGTCCATCCCCTGACCTGACGAGGAGCGCGACGCCATGAGTGCCGTCACCGAGGCTCCGGCGCGGTCGCCCCGGCAGGTCGTCGGCGCGTATGTCGCGCTGACCAAGCCACGGGTGATCGAGCTGCTGCTGATCACCACCATCCCGGCGATGCTCCTGGCCGCCCGCGGCCTGCCGCCGCTGTGGCTGATCGCGTGCACCCTGGCGGGCGGCACCCTGGCCGCGGGCTCGGCGAACGCGCTGAACTGCTACGTCGACGCCGACATCGACTCGGTGATGAAGCGGACCAGCGCCCGGCCGCTGGCGAAGGACGCCATCCCGCCGCGCAACGCGCTGATCTTCGGCATCGTGCTGGGCGTCGTGTCGTTCGGGTTCCTGTGGCTGACCACGAACCTCATGTCGGCCGTGTTCGCGGTGGCCACGATCCTGTTCTACATCTTCGTCTACACCCTGGTGCTCAAGCGCCGGACCTCGCAGAACATCATCTGGGGCGGCATGGCCGGCTGCATGCCGGTGATCATCGGCTGGTCCGCGGTGACCGGCACGGTGGCGTGGCCCGCGCTGGTGATGTTCGGCGTGATCTTCTTCTGGACGCCGCCGCACACGTGGGCGCTCGCGATGAAGTTCAAGGAGGACTACGCGCGGGCCGGCGTGCCGATGCTGCCGGTGGTGGCGACGGCGCAGCAGGTCACGCGCCAGATCGTCATCTACTCGTGGATCACGGTCGCGTGCACGCTGCTGCTGGCGCCGGTGACGTCGTGGATCTACGTCGCGATCGCGGCGGCGTCGGGCGTGTGGTTCGCGGTGTTCGCCCACCGGCTGCACGGCGTCGTGCGGCGCGGCGGGTCGACGAACACGATGAAGTTCTTCCACCTGTCGAACCTGTACCTGATGCTCGTGTTCTGCGGCCTGGCCGTGGACGCGGTGATCGGCCTGCCGGTCCTCGGCTGGCCGTTCTGAGCTTGATGCACTTTCCGCATATTTGCGGATAGCTAGCCTGATCGACATGGCTGTGCAGGGGGATGGGTCGCCACCCGATCGGGGCACGTTCGACAAGGCGACAGTCGATCGCTGGCAGGTGTTCGGCGGCATGGCCGGCGTCGCCGCGCTGCTGCTCTCGGTGGTCGGCGGCATCCAGGACCAGGTCCCGTTGTCGCTGGTGGCGGCCGGTGTCGTCACCCTCGTCGGTGTCTGGCTGCTCTACCGGTGGGGCCGTCGTCCTCGGCAGCAGCTGACCAAGCACTTCGTGGTGCCGGTGCTGCTGACCGTGGTGGGCGCCGCCACGGGCGGTGTGCTCGGCGGCCTGGACTGCGCCCCACCGCCGGTGAAGCCCGCGCCGGATCGGCCACCACCACGACGACCGCGGTCGCCGCCGATGTGGGCGGCTCCACGTCCACGCCGGCGGCGGGGCCGACGACCGGCGGGAGCACGACCACCGGGAGCACGACCACCGTCGTCCCGGCGCCGCCCGCCGCCGGGCAGGTCCGCGCCGGTCAGGTGACGATGAACTACGACTACTCCATCGACTTGGACTCGACCACCGACGAGAACGGTGGTGTCACCGCCAAGTCGACGCAGCGGACCGACCTGAAGTACGAGGGCGGGTTCCGCGCCGCGCACATCGTCCTGGTCGCGGAGAAGCTCGCCGAGGCGCCGCCCACTCATCAGGAGTGCTCGGCCGCCACGGCCGTGGACGATTACATCAACAGCGAGATGGTGGGCCAGGGCGCGTCCTTCTGCGTGAAGACGACAGAGGGCCGCTGGGCCGGCTTCGTCGTGGTGGACGTCGATTCCTACCGATGGGTCAAGTTCGACCTGGTCGTGTGGGACAAGCAGGCCTAGGACACCGCCGACAGCAGCTCGTTCACCGTCGGGTCGTCCAGCGACTCCACGATGCACGACCACAGCTCCAGGTTCGCCGTGGCCCACCTGGAGTAGGTGGCCGCCGCCTCCGGGTCGTAGAAGTAGTAGCCCTCGTCGTGCTTGCCCCGCTGCTCGCCGACGATCTTGTGCGCCAGCTCCCTGAGCGAGATGCCGTTCTCCTCGAGGTACTTGGGCGCGAGCACCACCGGCGTCACCGGCAGCGCCTTGAACAGCGTGTCCGCGTCGGACAGCGCCTGCGCCTCGAGCGGGATGTCGCGGTGGCGGGTGCGCATCTCGGCCTCCTCGACCACCGCGTCGACCCGCGCCGCGACCTCGTCCGGCACGCCCGCGCGCGCCAGGATGTCCAGCCGCAGCTTCCTGCCGTCCACCGGCAGCGAGTTGCGCCGGACCATGTAGTTGACGTCGTGGACGAGGGCGGCCACCTCGACCAGCGACACGTCCGAGCCGTTGCGCCGGGCGAAGTGGACGGCCTTGTCCCGCACGAAGCTGACGTGGTGCCAGCCGTGGAACTGCAGTTTCGCGGCGAGGTCGCGGCACAGCCGCCACACCTCGCCCTCCACCTCGGAGATCGCCCGCGCCGTGACCGCGTTCGTGACCGTACTCATTGGACCCTCCCGTGCCGGGTGGGCCGATGGTAGGGGCGCGCGAAGATCGTTGGCGCGGGTTAGAGGTTGTTCGTCAGGACCTCCAACCTCGCCTCGACCGGCACGTGCCGGTGGCTGGTCCGGGTGTCGGGGTCGTAGCTGAGGCTCCACGGGCTGACCGCGCGCGACTTGACCAGGAACGTCATGGTGTCGTCGGCGGCCTTCGGGATGCGGTGGAACTCGTGCGCGAGCATCGTGCCCGAGGAGCCCTCGTGGGCCTCGGCGCTGCGCAGCAGGGTGGTGGACACGATCTGCCGGCCTTCGTCGGCCACGTCCGCGGTGAAGCGCTCGTGCAGGTAGGAGCCCGACACGATGGTGGTGCAGAAGTGGTAGCGGTGGTTGTGGATCGAGTCGGCGTAGCCCGGTCGCCAGTCCCGCTGCGGCTTGTACTCGTGCAGCCAGAACGTGAACGGCTCGGCCGGCTCGTCCCGCAGGCACCACGCGAAGTGGGTCGTCGTCTCGCGGGATCTGGCCACCACGCGCATCTCGTCCTGCGGTGAGAGGGCGCGCAGGTGCCCGCGCAGCCTCTCCCGCAGGCCGGGTCGGCCCGCCCACTCCTGGAAACGCCTCTCGACGTGTCCCCAGTGGTCGACGACAGGGGGGTCGGCCACGGCGATGAGCGTGGCGAGCTCCGCGAGGGCGGAGAACCCGGTGAACTCGGTGAGCACGACTTATCAGCTCCCCAGCTGAGCGGAGGCGGAGAATTCTTTGCGGAATCGGTGGAACTTCTCCTCGAGCGATCGGAACCCGTCGTCGGTGAGCGGGTCGCCGGTGATCTTCTCGAACAGGGCGAGGAAGTCCGCCCGACTGGTGCCCGGCGTGATGACGATGTGGAGCCCTGCCTTGGAATTGCTGATGCGCAGGAACTCGGCGCGTTCCATCCCGTAGATGAACGAGCCCTCCGAGAACCGCACCGTGCGCGGGTAGAGCCGGATCACGCCCGCGCTGGTGTTGCTGTAGAGGGTGAGCCAGACGCTGTCGTCGAAGAGCTCCAGTCGGTCCAACGGCGGGTCGGACACGATCGTCAGGTCGATCCGCGAGCACCGGCCGCGGGCCAGGAACAGCCCCACCAGGCCGATGGAGATCTGCTCGCGCAACCGCGCCGCGATCGCGTCGTAGTCGCCGTCCACGCCCTCGTTGCGCAGCAGGTAACGCGCCCGCCCGCGGATCGCGTCGTCGTCCCGCGGATCGGCCAGGACGGCTCTGAGCTCGCACTCCGTCTGCGACAGCAGCAGCCGGCCGGCCGCGTAGCGCCCCGCGAAGCCGCGGAACACGTACAGCCGCGTGCGCTCCAGGTCCTGCATCATGACCTGGTTGAAGGCCGGATCGGGCCGTGCGGTCGGCTCGAACACGTGAGTGGGGAAGAACTCGCGGTCCAGGGCCCGGTACTCGGCGGCGAGGTCGCGCAGCGCCCGGCGGCTCTCCTCCACGACCGGCGTGACCAACGCCCGTTGCGCGGCCGAACTGGTGATCAACGTCTGCCCGAACCCGACCACGGCGGAGATCAACGTGCCGGTGCCGACCGACGTGAGGAACGTGCGCAGGGCTCCTTGATCCATCGTGCTGGAAATGGCCAGAGCGCTGCCGGAAGTGACGACTAGGCTGAGCAGGAGCAGCCCTGTTCTGGTCCAGAACAATTCCTGTAACAGGTTGCTGCGGATGCCCTTCGGCTCCGCGGACACGGTGTCACCTCCTTGGTGGGCACTCGAACGGCCGAATGCTCTCGGTATGCGATCAAGTGCGCGGAGTTACTGTACGCGCGAGTACGCAACGGCGGAAGCGGTAATTAGTGGCACATTTGCGGATTGTTTCGAAGATCGACGACCGCGCACCGTGATCGGCGTTGGGCCTGCCGGTGGGGCCGCGGCGCGCCGCGCGGGCGTGAACCCTAAGCTCGGCAACCATGCGTACTGTCGGCCGTACGGCCCTGGCTCTCGTCTCCCTGTTGTCCGCCGGTCTGGCGCTGACCGCGTGCACCGCTAGCGACCGGCCGTCCACCCTCACCAACACCCCGCCCGCGACCGCCGCCCAGCCCGAGGCGCAGCAGCCCACCGAGGCCGACTTGCCCGAGCCGAGCGGCCCGCCGTGCGCGGTGGCGCAGTACCAGGTGACCGGCGCGCCGGGGGAGAAGCCGACGATCACCGTCCCGACCGGCTGCACGCCGCAGGACGGCCTGCTGGTCGAGGACCTGACCGAGGGCACCGGCGCGGAGATCAAGCCCGGCTCCACGGCGCAGCTGCACTACGTGCTGGCGACGTTCCGCGACCAGCGCACGCGCGAGTCGTCGTGGGACAACGGCGAGCCGTTCGAGCTGGCGAACATCGGCCAGGCCAACGTGATCCAGGGCTGGAACGAGGGCCTGATCGGGCTCAAGGAGGGTGGTCGCCGGCTGCTCGTCGTGCCGTCGGACAAGGGTTACCCGAACGGCAAGGACGACATCCAGCCCGGCGAGACGCTGATCTTCGTGGTCGACGCGGTGAAGGTCGCCGGCTGAGCGGCGCCCGCCGGGAGCGGCGGAAGGGCGGTCCCGCGTCGGGGCCGCCCTTCCGCGCGTCCGGGCCAGGCGCCGACCGGCACGCGGCGCCCGTCGCCGTCAGGGCAGGAGCAGCAGCTTGCCGGTGGTGCGGCGGGCTTCCAGGTCCTCGTGCGCCCGCCGTGCCTCGGCCAGCGGGTAGCGCCCGCCGATCCGCACGGTCAGCGCACCCTCCACGATGGCGGCGAACAGCTCACCGGCCCGCCACTCCAGCTCCTCGCGGGTGGCCACGTGCGCGCCCAGCGACGGCCGGGTCAGGAACAGCGAACCCGCCTGGTTGAGCCGCTGGGGGTCGAACGGCGGCACCGCGCCGCTCGACGCGCCGAACAGCGCCAGCATGCCGCGCGGCCGCAGGCTGGCCAGGCTCCCGTCGAACGTCGTCCGGCCGACGCCGTCGTAGACCGCCTCGACGCCCACGCCGTCGGTCAGCCTCCGCACCTCGGGCGCGAAGTCCACCAGGTCGTACCTGATCACCTCGTCGGCGCCGGCCTCGCGCGCCAACGCCTCCTTGGCCTCGGTGGACACGGTGCCGATCACGCGCGCGCCCCGCGCCTTGGCCAACTGCACCAGCAGCAGCCCCACACCGCCCGCGGCGGCGTGCACGAGCACCGTGTCGCCCTTCTGCACGGGGTACGTGGACGCGACGAGGTAGTGCGCGGTCAGGCCTTGGAGCAGCAGCGCGCCCGCCGTGTCGTCGTCCACCCCTTCGGGCACCGGCACCGCGTCCTTGACCGACACCACGGCCTGCTCCGCGTAGCTGCCGAGGGACTGCGCCCAGGCCACGCGGTCTCCCACCGCGAACCCGGCGACGTCCGGACCGACCGCGCTCACCCGGCCGGCGCCCTCCAGCCCCGGCCCGAACGGCAGGGACAGCGGGTAGCGGCCCTCGCGGTGGTAGCAGTCGATGAAGTTCACCCCGGCGGCGGCCACGTCCACGAGCAGCTCGCCCGCGCCGGGCGAGGGCGCCTCCACGTCGGCGAGCTCCAGCGCTTCCGGCCCGCCGGTCGCGCGCACCACCACTGCCTTGGGCATCGTGCGTCCTCCTGATTGCTCTGTTCGTACGTCAGTACGCCAACCACCGCGGCGGTCGGTCTGTTCCGCGTCCCGCCGCCGACCCGGCGGAGCGTCTCACCTGCCGAGAGCGACCTTGCGGGCCAGGCCGAGCGGCAACGCGCCCGCGCCCGCGATGGTGTCGTGGAACTCGCGCAACGAGCCGGTGAACTCGGACCGGATGCGCTCGATCTCCAACGCGCCGGTCAGGTACGACGGGGCCTGCGTCGGCCACGCGCAGTACCGGCTGACCTCGCCGGCGGCCGTGCCGGGCGTCAGCGACGCCTTCGTGGTCATGAACTCCTCGGCCTGCTCGACGGTCATGTCGCCGCAGTGCAGCGCGGTGTCCACGATCATCCGCGCGGCGCGGAACAACCGCGCCTCGACGTGCGCCAGCTCCTGCGCCAGAGCCCTGGCCGCGTCGCCGACCACCTCGGCGGTGAAGTAGCCCTGCTCGCGCAGCAGCTTCTCCGCGTACAGCGCCCAGCCCTCGGAGAAGTACGGCGTGCGGAACACCTTGCGCACCGGCCGGTCCTGCGCGGCCAGCCACGACAGGTGCCAGTGGTGGCCGGGGTACGCCTCGTGCACCGCGATCGTGGCCAGCTGGGCCCGGGAGTTGGTGCGCAGCCGCTGGGTGGTCTGCTCGGCGGTGAACCCGTCCGGTGGGAACGGCACGAAGAAGTGGCCCGTCCGCCGGTCGGTCAGCGGCGGCGGCGACATGTAGGACGCCACCGACAGGACCGGGCGCTGGAACGTGGGCGACGGCACGACCCGGCACTCCTCGCCCTCGGCGAACGTCACCAGGCCGTGCTCGACCAGGAACGCCCGCGCCCGCCGCGTCTCCGCCTCGTACTCGGCGCGCATCGCCTCCGGCGTCGGCGGGTGGTCGTCCTGGAACGACGCCATCACCGCGTGCCAGTCGTCCGACCCGGCCAGCTCGCGCATCTCGGCGTCCAGCTCGGCGTAGGCGGCCTCGCCACGCTGGTGCAGCTCCGCCGCGCCGTAACCCAGCACCTCCTGCTCGCGCAGCAGCGTCGAGTAGAGCCGCTCGCCCATCCGCCAGTCGCCCTCGGCGCGCTCGGCGAAGTCGTCCAGGAACACCGCCAGCTCGTCGAACGCCCGCGCGGCGGGTCCGGCGGCCTCGGCCAGCTCCGCGCGCAGCGCCGGGTCGGACACCTCGGCCGGCAGCGTGGCGGTCAGGAACGCCCGGCCGGTGCGCGCCTGGTCGGCGGCCCGCTTGACGATCTTCGGCGCGGCCAGCCCCGGGTCCAGGTTCGCCCGGCACGCGGCCAGCACGGCGGGCACCTCGCCCAGCCGCTTCACCACGCTCGCCACCAGCTCCGGCTCCGGCCGCAGCCGGTTGAGGAACGCGCTGAACAACGGGTACAGCACCGCGCCGGTGTAGACGGACGGGTCGCGCCGCCACGCGGGCCACGTCGCCTTCGCCCGCACGCCGCGCAGCACGGAGACGATGAGGTCGCGGTCCACCGAGCCCTGGAGGTCGTCGGTAGTGACGGCGGCGAACCGGTCGAGCCACGCGTCCGCGCCGCGTTCGTATTCGGTGAACGCGCCCGCGCTGAAATCGCCGAGGGTGTGGTCGTGGGCGGGTGAGCCGAGCATGGCGGCGGTGCCCGGGTTGCGGTCGAAGTGCCACGCGAGGAACTGTTCGACCAGGTGGGTGAGGTTCTGGGTATCGGTCACGACCCGCAAGCTACCCCGCGACCGCGAGGTCCGGGAGGCGCTGGAAATCCCCTTGGGCTTTGCCTGTTGACGCCATAAGTTCCTCGCGTCCGGACAGGGGGAATGGTCGTGAAGCACAACAACCCGGAATTCGCCGAGATCGCCCGGCGCGCCACGATCCTGCGCACGCAGGTGGGTTCGGGCGTGCACGGGACCGCCATCGAGGGCACCGACGACCGCGACGAGATGGGCGTGTGCGTCGAGCCGCCGGAGTTCGTGATCGGGCTGCGCCGCTTCGAGCAGTACATCCACCGCAGCGCCGAGGAGCGCACGGGTGTGCTCAACACCCCGTCCGGCCCCGGCGACTTGGACCTCGTCGTGTACTCGTTGCGGAAGTGGCTGCGCCTGGCGCTGCAGGGCAACCCGACCGTGCTGCTGCCGTTGTTCGCGCCCGAGCACGAGATCGTCTCGGTCACCGACCTGGGACGTGACCTGCGCGCCAACTCGGACATGATCGTGTCCCGGTTGGCGGGCCGGCGGTTCATCGGCTACCTGCACAGCCAGCGCAGGCGCATGGTGGACGGCACGGTGGCCAAGCGCGTCAACCGGCCCGAGCTGGTCGCGCGGCACGGCTACGACACGAAGTACGCCTCGCACATGGTGCGGTTGGGCGTGCAGGGCGTCGAGCTGCTGGAGACCGGCCGGATCACGCTGCCGATGCCGGAGCCGTGGCTGACCTGGATCCGCGACCTGCGCCAGGGCCGGCACACGCAGCAGGAGGCGATGGACGCGGCCGAGTCGCTGGAAGCCCGGTTGGAGGAGCTGACCGCGGAGTCCTCGCTGCCCGAGCGGCCCGACCACGCGCGGGCCGACAAGTGGCTGGTCGAGGCCTACGAGTCGGTGTGGTCGACGGTGTGGTCGTCGTCCTGAGCCGGGCGGTGAGTGCCGTCACGTGCGCGGAAGTTACCGGCAGGTTCTAGTCTGGCCGACGTGGCTGAGGACAAGAAGATCGGGCGCGCGGTGAAGACGGCGACGGCGTTCGTGGCCGCGCACGGGAAGCCGGCCCGCGCGGTCGTGCAGAACGTCGGGCGGGCCGGCGCGCGGGTCGTGCTGGTCGGCGACGACGGCGCCATGGGCGACGTGGTGCTGCCGGACGTGGCGTCGGCGGAGGCGCTGGTCGAGGCCGTCGCCGACCTGGACCGGCACGAGTGGGACCGCGAGACGACGGCCGCGGTGAAGATCGGGCCGGCGCACCGCCGCAAGATGGCCGGCCGGTGAAGGTCCTCTTCGCGACCTGCGACACGCTGCCCGCCGGCGACGGCGACGACGACGCCCTGGTGGACGCCCTCGCCGACGTCGGCGTGCACGCGTCGTGGGCGGCGTGGGGCGCGCCGACGTCGGCCGACCTGGTCGTGCTGCGGTCCACCTGGGACTACCCCGAGCGGCTGCCGGAGTTCCTGGCCTGGTGCGACGCCGAGCCCGCGCTGGTGAACCCGGCGTCGGTGGTGCGGTGGAACACCGACAAGACCTACCTGGTCGAGCTCGCGCGCCACGGCGTGCCGGTCGTGCCGACGGCGGTGGCCGGGCCGGGCTTCACCGACTGGCCGGACGGCGAGTTCGTGGTGAAGCCGACCGTCGGCGCCGGTTCGCGCGGCGCGCTGCGGGTCGCGGCCGGCGACCACGGGACCGCCGCCGCGCACCTGGACGCGCTGGGCGTGCCCGCGCTCGTGCAGCCGTACCAGTCGCGGGTGGACTCCGTCGGCGAGACCGCGATGGTGTTCCTGGGCGGGCAGTACTCGCACGCGTTCACCAAGGGCGCCATGCTCACGCCGGACGCGGAGTTCGACGAGTCCGGCCTCTACATCGTGGAACGGCTGTCCGGCGCGGCGCCCTCACCCGCGCAGCGCCGGGTCGCCGAGGACGTCATGGACGCCGCCGCCGCGCTGATCGGCCTGCGCCGCGACGAGCTCCTGTACTCGCGGGTGGACCTGGTCCCGGGCGTCGACGGCGCGCCGCTGCTGCTGGAGCTGGAGCTGGTCGAGCCCTCGCTCGGGTTCCGCCAGACCGACGCCACCGCCCCGCTCCGGTTCGCCTCCGCGGTCCGGGCGGCCCTCGCCCGGCGGTAGTTCCCGACCTATGACGACGACGAACGCCGGGGCACTGGACCCCGGCGTTCGTCGTCACCGCGAAGGTCTCACTTCAGGCCGGAGCCGATGCCGGTCAGCGACCGGACCTCCATCTCGGCCTGCTTGGCCGGGTCGGCCTTCTCCTTGCTCAGGACCGTGCCGAGGTAGCCGCACAGGAACGAGAACGGGATCGACACCAGACCCGGGTTGCTCAGCGGGAACCAGGCGAAGTCGACGTCCGGGAAGATCGACGACTTCGCGCCGGACACGGCGGGGGAGAAGGCGAGCAGGAAGATGCACGACCCGAGCCCGCCGTAGACCGCCCACAGCGTCCCCGGCGTGTTGAACCGCTTCCAGAACATCGAGTAGATGATCGTCGACAGGTTCGCCGACGCCGCCAGCGCGAACGCCAGCGCCACCAGGAACGCCACGTTCTGCCCGTTCGCCGCGATGCCGCCGACGATCGCCAGCAGCCCGACCACGACCGCCGTCAACCGGGCGACCCGCACCTCCGACCTCGGGTCGGCCTGGCCCCGCTTGATCACGTTCGCGTACACGTCGTGCGCGAACGACGCCGACGCCGTCAACGTCAGACCGGCCACCACCGCCAGGATCGTCGCGAACGCCACCGCGCTCACCACGCCGAGCAGCACCGCGCCGCCGACCTCGTAGGCCAGCAGGGGCGCGGCCGAGTTCTCGCCGCCGGGCGCCGCCGCGATCTCCTTCGAGCCGACCAGCGCCAGCGCGCCGAAGCCGATCACCAGCGTGCACAGGTAGAACGTGGCCATCATCCACGTCGCCCACACCACCGAGCGGCGCGCCTCGCGGGCGTTCGGCACGGTGTAGAACCGCATCAGCACGTGCGGCAGCGACGCGGTGCCGAGCACCAGGGCCAGCGCCAGCGAGATGAAGTCGAGCCGGCTGGTCGGCGTGGCGCCGTAGCGCACGCCCGGTTCCAGCACCTCCGGCCCGAGCGGCGTGTTCCGCGACGCCGCCTCCAGGATCGCCGACAGGCTGAAGCCGAACTTGCCCAGCAGGAACACCGTCAGCAGGGTCACGCACATGATCAGGAAGACGGCCTTGATGATCTGCACCCACGTGGTGCCCTTCATGCCGCCCAGCAGCACGTACAGCACCATGACGATGCCGACCACCGCGATGATGACCGACTGCCCGACCTTGCTGTGCACGTCCAGCAGCAGCGCCATGAGCGCGCCCGCGCCTGCCATCTGCGCGATCATGTAGAACAGCGAGATCACCAGGGTCACGTTGGCCGCCGCGGCGCGCACCGGGCGTTGCCGCATCCGGAACGCCAGCACGTCGCCCAGGGTGAACCGGCCGGTGTTGCGCAACCGCTCGGCGATGATCATCAGGCCGAGCAGCCAGGACACGACCCAGCCGATCGAGTAGAGGAACCCGTCGTAGCCGTTGACCGCGATGCTGCCGGAGATGCCGAGGAACGACGCGGCGGACAGGAAGTCGCCCGACAGCGCGATGCCGTTCTGCGGCCCGGTGAAGCTGCTGCCCGCGGCGTAGTAGTCCGACGCGGTGGCGTTGCGGCTGCCCGCCCGGTACACGACGTAGAGGGTGATCAACACGAAGACGCCGAAGACGCCGAGGTTGATCGCGGTGTTGCCGCCCATCAGCCCTGGTCCTCCGCCGTGAGCGCGCGCACCGAGTCGACCTGCGGGTCGAGCTTGCGCCGCGCGTAGCGGGCGTAGCCCAGCGTCAGCGCGATCGTGGTGACGAACTGGAGCAGGCCGAACAGCAGACCCACGTTGATCACGCCCCACACCGGCGTGCCCATGAAGTCCGGCGCGTACGCCGACAGCGCGACGTAACCCAGGTACCACAGCAGGAACCCGCACGTCGCCGGCAGCACGAAGATCGCCGTCCGCCGGCGGAGCTCGCGGAAATCAGCGCTCGCCTGTAGCGCGACGAAGTCCGGGTCGCCCGCTTCGTCGACCAACAGGGATGACCCCGGGTCGTCGAAAGTGGCGAAGCCGCGCCCGCCGCGAGCGGGTCTGGAATCCGTCGGAGGCAGGATCGCCTTCGTCATCAATCCTCCACGGGGATTTGCCTCGTCGTGCGCGCGGATGCGCGGGCCGCCGGCGAGCGCTCAGCGTAACCGCGTTGCGCCGCCAGTCAACGACGTGCCGCCAACGGTCGTGTCACCGCTGCTCAGTCGATGCCGGACCGTTGTCTCGGTTGGCGTCCGTGTCGCCCGGCGTGGTCACGCTGCGCCGATCGGATGAGGACCTACCGCAAGGTCGTTGTCCCACGCCTGTTCACCACCTACTATCCGCCCAGCAACATCACGGTCGTCGATCATCAATACGTCGACGTCGTTCAACTTCGAAACAACTACGGACTTTCCGGGGCTTGTCTGGTGACTGGCGACAACATCGCGCGCGGGCAGTGGTGGAGCGCCGTCGCGGACTGGCGGAATTGGCGTCTGCCGGTCAAGCTCGCGGCCGTGCTGGCGGTGCCCGTGCTCGTCGCCGTCGGCGCGGGCGTGGTGCAGATCCGCGGGTACGTCAAGAGCGCCGACACCTACGCCTCGATGCAGCGCGTCGTCACGCTCCGTGCCGGCATGGACCCGCTGATCGCGGGCGTGCAGGCGGAACGGGCGCGGTCGGCGCGGCGGGCCGAGGGCGAAGGCGTGCCCGAGGCCGACTTCCGGGAGCTGACGCGCGCCACCGACAACGCCGCCGCGGGCGTGCGGAACCTGATGGAGCGCACCACGACCCTCGGCGAGGTCGCCAACGCCCGGTTCCGCGACGTGACCGTCCAGCTCGACGGCCTGCCGCAGCTGCGCGAACGCGTGGTGGCGGGCAGCGTCGACCTGGAAGGCGCCGTCGGCGGCTACACCGTGGTGCTGCGCGCCCTGCTCGACTTCGACCAGGCCATGGTCGGCGACTTCGGCGACCCGGCGCTGTCCGGCACCGCGACCGCGCTGCACAACCTCGCCATGGCGGGCGAGCAGGTGTCCTGGCAGCACGCGACGGTGCTGGCCGGCATCAGCCGAGGGCGGCTGCTCGACTCCGAGGACGTCGCGCTGGAGCAGTCCTACACCCGCCAGCAGGACAAGCTGGCCGACTTCTCCGCCGTCGCCACCCCGCAGCAGCAGGCCGACTACCGCAGCACCGTGTCCGGCCAGGAGGTCGACCTCCGCAACAGCCTGTTCCAGCAGGTCCGCACCAACTCCACCGCGGTGGAGCTGTTCGTCAAGGCCGACGACTGGAACCGCGGCTCGGAGGCCACCCTCCGGCAGCTCGGCGTGGTGCTGCACGCGCTGGAGGGCCAGCTGGCCGCCGCCGCGAGCCGGTTGCAGGACTCCACCAGCGACCGGGCCGGCGCGGCGTCGGTGATCCTGCTCGCCTCGATGTTCGCCGCCGCCGCGGTCGGCTACGTCGTCGGCAGCTACCTGCTGCGCTCCCTGCGCGCGCTGCGCACCGCCGCGCTGGACGTCGCCGAGCACCGCCTGCCCACCCTGGTGGCGCAGCTGCGGGAGAACGCCGCGCACGACGTGAGCGTGACGCCGGTGCCCGTGCACACCAGGGAGGAGTTCGGCCAGCTGGCGCGCGCGTTCGACGCGGTGCACCGGCAGGCCGTCAGCTCCGCGGCCGAGCAGGCCGACCTGCGCACCGGCATGCGCAACGCGTTCATCAACCTGTCCCGCCGCAGCCAGGGCCTGGTGGAGCGGCAGCTCAAGCTCATGGAGGAGCTGGAGCGGCAGGAGGAGAACCCCGAGCAGCTCGCGAACCTGTTCAAGCTGGACAACCTCGCCACCCGGATGCGCCGCAACAACGAGAACCTGATGGTGCTGTCGGGCAGCGACGTGGCCCGCCGCTTCACCCGCCCGGTGCCGCTGGGCGACGTGCTGCGCGCCGCCGCGTCCGAGATCGAGCAGTACCAGCGGGTCGTCGTGCAGACCACGCCGTCGGTGGAGGTCGTCGGCTACGCCGCGGGCGACCTGGTGCGGCTGGTCGCCGAGCTGCTGGACAACGCGACCACGTTCTCGCCGCCGCGCACCCAGGTGGTCGTCGGCGGACGGCCGCGGCCCGGCGGCGGCGTGCTCGTCGACGTGATCGACCTCGGCGTCGGCATGTCGGAGGAGGACCTGGCGCAGGCCAACCGCCGGATCGCGCTGGCCGCGTCGGAGGACTCCGGCGAACTGCCCGTGTCGCGCCAGCTCGGCCTGTACGTGGTCGGCAGGCTCGCCGGGCGGCACGGCATCGAGGTGTCGCTGCGCGAGCAGGGCGACGGGCTGCGCGCGGTCGTGGCGCTGCCCGCCGAGCTGGTGCGCCCGACCGGGTCGACGCCGTCCCGCGCGCCGGCCCCGCAGCCGTCCATCCCGGCGCCGTCACCGTCCACCGGGCCGCAGCCGGCGCTGCCTCGCTCCTCGGGCCCGCAGCCCGCCCTGCCGCAGCCCGTCCTGCCTCGCGCCACGGGTCCGCAGCCGGCGCTGCCGCCGTCGACCGGCCCGCAGCCGGTCCTGCCGCGGGCCGCGGTGCCCGGTCTGCCGCAGCCGGCGCTGCCACCGGTCGTGCCGCTGAAGGACGACGGGTGGACCCCGTTCCGCGGGCGCACCGTCGACACCCCGGCCGCCACCCCGCCCGCCACGCCGGCGTCCGCGCCGCGGCGGACGGCCTCGACCTGGTTCGGCGGCGCGGCGGCGCCCTCCGGACCGGCGGAACAGGCGCGGCACCGGGCCGCGGACACCCACGCGCGCGGGGAGGCGCCCGTGAACGACAAGCCCGTGAACGACAATCCGGCGGAACTGCCCAAGAGGCAGCCGCGGAGCAATCTGGTGGCCGAACGGCCGAGTGCGCCCGACGCGGTGGCACCCGTACGGAGGGATCCGCAGGCGACACGCGGCTTCCTCGCCAGCTACCAGACCGGGATCCGGCAAGGTGTGCGGGGTTCCGGTGAGAATCGAGCTGGGCAGGAGAGCGGATGAGCACGCAGAAGTCGCGACAGGTCGACCAGTTCGGCTGGCTGGTGAGCAACTTCGCCGATCGCGTGCCCGGGGTGGCCCACGCCGTGGTGATCTCGGTGGACGGTCTGCTGCTGACCGCGTCCACCGGGCTGCCCGACGACCGGGCCGACCAGTTGGCCGCGATCGCGGCGGGCGTGGCGAGCCTGACCGAGTCGGCGGCGAGGTGCTTCGACGGCGGCGGCGTGTTGCGGTCGGTGATCGAGATGCAGTACGGGATCATGCTGCTGATGTCCATCAGGGACGGCTCGTGCCTCGCGGTGCTGGCCGCACCGGACGCCGATGTCGGCCAGGTCGCCTACGAGATGACCGTGGTCGTGGACCAGGTCGGCCAGCTCCTGACCCCGGAGCTGCGCGCCCAGCTCCACGGCGCGAAGCGGATGATGGCCCGCCCGTCTGCGTGAGGTGGTCATGGACCGGAACGAGGACACCGGGTCGTCGGACGAGACGTTCGCCGCCCTGCTCAACGGGTTCAGCCTCGACTCCTCCCGCCGCCGCAAGCAGGAGCAGCCGAAGCCCGAGCCGCGTCAGGCCGGGACCGGGGACACCAAGCCCCACCGGCCGGTCTTCGACGACGACGAGGACGAGTTCGAGTACCCGCGCGAGGAGGCGGCCTCGATCGTCCGCGCCTACTCGTGGACCGGCGGCCGGACCACGTCGTCGATCCAGCTGGAGATCGAGACGCTGGTGTCGGCGGTGGACTGGGACTACCCGGGAGCCATGAAGGCCGAGTACCACGAGGTGATCGCCCTGGTCGCCAGGCCGCGGTCGGTGGCTGAGGTCGCCGCCCTGCTGCGCCTGCCGCTCGGCGTGGCCAAGGTGCTGCTCGGGGACATGGCCGAACGGGGCCTGATCGACGTCCACCGCACCGCGTCCACCGACGGCGACTCGCCCGACCTGGGCCTGATGGAACGCGTCCTCGCCGGCCTCCGCCGCCTCTGACCCCGCGCGTCGAACGCTCGGAACCCCCGGGTCGAACGCCCCGGACGGCGCGCCGCCTTTGCGTGATGATCAGCACACGACCTATCGTGGCTTCAGTGTCGACCGAAGTACCGGTCGTCGAGCCGAGGGGGTCGGATGAGCGTCGGACGGGAAACGCGGCTGTCGGCGTGGATCGAGCGGTTCGCGGCGCACTTCGCCGAGGAGGGCATCCCGCTGATCGGCGGTCGCATCCTCGGCTACCTGCTGGTGTGCCAGCCGACGGAGCGGACCGCCGCCGAGCTGTCCCAGGAGCTGGAGGCGAGCAGCGGCTCGATCAGCACGAACCTGAAGTTCCTGGTCAACGCCGGCCTGGTGACGAAGCGCACGCGGCGCGGCAGGCAGGCGGCGCAGTACCGGATCAACGAGAAGCGGTGGGTCGACCTGATCCAGCGCAAGCTGGACGCCCTGGTGAGCGTGCGCGAGCTGACCGAGGCCGGGATGCGGCTGATGAGCGGCGACCCGGAACGCGCCGTGCGGCTGCGGACCGTGGACGACCTCTACACGTGGCTGGCCACGGAGCTGCCCGCGGTCTGGGAGCGCAGGCCCTCGTCCTCGCGCTGAGGCCGTTCGCGGGTCGACACCCACAGGGCGGCGGTGGCGACGACGACCGCGCCGGCGCCCAGCACGTGCAGCGAGACGAGCACCTCGGGCACGCCGGTCCAGTACTGGACCATGCCCAGCGCGCCCTGCGCGAGCACCACGGCCACGAGCGCGTAGTACGGCCGCCGCGGCACGGGGTGGCCGCGCAGCGCGAAGCCCAACGCGATCAGCATGCCGAGGAACAGGAACAGCAGGTCGGCGTGCACCTGCGACAACGTGTCCACCGACACGTCCAGGCGCGGGGTGGCCGCGTCGCCCGCGTGCGGTCCGGCGGCGGTGACGAAGGTGCCCGCCAGCAGCAGCAGGCCGAGCGTGCCCGCCTGCACGACCTGCAACGCCAGCAACGCCCGCGGCACGCGCGGCCGGGCGGGCTCGTCGCCCTCGCCCAGCGCCGCGACCAGCAGCACGGCGAACCAGACCAGCGCCATCGACACCAGGAAGTGCACGCTCACCGTCCACCACAGCAGGCCCGTGAGCACGGTGAACCCGCCGATCACGGCCTGCAGCACGACGCCGCCGAACTGCACCAGCGCCAGCACCACGACCCGCTTGCGCCGCGGCCGGTTGAACCACGCCGCCAGCACGCACAGCCCGGCGATGACGCCGACCACGCCGGTCAACGTGCGGTTCCCGAACTCGACCCACTGGTGCAGCGACGCCACCTCGGGGTGCTCGACCGGCACGAGGCTGCCTTCGAAGCACTGCGGCCAGGTGGGGCAGCCCAGGCCCGATCCGGTCACCCGCACGATCGACCCGGTGACCGCGATGCCGCCTTGGGCGATCACGACCGCGATGGCGAACGCGCGCTGGAACGTGCTCAGGAAGGTGGTGAACCAGGATGGGGCGGACACGAACCGATGGTAGGTACCACTGGCTGAGAACCGCCGCCCGGGGGTGTCACCCGAGCTTCGTGGTCCTCGTCGCCAGCGCGCCCGCGGCCACGCCCCAGACCAGCAGCACGGCCACGTGACCGGGGCTCGGCGCCGTCCCCTCGACCACGGCGTCGTGCAGCGCGAGGGCGAGCGCGGCGGACGGCAGCGCGTCGACGACGGTCGCCAGCCACGTCGGCAGGCTGTCCACGCCGAGCGCGACGCCGCCGATGAGCAGCAGCACGAACCACACGATGTTGGCCAGCGCGAGCACGATCTCCGCCCGCAGCGCGCCGCCGAGCAGCACGCCGAGCGCGCCGAACGACAGCGTGCCGAGCACGATCAGCACGGCCGCCCACAGCAGGCCGGTCGCGGACGGCAGCCGCCAGCCCAGCAGCAGCGCGATCACGGCGATGATCACGACCTGCACGGCGACCACGGCCAACGCCGCGACGACCCGTCCGGCGACCAGCAGCCAGCGGGGGAGCGCGGTCGCGGCGAGCCGCTTGAGCACGCCGTAGCGCCGGTCGAAGCCCAGCGCGATCGCCTGCCCGGTGAACGCGGAGGAGATCACGGCCAGCGCGAGGATGCGCGCGGTGGCCGAGCCGACCCGGGGGTCGGGCACCGGGATGACGTCCATGAGGCTCATCGCGACCAGCAGCGCCGCCGGGATGAGCACGGTCAGCAGGATCTGCTCGCCGTTGCGCAGGGTGAGCACGGTCTCGGTGCGGGCCTGGGCGAGCAGCATCCGGCCGAGCTTCCCGCGACCGGGCGCGGGCGTGAACGTGCCGGGCGCGAACGAAGGCGAGTCGGTCACGAGCGCAGCTCCCTGCCGGTCAGCTCCAGGAACACGTCCTCCAGGCTGCGCCTGGCCACGGTGAGCTCCTCGGCCAGCACGCCCTGCTGCGCGCACCACGAGGTGACCGTGGAGAGGACCTGCGGGTCGATGTGGCCCTGCACCAGGTAGGTGCCCCGGCTGGCCTCACGCACCTGGAGGCCCTCCGGCAGGGCGTCGCGCAACAGCGTCAGCTCCAGCCCCGGTCGGGCGCGGAAGCGGAGCTGCCGGTCGTCGGCGTGGTGCTCGGTGAGCTCGGCCGGGCTGCCCTGGGCCACGACGCGGCCGGCGTCGACGATGACGACGTGGTCGGCGAGGGCTTCGGCCTCGTCCATGAGGTGCGTGGTCAGCAGCACGCTGACGCCGTCCGCGCGCAGCGCCGACACGAGCTCCCACACCAGGCGGCGGGCCTGGGGGTCCATGCCGGCGGTCGGCTCGTCCAGGAACACCAGCTCGGGCCGTCCGACCAGGGCGCACGCCAGCGACAGGCGTTGCTGCTGCCCGCCGGAGAGCCGCTTGTACGGGGTGCGCACCGAGGACGACAGGCCGAGCACGTCGAGCAGCCACGCGGGGTCGAGGGGGTTGGCGGCGCACGCGGCCACGAGGCGCAGCATCTCGTCGGCCCGCACGCCCGGGTAGCCGCCGCCGCCCTGCGGCATCACGCCGATGCGGGGGCGCAGCCGGTCGCCGTCGCGCTTCGGGTCGAGCCCGAGGACGCGGACCTCGCCGCCGTCGGCCGCCCGGAACCCCTCGCACACCTCGACGGTCGTCGTCTTCCCGGCGCCGTTGGGGCCGAGCAGCGCGAGGACCGTGCCGGTGTCCAGGGTGAGGTCGAGTCCGTTCACCGCGACGGTGGAGCCGTAGCGCTTGACCAGCCCCGACACTTCCACGGCAGGGTGCGGGGGGTGCGGGCTCACGACGCGGAAGCCTAGGGCGTCGCCCGGCCCGGCCCGGTGGTGGGGTCAGCCCTACCAGGGTTCTCCGGGTGGCTTCAGGGTCGTCTCGGGGGTGTTCCCGATATCTTCGGTCACCATTCCGGGCGAAGATTTTCCCGTGGTGGAGATCCGGGGGAAAAGACGGGCGGCGGTGTTGCCGCTGGCCGTTGTGGGACTCGTCCTGTCGCTGTTCCCGATTGTTTACCTGCACGTGGCGTCGGTCGGCGAGCTCAGCCCGATCGCCCACACGATCAGCGACTACATCTTCGTGGACAACGGCAGCGGGCTCCTCGCGGTCACCTCGCTGACGCTGGCGGCGGCGTCGGTCGGCCTGCTCGTCGCCCTGGTCCGGTCCGGTTTGCCCAGGCGGGGGCCGGTGGCGGTGCTGATGGGGCTGTGGTCGGCCGGGTTGGCGGTGGCGACGGTGTTCCCCACCGACCCGACCGGCACGCCCACGTCGTTCTCCGGCGCGGTGCACCGGTACGCGGGCGCGGTGATGTTCGCGAGCCTGCCGCTGGCCGGGTGGCTGATTTCCCGGACGTTCATCTCCAGTACCACCCTGCGCCGTTTTTCCATCGCCGCGGGTATCACCTCGGTGGCATTCATGCTCAGCCACGTCTCGGTGGTCTACCCGGGTGGTGGCGCGGTCGTGCTCGGGCTTTTCGAGCGCGTTTTGTTCGCGTTGCTGTACGGGCTGCTGTTCGCGTTGGCCTCCGCCGTCCTGCGCCGCGAGGAGACGTCATGACGTGGCTCGCCGTCCTGCTCGCGGTCCTGGGCGCGGTGTTCTTCGCCTTCGCCGCGCGCCTGCAGCACGACGCCGTGCGGGCGAGCGGGGGCGCCGCGTTGCGGGTGCTGGACCTGCTGCGCAGGCCGCGGTGGCTGCTGGGCCTGGTGCTGCTCGTGCTGGGCGCCGGTGTGCACGCGGCGGCGCTGGGCATGGCGCCGTTGAGCGTGGTGCAGCCGGTCGGCGTGGTCGCGATCGGCATCACCGCGGTGCTCGACGGTCGTCGGCGTGAGCTGCCCGCGGTCGCGTGGACCACGTTCGGCGTAGGGGCCTTCGTGCTCCTGGCCGCGGGCAGCGCCACGTCCACCGCGGTCGTGCCGGAGGCCGAGGTGAAGGCCGCGCTGCTGGCGCTCGGCCTGATCGCGGTCCCGGGCCTGGTCGGCGTGCTGTCGACCCGGCCGGCGGTGCGCGCCCTCGGTTTCGGCGCGGCGGGCGGTGTCGCCTACGGCTTCGTCTCCGTGCTCATGCGGTCGGTGTCCCAGGACGTCCAGCAGGGCGGTCTGGCGTGGTCGACCGCGCTCTCGGCGGCGGGCATCGCCGCCGCCCTCGTCGTCGGCGGCTGGTTCATCCAGCACGCCTACGCCAGCGGACCGCCGCACGTGGCGGTCGCCTGCCTCACCGTGGTGGACCCGCTCGTGGCCGTCGGCATCGGCGCGGGGCTGCTCGGCGAGGCGACCCGGACCAGCCCGCTCGTCGGCGCCGCGCAGGTCGCGTGCGCCGCGATCGCCGTCGGCGGCGTCGTCGCGCTGGCCCGCACCCGAACCACTTCCGCAGTTCCCACCAGATCGGAGACGACAGTGACCAACGGACGCGCCATGCGGATCGTGATCGCCGCGGAGACGTTCCCCCCGGACGTCAACGGCGCGGCCCGGTTCGCCCACCGCCTCGCCACCGGCCTCGCCGGCCGCGGCCACGACGTGCACGTGATCTGCGTGTCGGCGGACGGCGCGGCCCGCACCGAGCGCGCCGACGGGACCACCGTGCACCGGGTCCGCTCGCACCGCACGCCGTTCCACCGCACGTTCCGCATCGGGCTGCCGTGGCAGGTGCGCGAGGACGTCAGCGTGCTGCTGGAGGAGCTGCGGCCGGACCTGGTGCACGTGCAGGCGCACTTCGTGGTGGGGCGGTACGTGCTGCGGCGGGCGGCGGCGCTGGGGATCCCGACGGTGGCGACGAACCACTTCATGCCGGAGAACCTGTTCGGGCACGCCCACGTGCCGGCGTGGTTGCAGGGCGTGGCGTCGCGGTGGGCGTGGCGCGACCTGGGGCGGGTGTTCGGCCTCGCCGACGTGGTGACCGCGCCGACGCCGCGCGCCGTGCAGCTGCTGCACGACAACGGTTTCCCCGAGCGCGCGGTGCCGGTGTCGTGCGGCATCGACATCGACCGGTACCGGGGGCGGCGGCCGGTGCGGCACACCGACGCGCCGACCGTGCTGTTCGTGGGTCGGCTGGACGAGGAGAAGCGGGTCGACGAGCTGCTGCGGGCGTTGGCGCTCGTGCCCCGGTTGCACGCCGAGATCGTCGGTGACGGCTCGTGCCGTGCCGAGTGGGAGCTGCTGGCGCGTGACCTGGGCATCTCCGACCGCGTCCGCTTCCGCGGCTTCGTGAGCGAGGACGAGCTGCTCGACGCCTACGCCGCGGCCGACGTGTTCTGCATGCCGGGCATCGCCGAGCTGCAGAGCCTGGCGACGATGGAGGCGATGGCCGCGGGCAAGCCGGTCGTGGTGGCGGACGCGATGGCGTTGCCGCACCTGTGCAAGCCGGGGCGCAACGGCTGGCTGTTCACGCCGGGCGACGTGCGCGGCCTGGCGGACCGCCTGCACGCCGTCACCGTCGACCCCGCCGTGACCGCCCGCATGGGCGCCGCGTCCGGCGACCTGATCGCCGCCCACGCCATCGACACCACCCTGGAGACCTTCGAGTCCCTCTACGCCCGCGCCCTCGGCCTCCCCACCCCGACCCGCACCCCCGCCCTGGCCGCGTGAGCCGAACCTCCCGGACCCCCGAGTTCGACGCTCAGGACACGGCCGCCCAAGGCAGGGCGGGGAAATCGGGGGGCCGGCCTGTGAGGCCCGGGGGGCCGGGGGGTCCGCCAGCCGGTCAGGCGACGGGGGAG
>NZ_JBFAMT010000073.1:0-38028 GCF_040656635.1 Actinosynnema sp. NPDC049800 | reverse complement strand
TCCAGTAACAATCTCAAAGGAAACCTCTTGACGAGGTTCATAAATTTACTGGCTATTCGGCACGCTGTTGAGTTCTCAAAGAACACGCGCTCACCATCACGTCCCGCGTCTTACCGCGGTTCATTCCGGGGCTTTGTGTTTCCGGTGTTTCGCTTGCTGTGGTTGAACCTTAGCTCGTTCGTTTTCGCGGTGTCAAATCGGCCGGTTTCGGCTTCTCGGCTCCGCGACAAACTCGCTTAGCATTCAATTTGTATCAGTTTCCAGAGCGGAGGCAGCACGCTGTGCTGCTTATTCGTTTCTGGGAGCTTGACGCCGCAGTAGTCTACTCGGCCCGATTCGCGGTGTCAACCGCTCGTTCCGAGGTTCTTGCTGGCGACTCGGTAAAAGTTACTCATGACCTTCGCCGGTGTCAAATCGCCTGGTCAGCGGCCTGCTGGAGCGGTGCGCGCCGGCATGGCCACCTGTGGACCCGGTCCTTTGGGCGCCACCGGACGGGGTCGCAGCCAGAGCGAGATGGACCGCATGCCCTCCATCGCGGTGACGATCTGCTCCGGCGTGGCCGGTTCGCGGGTCGGCACGGGCACCAGGTCGTAGCCCCAGATCCGGAACTCCTTCAAGACCGTGACCGGATCGTCGCCGAAACCCGCCGTCGCCGTGGCGGAGAAGTCCAGGAACACGTGCGGGCGATCCCGGCGCAGCAGGCGCACCAGTCCGGCCAGCGCGCGATGACCGCGACCGGGCGCGTCGACCCGGACGACGGACAGCTTGCGGCCCTGCAACAACGGCACGGCCTCCAGCTCCTTGTCGAGCCTGGCCGCACGCACCCGCGGCACGTCGTCACCGGCGCCCTCCGGCAGCGGCGCCACCGACACCCCGCCCGTCAACGACGGTTGGGTGGCCAGCTCACCGGTGCTCTCCCACGCGGCGGCGTCGACCAGGACGAGCTGCTGCGCCACCCGTTCGGGCAAGTTGACGTCGACGTTGTGCCGCAGCAGCGCCCGCGACGACTCGCACGGCTCGACCGCGACCACCGCGCCGCCCGTGCCGAACCGGCTGAGCATGCGCACGGTCTGGTACCCGATGTACGCGCCGACGTCGAGGAAGATCCCGTCCGGCTCGACGACCGCGTCGATCAGCTCGGACAGGTCGCTCTCCCACACCCCGTTGCTGGACAGCATCGGGAGCATGAACGCGTCGTCCGACGGCAGCCGCAGCAGGCCGACGTCGGTCAGCACGAGCGAGCTGCGCGGCACGGAGTCGCTGTGCCGTTCGTGCTCGCGCACGACGACGCGGCGCAGGGCGTCGGCGGTCTGCTGGGCCTGGTTCGCGGCGCGCAGGCCGACGTCGAGCTTGGTGTCGCGGTCGCGCAGCACGTCCACGACCTTGGACTCCAGCGAGTCGATCCGGTCGAGGGTGCGTTCGAGCGCGACGGCGAGCTTGTCGATGCGCTGGGCCAGGGCGTCGCCCTGCTTGGCGCGCTTGGCGGCCTCGGCGACCACCGCGTCCTCGATCTCGCGCACCCGCCGTCCCTGGCCGGCCATGTCCGCGCGGACCCGGACGACGGCGTCGTCGACGCCCACGAGCTGGTCGGCGAGGTGGCCCTGGTGCTCGGCGTGCTGTTCCAGCTCGGCGCGCAGCACCTCCAGCTCGCTCAGGCCGACGCCGCCGGAGATGTCGTCCTGGCGGCGGACCAGCTCGGAGACCGTGCGCTCGACCCCGTCGACCAGGGACGTGAGCACGTCGCGCATGTGGTTGTCGTAGTGGTCGAGGACGCGCAGGACCATCTTGCGCAGCTGCGGCGCCATGGGCGTGCGGCTGGCCGTGCCGACGTCGGGTTGGCGCAGCAGGGCGTGCTTCGCCGAGTGCAGCGCCTTGAGCGGGTCGACGGTCGGCGCGGGCTTGGCCCGGCGGGCGCGCCAGCCGCGGTAGGCGTGCTCGACGCGTTCGCGGAGGATCTCGCCGACCTTGGCGACGTCACGGGTGGCGCGGACGTGGTCGCGTCCCTTGAGGCCGATCGCGACGGCCGTCGGCAGGTCTTCGGCGAGGGCGCGCATGAGCTTGGCGGCGGCCTGGACGTCGGGTTCGACGCCCTGGCGGCACGGCACGAAGATCACCGCGTTCTTGTCGAACAGCTCGGCGACCGCGCCGTGGTCGGAGGTCAGGATCGGCGTGGCGCGGGCGGCGTGCTCGGCGAGGGTGTGCGCGATCCGGTCGCACGCGCCGCCCCGATGCAGGTGGACGAGGCAGTCGACGGCGCCGAGGGTGTCGACCAGCTCGATGCGCGGGTCCGCGGCGGTGGCCAGGCGCAGCCGTTCGGCGGCCTCTGGGTGCGCGTGCGCGTTGCCGACCTCGATGCGCAGCGTCACGTCGTTGCGGTCGGGGAAGGCGGAGAGGAACGCGGAGACGGCGCCCAGCACGTTGCCCGCGCGGTCGAGGGCGTGATCGGCGAGAGCGCCGAAGATCACCCCATCGTGTGCTTCGAGGGCTTGGTCCTCGGCTTCCGGGACGGGGAGCGGGAGGACGCGGACGGTCGGGCCGCCCTGGCGTTCGAGGGTGGCGCGGGTCGTCTCGGAGGGGACCCAGAGTTCGGCCGCGTCGGTCGGCTGGTCGTCGTCGAGGAGGTAGTCGACGACGAAGCGGCTGTCCGGCACGCGTTCGGTGGCGCCGACGCGGATCACGACCGGGTAGCCGGCGTCGGTCGAGGTCGGGAGGCCGGACGCGCGGGCGGCGGCGTGGACGAGCTCTGCGATCGGGCCGGAGCCGAGGACGGAGACGCCGAGCTGGTCGTGCAGCACGGGTCCTTCGGCGCGGGGCCGCGGCACGGCGGCCACCGGCAACCGGCCCGCGGCCACGCCGACGGTCGCGCACCAGTCGCGGAACGCCGGGCCGTCCTCGCCGAACGGGTCGGGGAACTGGGTGCGGAGGGCCTGGTCGGAACGCCAGAGCGCGACGGCCCAGCGCGTGCTGCCGGGTAGGCCTGGCACCGACTCGCTCGCCCAGGCCACGAACGCCGCCCCGCCGTCCGGACCGAAGGCCGGGGGTGGCGTGCGGCGGGTGGATGGTGATGCGAGGGCTGGGGTTGCGGCGGCCGGGGTTGAGGCGGCCGGTGGTTCGACAGCCGGTGACGGGATAGCCGGGTCGATGCCCGAGCTGGGGAGGGGTGCGGAGGGCTCGGCGGCCGGGTGGGGCTGGTCGGCGGCGGGCTCAGGGGTTTCGGGTGCTGAAGCGGTGATGCCCGGCTCGATCTCGGCGGACGCGGATGCGGATGCGGGCCCGGACGCGGCGATGTCGGCGGTCGGCTCGGCTTCGGCTTCGGCTTCGGCTTCGGCTTCGGCTTCGGCGGATGGTGTGGCATGGCCGGCGCTGTCGACGGCAAGCTCGGCGCGGTCGGCGGCAGGGTCGGCCGGCTCGGCACCCTCGGCGGCGGGCTCGTCTTCAGCGGCCGGTGCGGAGTCGGAGGGCTCCGCGGTGGTCGATTCCGGCTCGGCGGTTTCCCGCTCGGGCTGGGCAGGTGTGGGCGCTTCGTGATCGGCGAGCGCTTCCGCGGCGGCCGGATCCGGCTGGTGGATCAGGTTCGCGGGCGCCGTGGGCGGGTGGGTGCCGTTCACGGTCGGCGTGGTGGCCGGGGGTGGGGTGTCGGTGGCCTGCTCGGCGGCCCGTTCAGCGGGGGCCGTGGTGCCTGGGCTGAAGGCCGAGCCCGGGTGGGTGCGGGCGGCTTCGCGGTAGTCCGCGCGCAGTTCGTCCGGGATCTGGGTGCCGTCCGGCAGTTGGCCGAAGCCGTAGCGGACCCTCTGCGGTGAATGGCCCTTGCGCACCAGTTCCGCCCGGTACGCCGTGCAGAGCTCCGCCAGGTGCGGGTGCTCCGAGAGCAGGACCCGGGGGCGGTCGGCGAAGGCGGCGGACAGCAGCCACGGGCGGTGGGGGTCGAAGCCGGCGAAGTGGACGCTGCGGACCGGCTCGCCGATCGTCGTCAACGTGCCGTCCGGGCGGCGGTGGAGGTCTCGTTGCGAGGCGTTCCACACCGACAGGCCGACCGTCGCGTCACGCAGGACGTGCAGGTTGACCAGCGCGGGAGCCATGTCGAGCACGGCCTTGGTGGCGTCGGGCGTGCGGCGCAACTGCTCGCCGAGCGACCGCAGGAACGGCTCCGCGCCCGGTGCGACCAGCAGGAATCCCGGGTCGAAGACGCCGGTTTCGATGAGCTCGGTGGGTGTCGGGCGCAGGCCGTCGTCCGGCAGCGGCCGCAGCGCCCGCGGCACCAGGACCAGCGGGCCGCGGCGCACGGCGGCCTCGACCAGGTCCGTGAGCGGGTGGAGCACCTGCACCCACGGGTCCAGGTAGAGCACGGGCACGCCCTGGCCGAGCAGCTGTTCCAGCAGCTTGGGCCGCAGCACGCCGCACAGCTGCGACGCCGTGCAGCCGGTGGCCAGCTCGGCCAGCTCGTCCTGGCTCATCCCCAGGTCGGCGGGGGTGACGAGGCCCGGACCGGAGTTCTCCGGCAGGGCGTCGACCACCAGCGCCATGAACCTGGCCTGCGGGTGGTTGGCCAGGAAAGAGCTGGACAGCACCTTCACCGCGGGCAGTTCGGCGGCGGTCGCCACCGTGCAGGCGATGAACGTGGGACGGGATTCCGGACGCGCGGGCACCTCGGTCACGGTCTGCAAACCTAGCTTCTCCGAGTGCCCGGTGTGGACCACCCGCACGGGTGTCTCCCTCACAGGACCGGCAACAGGGTGCGCAACTCGTACGGCGTGACGCTGCGCCGATACGCGTCCCACTCGGTGCGCTTGTTGCGCAGGAAGAAGTCGTACACGTGCTCGCCGAGCGCTTCGGGGAGCAGTTCGGAGTTCTCCATCTCGGTCAACGCCTCGCCGAGGTTCTGCGGCAGGTTGTCGTACCCGGCGGCGCGCCGTTCGCGGTCGGTCAGCGACCACACGTCGTCCTCGGCGGGCGGCGGCAGCTCGTAGCCCTTCTCGATGCCCTTGAGCCCGGCCGCCAGTATCACCGCGTAGGCCAGGTACGGGTTGCAGGCGGAGTCGAGCGAGCGGATCTCCACCCGGCGCGACGACGACTTGCCGGGCGAGTACATCGGCACGCGGACCAGCGCGGACCGGTTCGCGTGGCCCCAGCACACCGCCGTCGGCGCCTCGCCGCCCACGATCAGCCGCTTGTAGGAGTTCACCCACTGGTTGGTCACGCCGGAGATCTCGCGGGCGTGCTTGAGCAGGCCGGCGACGAACATCTTGCCGGTGTCGGACAGCTGGTACGGGTCCTCGGCGTCGTAGAACGCGTTGCGGTCGCCCTCGAACAGGCTGACGTGCGTGTGCATGCCGCTGCCGGGCTGGTCGGTGAACGGCTTGGGCATGAACGAGGCCCGCACGCCCTGCGTGATCGCGACTTCCTTGATCACGTACCGGAACGTCATCACGTTGTCGGCCATGGTCAGCGCGTCGGCGTAGCGGAGGTCGATCTCCTGCTGGCCGGGCGCGCCCTCGTGGTGGCTGAACTCGACCGAGATGCCCATCGCCTCCAGCGCCTCGATGGCGTGGCGGCGGAAGTGGGTGGCGGTCTCGTGGCTGGTCTGGTCGAAGAAGCCGCCGTTGTCCGCCGGGGCGGGCTCGCTGCCGTCGTCCGGCAGGCCCTTGAGCAGGAAGAACTCCATCTCCGGGTGCACGTAGCAGGTGAAGCCCGCCTCGCTGGCCTTGGCCAGGGTGCGGCGCAGCACGTGCCGCGGGTCCGCCCACGACGGGGAGCCGTCCGGCATGGCGATGTCGCAGAACATCCGCGCCGAGTAGTGGCTCTTGTCTGGCGTCTGCCAGGGCAGCACCTGGAACGTCGACGGGTCCGGCTTGGCCACCATGTCGGACTCGTACACGCGGGCGAAGCCCTCGATGGCGGAGCCGTCGAAGCCGATGCCCTCGCTGAAGGCGCCTTCGAGCTCCGCGGGAGCGATCGCCACCGACTTGAGGAAGCCCAGGACGTCGGTGAACCAGAGCCGGACGAACCGGATGTCGCGTTCCTCGAGGGTGCGGAGCACGAACTCCTGCTGGCGGTTCATGACCCGAAGCCTAGGTAAGGACGGTTAACCGTGCGTTGCCGACTCGGCCGAACGCACTGGGCCGTTTGCCGCCCCGAGAGGATTGCGCAGGTCAGGGACTTGCCGTGGTGTTTCGCGGTGCCTCGGGACGGCTCGATCTACGATTCACCCCATGCTCCCTCGTCGCGCCCTGATCGGGTCGCTCGTGCTCGCCGTCGTGGCGGGCTGCACGTCCTCCGGTGGCGCCGGGGCCCTGCCCGACGGGCCGGACCTGCTGGCCAAGGCGTCCGCCGGGATGAAGTCCGTGACCAGCACCCACTTCACGATCAAGGTCGACGGCGAGCTGCCGGGCGTGACCGTGAAGGACGCCGAGGGCGACCTGAACGCCGAGGGCGAGTCGCAGGGGCGGGCGAAGGTCGAGCAGTTCGGCCAGCTGATCGAGGTCGAGTACGTGCTGGTCGGGCAGGACCTGCACTTCAAGGGTCCGACGGGCGGGTTCACCAAGCTGCCCGCGGCGCTGGCGGGCCAGGTGTACGACCCGACCGCGATCCTGGACCCGGACCGGGGCGTGGCCCGCGTGCTGGCCGACGCGCGTGACGCGAAGACGGTGTCGAACGACGACGGCGTGGCGGTGGTCGAGGCGACCGTGCCGCGTGACGTGGTCGCCGGGCTGGTGCCGGGGATCGACGCGGACGTCGCGTCGACGTTCTCGGTGCAGGACGAGAAGCTGCGCAAGGCGCTGTTCACGCTGCCGAGCGGCGCGAAGGTGACGATCGAGCTGTCCGACTTCAACAAGCCCGTCACCGTTTCGCCGCCCGCGTGAGTTCGGCGGTGGGTTCCGGGGTGGGTGCGGTGGGCGCGGTCAGGGCTCGGCGGCTGGCGATCGGCGCGGGCGCGGCGGCGGTGCTGCTGGGCGCGCTCGACGCGTACGTGGTCGTCGGCGTGCTCGTGGACATGGTGCGTGACCTGGGCATCCCGGTGAACCACCTGGAACGCGCGACGCCCGTGGTGACCGGGTACCTGCTCGGGTACGTCGCCGGGATGCCGTTGCTCGGGCAGTTGTCGGACCGGTTCGGGCGGCGGTTGGTGCTGCACCTGTGCCTGGTCGGGTTCGCGGTCGGCTCGGCGGTGACCGCGTTGGCGGGCGACCTGCCGCTGCTGGTGGCCGGGCGGGTGGTGCAGGGGCTGGCCGGTGGGGCGTTGCTGCCGGTGACGATGGCGCTGGTCGCGGACCTGTGGGCGGCCGAACGGCGTGCGTCGGCGTTGGGTGTGGTGGGCGCGGCGCAGGAGTTGGGCAGTGTGCTCGGCACGCTGTACGGCGTCGGGTTGGCGTCGTTGTTCAACGCGTGGTCGTTCTTCGAGTCGGTGGAGCCGCAGAGCTGGCGGTGGGTGTTCTGGGTGAACCTGCCGTTGGCGGCGGTCGCGATGGCGGTCGTGCAGGTGACCGTGCCGCGGTCGGTCCGGTCGTCGGTGCGGATCGACTTCGTCGGCGGCGGCTTGTTGGCGTTGGCGTTGTCGTTGCTGGTCGTGGGGCTGTACAACCCCGATCCGTCGCGGTCGGTGCTGCCGTCGTGGGGGTGGCCGGCGCTGGGTGGGGCCGCGGTGGTGTTCGTCGGGTTCGTGCTGTGGGAGCGGCGGTCGTCGGTGCGGCTGCTGGATCCGGCGGGGGTGGCCATGCGGCCGTTCCTGGCGTCGCTGGGTGTGTCGTTGGCGGCCGGTGCGGCGTTGATGGTGACGTTGGTGGACGTGGAGCTGTTCGCGCAGACCGTCCTGGGGCGTGACTCGGCCGCGGCGGCGGGGATGTTGGCGCGGTTCCTGATCGCGTTGCCGGTGGGCGCGTTGGTCGGCGGGTGGTTGGCGGCGCGCACCCCGTTGGGTGACCGGTGGGTGTCGTTCGTCGGGTTGGCGGTGGCTTCGGGCGCGTACGTGCTGATCGCCCAGTGGCCGGCTTCGGTGTCGTCGTTCGTGGTGGGGCGGGACCTGGCGGTGGCCGGGTTCGGGTTGGGTTTGGTGATCGCGCCGGTGTCGGCGGCGGTGCTGCGGGTCGTGCCGTCCGCGCAGCACGGTGTGGCGTCGGCCGCGGTGGTGGTGGCGCGGATGACCGGGATGCTGGTCGGGGTGGCCGGGTTGTCGGCGTGGGGCCTGCACCGGTTCCGCGAGCTGACGGCGGACCTGGACACGCCGCTGCCGTTCGGGATGTCGCCGGAGGAGTTCGCCGAGAAGGCGGCGGCTTACCGGGAGGCGCTGACGGCGGCGCTGCTGACGGAGTACCACGAGATTTTCTGGATCACGGCGGTGATCTGCGGTGTCGGGGCGGTGGTGTCGCTGCTGCTGCCCCGTGCGGGTCGTTGAGTCTCGGGTTTCCGGCTTCAACGGTTCGGTTGGATACCATCGCGGGGTGGCTTGGAACACCGAGGAGACGCGTCGGCGCCTGAAGGAGGCGGCGGTCGTCGAGTTCGCCGCGCACGGGTTGGCGGGCACTCGGGTGGAGCGGATCGCGGCGCGGGCCGGGGTGAACAAGGAGCGGTTGTACAACTACTTCGGCGACAAGGAACAGCTGTTCCACTCGGTGTTGTCGGACGAGTTGGCGAAGATCGCGGCGGCCGTGCCGTTCGACGCGGAGTCGTTGCGGGATGTGGGTGAGTACGCCGGGCGGTGCTTCGACTACCACGTGGCGAATCCGCATCTGGTGCGGTTGTTGCAGTGGGAGGCGTTGGCGTACGGGGACGGGGCGGTGCCCGACGAGGAGGGGCGGGCGGCGCACTACCGGCGGAAGGTCGAGGCTTTCCGGTCGGCTCAGGCGGACGGGGTGATGTTCGCGTCGCCGGCGGCCGCCGACCTGGTGTTCTTGATCATGTCGCTGTCGTCGTGGTGGCTGGCCGTGCCCCAGGTGGCCCGGATGGTGACGGGGCAAGTCGATCTGGCCCACCGCCGTGCGGCGGTCGTGGAGGCCGCGCGTCGAATGGCATCTGCGCAGGTCAAGACTTCGCGGTAGGCTCGGTTCGACCGAGGGGTCGAGAAACACGATCGGGTGAACCTGCCCCGAAAATGTACGGAAACACTGTTCTCGTACCTCGGTTGAAAACCAGCGGACCCGCCGAAACCACCCCCGACCGCCCGCCACCCGCTACCCGCTACCCGACGCTCGACCACCCCGGCGGCTGACCACTCCGCCGCCCCGACCGCCGCCCAGCCCTAGACGACGGCCGCACCACCCGGCCCCGCGGCAACGCACCACCCCCACGGCCCGCAAGCACGGCCCCCACGCACGGCCCCCACGCACGGCCCGCAAGCGGAAAGGCACGGCCGGCAACGGGAGCAGGAGGGCCGGAAGGGGCGGGCGATCAGGGAAGCGGGTAGTGGGCGGGCCGGGTTATGTGGATCAGGGTGGGAGTTGGAGTCGGGGTTGGGGCCGGGAGTTAGACGGTGGCGGGGTTGGGAGTTGGGCGGGGGCCCAGGACCAGCGTGGTGGCCGCGAGGATGAGCAGGCCGGCGAGGGTCAGGCAGACGGCGGCGAAGCCGGCTGGGGCCAGGGCGGTGACGAGGACCGGGCTGATGCCGCCGCCCAGGCCGACCAGGAAGCCGTAGCCCGCCAGGCCCGCGCCGCGCGCTTCGCCGGAGGCGCGGCCGACCAGGGTGACCAGGGCCGGAATGGTGACGGCCAGGCCGGCGACGAAGATCGCGCTGCCGACGAGCAGCACGGGGAGCGTGGTGGAGCCCGCTTCCAGTGCCAGGCCGCCCGCGGCGGTGAGGAAGGCGGTCGGGGCGACGCGGTGGGCGCCGAAGCGCGTGATCAATGGGCCGGCGAAGAGGCCCAGTGCGATGCCCGGCAGGCCGGGGAGGCGGAGCAGGAGCAGGTCGACGGCGTCGTGGATGCCGTAGCGGTCGCCGACGGTGGTGGTCAGGGCCGTGTACATGCCGACGAAGGTCAGCAGGAGGGTGATTCCGCCGGTGTAGGCGACCAGGAGCGCCGGGCGGCGGAGGAGGTTGGCCAGGCGGGTGAACGTGGTGGCCAGGGCGGTGGGGGTTGGGCGGGGGATTTCCGGCAGCCGGGTCAGGGTGGCGGCTACCGCCAGCAGCATCGGGGCCAGCAGCCAGAAGACCCAGCGCCAGCCGAGCGCTTTGTCGACGCCGAGGGCGTAGGCCTGGCCGATCACGCCGGCCAGCAGGAACGAGCCGGAGACGGCGGTGATGCCTACCGCGCGGCGGGCCGGTGGGAGGGCTTCGGCGACGTAGGCGAGCGACACGGACGGGATCGCGGCGGCGAGGAAGCCCTGGACGGCGCGAGCCGCGAGCAGTGGGGCGAAGTCGGTGGAGGCGCCTGCGATCGCGCTGGCCACGGCGCTCAGGGCGAGGCCGAGGGCCATCACGTGGCGGCGGTCGTAGCGGTCGGAGATGGTGCCGAAGAGCAGGTTGCCGGCGGCGAACGCGAAGCCGAAACCGCCGCCCACCCAGGCCGCGGTGGAGAGGGTGATGCCGTAGCGCTCGGCCACGCCCGGCAGCAGCGGCACGGTCAGGTAGAGCTGGCCCACGGCCAGGATCACGGCCGCCACCAGGACCGTCACCACAACGGGTGATCGGGTCACGGACCAGTTTTGACGGCGAGGGCGGCCGTCGGGGTGCTTGAGGCCCTGGCGCATGGGGTGAGGGTGGGGGTTCGGGAGAGAGGTGGCCAACGCGAGCTCCAGGTTCGGGTTCGGCGCGTGGGGTGACGAAAGGAATCCAACTGTGGCGTTGGAATTAGGGTAGGGCGACTCCACGGCTAACTCCAACGGTGGAGATGGAATGTGCGCCGCGTCACGGAGAGGGGGATGCGGTGGGGCGCGAGAAGGTGCGGCCGGAGGGGCCGGCGGAGGAGCGGCCGGAGGAGCGGCGCGCGGGCGGAGGAGCGGCGCGCGGGCGGAGGAGCGGCGCGCGGGCGGAGGCGGATGGCCGAGGCGGGCGGGCGCACGCAGAGGGGCGGAGGGCGGAGGGTGCGGACGGCGGAGGGCGCGGCAAGTGCGCCCGGAGGGGTGAAGAGAGGGTGCGCTTGGAAGGCGTGGCGAGAGATGTGCGCGGAGGGTGGCGAGAGATGCGCGAAGGGAGGGAGAGAGGGAGGGAGGGTGCGGTGGGTTCGTGGGGTGCGGTGCGTCACCGGAGGGTTGGTGGGGTCACTCGAAAGGTCGGTGTGGGGCGGTGGCGGGTGCGGGTTGGGGTTGGGGGACGGACCATGGCCGCATGACGCATCCCGAGGCGGACACCGGCGGTCAGGGGCGACGCGCGGAGGCGGACACCGGCGGTCAGGGGCGACGCGCGGAGGCGGACACCGGCGGTCAGGGGCGACGCGCGGAGGCGGACGCCGAGGGTCGGGGGCGGCGCGCTGAGGCGCAGGGCGGGCGTGGGCGGGGGTTGTGGATCGCCTTTGGGGTGATCACGTTGTTGATCGGGCTGGCCGTCCTGCTCTGGCCCGGCCTCACGCTGCTGACGGCGGCGGTGTTGTTCGGGGTGGAGATGCTCGTCACCGGGATCTTCTGGCTCGCCGCCTCCTTCACCGCGGACGAGACGGGACGACAGCGGTGGCTGTTGGCGGTGGCCGGGTTGTTGGCGCTGGTCGCGGGCATCCTGTGCCTGCGCGCGCCGTTCCAGACCCTCGCGGTGCTGGCGCTGCTGCTCGGCGCGACCTGGGTGGTCGGCGGGGTGGCCGAGATCTTCCACGGGTTCGGCCGGAGCGGCTGGGCGGTGTTCTCCGGGGCCGTCACCGCGATCGGCGGGATCGTGGTGCTCGTCTGGCCGGTGGCGAGCCTGATCGCGCTGGCCTGGCTGCTCGCCATCGTGCTGATCGTCCTCGGCGCGATGGCCATCGCGGGCGCGGTCGGCGCCGATCGCACGCCGAAGACCGCGAAGGCGACCGCGCCCACCGGCACGGCCGCCACCGCGTGACCGGTCCGGTCAGCCCTCGCGCCAGCCGCTGGTGATGGGCAGCCTGCGGTCGCGCCCGAAGGCCTTGAACGTGATCTTGGTGCCCGGCGGGTACTGGCGGCGCTTGTACTCCGCCTTGTCGACCATGCGCAGCACCTTGTCGACCAGTTCGTGCGAGAACCCCATGGCGATGAGGTCGCGGTAGCCCTTGTCGCCCTCCACGTAGTCGTCCAGCACCGAGTCGAGCAGCTCGTAGTCCGGCAGCGAGTCGGCGTCGACTTGGCCGGGACGCAGCTCGGCCGACGGCGGCTTGCTGATCGAGTTCTCCGGGATCGGCGGCAGCTCGCCCAGCTTCTCCGCCTGCGCGTTGCGCCACCGCGCCAGGTCCCACACCAGCGTCTTGAGCACGTCCTTGATCGGCGCGAACCCGCCGACCGCGTCGCCGTAGATGGTCGAGTAGCCGACGGCCAGCTCGGTCTTGTTGCCGGTGGCCAGCACCAGGTGACCGTGCTGGTTCGACAACCCCATCAACGTGACGCCGCGGCACCGCGCCTGGACGTTCTCCTCCGCCAGCCCGGTCAGCCCGAGCTGGTCGACGAAGACGCCGACCATGTCCGCGATCGGCTGCTCCGAGTAGTGGCAGCCGGTGCGCTGGGCGAGGTCGTAGGCGTCGGACTTCGAGTGGTCCGACGAGTACACCGACGGCATGGACACGCCGTAGACGTGGTCGGCGCCGAGGGCGTCCACCGACAGCGCGGCCACCACCGCCGAGTCGATGCCACCCGACAGCCCGAGGACGACCGAGCGGAAGCCGTTCTTGTGGACGTAGTCGCGCAGGCCGGTGACGAGCGCGTGCCACACCTCGGCCTCGTCGGACAGCGGTTCGGCGGGCTGCGGCACGGGTAGCGGGTCGTAGGCCGGGAGGGGGTCATGGGACAAGGATCGGCGGTGGACCATAAACCCGCCGTAACCACCTTCCGTGCGGGGCGCACCGCCGGGGAGGTCGAGGTCCAGCACGACGAGGTGCTCCACGAACTGGGGCGCACGGGTGATCAGCGAGCCGTCCGCGGACACCACCATCGTGTCACCGTCGAACACCAGCTCGTCCTGCCCGCCGATCAGGTTCACGTACGCGAGGGGCGCGCCCGCCTCGACCGCGCGCCGGGCCACGAGCGGCAGCCGCGCGTCGTCCTTCTTCCGCTCGTACGGCGAGGCGTTCGGCGAGACCACGAGGTCCACGCCCGCCTCACCCAGGGCGGCGATCGGACCGCCGTCCTGCCACAGGTCCTCGCAGATCACCATGCCGACCTCCACGCCGTGCACGCGCACGACGTCGAGCGTGTCGCCGGGGGTGAAGTACCGGCGTTCGTCGAACACGCCGTAGTTCGGCAGGTGGTGCTTGTGCTGCCGGGCCACCACCTCGCCCCGGTGCAGCACGGCGGCGGCGTTGCGCATGCCGCGCTCGTCGCGGTCGAGGTAGCCGACGAACACCGCCAGCTCACCGCACCCCGCGTCGTCCAGCCTGGCCGCGAGCGCGGTCAGGGCCTCCTTGGACGCCTCGGCGAACGACACGCGCAGCGCCAGGTCCTCGACCGGGTACCCGGTCAGCGCCATCTCGGGGAAGACCGCGAGGTGGGCGCCCGCCTCCACGGCCTTGCGGGACCACTCGACGACAAGTTCGGTGTTGCCCGCCAGGTCGCCGACACAGGCGTTGACCTGGGCGAGGGCGAGTCGGAGCTGTGGCATGGGGGCATTCTCGCTCACTCGGAGCAGCCAAGGCGCGCGTTGTGGCGGACGTGTCACACCTACGATCGAAGACGTGCGCCGTCCGATGATGCTGTTCCTCGCCCTCCCGCTCCTCGCCTCGTGCACGAGCGTGCTGCCCGGGTCGCCCACGGCGGGGACCGCGCTGGAGAAAAGAGGACCGGCCGGGGTCGTGCCCGCGGGGCTCGAGCGGTTCTACGGCCAGCAGTTGGGCTGGGAGGACTGCGCGCCGTACGCGACGACCGGGACGACGACGTCGCTGTTCAAGAACAAGAAGTCGCTCGAGTGCGCCCGCTTGGAGGTGCCGCTCGACTACGGCAAGCCCGAGGGCCGCACGATCAAGATCGGCCTGCTGCGGCAGCCCGCGACCGGTGACCGGATCGGCTCGCTCGTGATGAACCCGGGCGGTCCGGGAGCGTCCGGCATGGCCGCGGCGGCGGGCATGGGCTCGCAGGTCAAGTCGTCGCCGGTGGGTGAGCGGTTCGACCTGATCGGGTTCGACCCGCGTGGCATCGGGGCGAGCGAGCCGCAGGTCAAGTGCCTGACCGACGCCGAGCGGGACGCCGACCGGCTCGACAACGACGTCGACACGTCACCGGCGGGCCTGGCGCAGACCGAGGCGGAGAACAAGGCGTACGCGGAGAAGTGCGCCGCGGTGACGGGCGCCGACGTGCTGGCCAACGTCGGCACGCGGGACGTCGTGCGCGACCTGGACGTCATGCGGTCCGCGCTCGGCGACGAGAAGCTGACCTACCTGGGCTACTCGTACGGCACGCACATCGGCGCGGCGTACGCGCAGGCGTTCCCGGGCAACGTGCGGGCGCTCGTGCTGGACGGCGCGGTCGACCCGACGCAGAACCAGGTCGAGTCGCTGATCGCGCAGGGCGCCGGGTTCCAGAAGGCGTTCGACGCGTTCGCCGCGTGGTGCGCGACGCGGCAGGACTGCGCGCTGGGCACGGATCCGGCGAAGGCGAACCAGGCGTTCCGGGACCTGACGCTGCCGCTGGTGCAGCGGCCGGTGGCGGTGGGCGAGCGGAAGCTGTCGTACAACGACGCGATCACCGGCGCGATCCAGGCGATGTACTCGGAGGAGCTGTGGGCGCCGCTGAACTCCGGGTTGACGGAGTTGAAGAACAACCGCGGTGACGTGCTGATGTTGTTGGCGGACAACTACTTCGACCGCGACAAGGAAGGGCGCTACTCCACGATCACGGACGCGTTCGTCGCGGTGAAGTGCGTGGACGAGCCCCGGGTGACGGACAAGAACGTGCTCAACGACGTGGCGCGGCGGTACAAGGAGGCCGCGCCGTTCCTGGACGACGGCCAGCCGGCGGGCGCGGCGCTGGACGCGTGCGCGTTCTGGCCCGTGCCGCCGAGCGTGCAGGAGCACAAGCCGGTGTCCGGGCTGCCCCCGGTGCTGGTGATCTCGACGACGGGCGACCCGGCGACGCCGTACGAGGCGGGTGCCAACCTGGCGAAGGAGTTGGGCGGCGGGCTGCTGACGTTCGAGGGCAACCAGCACACCGTCTACTTCCACGGCAACGAGTGCGTGGACGACGCCGGGCACGCGTACCTGATCGAGGTGAAGCTGCCGCCCGAGGGGACGCGTTGTTCCTGAGCGGTCCACACTTTTCCGCGCCTTTCCACTTTTTGCGGTTTCCTCATAGGCCGACCGTGTGATCTCACGTCGGGTGCCGCCGTTCAGGGCTAAGCTCGCCGTCACACTTGCGAGGGGGAAGCATGACGGTCGACGGCGTGGCCGACGCCACCGAAGCGGATTTAGCCGGATTACGCGACAAACTGCGGGACCGGGAGGTCTACATAACGAACCTCCCGCGGTCACCCATGAATCTACTGCTGGTCGAACTCGTCAACGAACGCGTGGCGCACCGCACCTCGGATCCGGCTTTGATCAGGAGGTTCACCCCCCTCAACGACGCCGAACTGGAGTACGACGGAAGGCGCACGGAGATCATCGGCGAAACGGGCGCAATCGTCGTCTGGGCCGGCGGCAAGGTGTCGCAGAACTACGTCACCCGATTTCGCCGGAAGTACGTCGAGGTCGACAAGGAGTTGCGGACCAACCACGCCAAGACGGAGGAACTCGCCGGTTTGGTCGCCGACGGCGTCCCCAGCCGCGTGCCGCACCAGGTCCTCGACCAGGAGGTGATCCACCCCGAGGCCATGGTCGAGGTGCAGCGGGTGCTGGCGGAGTTCGTCGAGGACCGGATCACCTTCTGCGTGCCGCCGGACGACGCGCTCGTCCACCTGCCGGACGAGGTTCCGCTACCGGACGGTGCGCGGCCCTATCAGTTCTCGACCGCGCCGAAGTCGATTACCGTCCCCGTTCCGCGACCGACGCCCAAGTACTTGATCGTCATCACCATCGGGCACGGCAGCGATGACGGTCAGACGTTCTTCCCGCCGGTCGGCACCGTGACCGCGCAAGTGCTCGCCGACGGCCTCGGCCCGGCGCCGGACGCCGCGTTGTGCGTTCCGCTCCAGTGCTTCCCGATGCAGTCGGTGAACGCCTGGCAGGGCGTTGCCGGCTGGTCCGCGAAAATCACCTCGGCGAGCATCCCGCACCTGAACGAGTCGAACGACGCGGAAATGCTCGCCTGGATCAGGGCGCACCTGGCCGACGAGATCGCCAAGTGGTTCGACGGGCTGGTCTGATCGTGCCGACAAGGGGGAGGAACGAATCATGACCGGACCAGGGCACGAACTCGAGGACATGCAGCTCGGAAACCTGGCGGGGGTTTTCGACCGCATTTCCGCCGTGCTCCGCCGCGGCGTGCACGTCCAGCTGCTGACCGAGCACCGCGCGACCATGGAACTGCTGAACGTCTCGCACGTCGGGCAGCGCGCGCGCCTGGGCAGGCTGTTCGACGGCGTCGAGGCGCAGGCGCGGAGCACCAAGGACGACCCGGATGTCGCGCTGGCCTGGATCGCCTACTCCTACACGTGCGAGTACACCGAGCTCCTGGTCGAGAACCCCGCGCCGACCGGTGCCGGGGCACCCGGCGAGCCGCACCTGATGGAGCTGCGCAAGCAGGCCATGGAGAACGTCATCGCCCAGCGCACCAAGCTGCTGGTCAACGTGCCGTCCATCACCGACGCCCTCTTCGCCGGCACCGACAAGAAGGTGTCCGAGCTGTTCAAGTTCCGGGTGGTCGACGGCCGCGGCGTGCCCCCGCAGCTCCCCGGAGGCCAAGCGGCCGCGGCGCTGGCCTCGCTCCGGCAGAACCTGGCAGGCAGCGCGTTCGCGCCGCTGGCCGAGGCCGACTGGTCGGGCTCGCTCGGCCCGAACCACAAGATCCTGCGCGTGGACACCAGGGGCTCCGAGTTCGACCTCGGCGGCGTCCCGGTCGTGCTGGTGGAGGGCGTGCTCGACCCGAAGCTCACGCAGAAGACGGTGACCGGCGGGCGGGTCGTGCTCGCCGACGGGACCTCGCACGCGCAGGTCGGCGGGAACTTCGTCGGCAACCTCGTCAGCCAGCGCCGCCTGTACGCGGGCGACCAGGTCGAGTACGACACCAGCCACATGGCGCCGACCCTCGCCGGTGACGCGCACTGGCAGGGCAAGGCCGCCGACTGGCGCATCGACAAGGGCGGCAACCGCCGGACCTACTACGCCGAGGTCCACCCGAAGATCGCCCAGTACCTGATCAGCCTGGTGCCAGCGGACCGCGACGCGATCACCGTCCTGGACATCGCGGGCGGCAACGGCGACCTGGCCGAACGGATCATCAGGGAGCTGGGCGGGGCACGCCCCGAGGGTGACCTGCGGGTGAGGTACGTGGTGGTCGACTACAGCGAGGACGACATCGCCGTGGCGGAGGAGCGCTTCGCGACGCTCGCCGACACCCACCCGTTCGCCAGGACGACGGCCCTCGTGCGGGACATGTTCGAGTACGGCCACGACGCCGGGGCCATGCTGGGCGACATCGGCCTCAAGGCGGCCGACTTCGTCATCAACTCGGGCGGCCTGCTCAACAACCAGATCGGCGACGACCCGGAGACCCCGCGGCGCTTCGCCCGGATGTACGCGGACCTGCTGGCGCCCGGCGGGTACGGCATCTACTCCGGCCTCACCCCGTTGCTGATCAACTCGGCGACGCACCGGAAGCAGGGGCTGGAGATCCGCAACCTCTACGACATCGAGACCGAGCACCAGATGCACGTGGTGCGCCGCTTGGGCTAGCGCCCCGGACGTCCCTGACCGGAGCCGCGCCGCGGATCAACGGTTGGCGAGGCCGTCGATCCGCAGGGTGGCGGAGGCGTCCCGGTGGGCGCCGGTGCCACCGACGTGCTTGTCGCTGATTCCGGTGCCGTTCTTGAGCACGTGGTAGAGCGCCATGCCGTGACCGCGGCCCAGGTCGTAGTCGTCCTTCAGCCATTCGAGGACGACGCCCGCCTTGGTCGTCGCGCCGTAGCCGCGGTCGCCCGCCTCGGCCAGCAGTTCGGCGGGGGTCTTGCCGGTCTTGCGCTCGATGGTGTCGAGGTACGCCTGGAAGGACATGGCCTGCTCCCGTTCGTCGGTGTGCGGCCAGCCTAAGACAACTTTGACTGTCTTGACAAGATTATTTGTCGGACTCAGATCCAGAGCAGCTCGGCGCCCTTGAACAGGTGCAGGCAGCTCTCCGGACCTTGCAGGCTCATGCGGAGGCTGCCGTCCTCGGACACGACTTGGGCGCTCTCCTCGAACGCCAACCCCCAGGCGGCCACCTGGAACTCCGGCTCGCGCTCCACCACGGCGAACAGGCGCGGAGCCTCCTCCGCCACCCACTCACGCTCATCACTGGTCATAAACGGAACGGTAAACCCGACTGGTCGGATTGACTAGACACCTGATCAGGTGACCCGACGGCGCGAGACCGCTGCGGCAGACTGTCGGCGATCAAGGCCCGAGGAGACCCCATGACCAGCAACGACCGCAGCCCGGTCGACTACCGCGTCGGCCTCGCCCACCGCCTGCGCGAGCTGATGCGCCGCAGAGGTGTGACCAAGGCCGACATCCAGGCAACGTTGGGCTGCTCGGAGTCGAAGGTCGGCAAGATCCTGCGCGGCGACCACTCGATCGCGCCGCTGGAACTGGTGGCTCTGCTCGACCTCCTCGGGGTGGCGGAGGAAGAGCGCGCCGATCTGGTGCACCTCGGGGAGGAGGCGCGCAAGCGCCGTCCCAAGACGCCTTGGGGCGCGGCCATCCCGGACCGGCTCCGGAAGTACTTCAACACCGAGGAAACCGCGCGGCGCATCGAGGCGTACCGGCCGGATCTGCTGCACGGGTTGGCGCAGACCGAGGCCTACGCCCGCGCGGTGATCGAGACCAACCCGGCGCTGCGGCCCCACGAGGTCGAAAGCCTGGTGCAGGCGCGGTTGGCCAGACAGCGGAGGTTGGCAGGGCCCCACCCACCCGAGTACGTCCTCGTGATCAGGCAGTCGGTGCTGCGGGCCCCGGTGGGATCGCCGGAGACCCGGTTCGAGCAGTTGCGGCACCTGAAGAGGTTGGCCGAGCTGCCTCACGTGACCGTGCGGGTCATCCCGGACAGCGTCGGCCTGACCAGCGCGCTGTACTTCCCGTTCGAGATCCTCACGCCACCCGGCGACCTGCGGAAGACCGTGTACGTCGAGACGTTGACGGACGGCCTGTTCGTCGACGAGGAGAGCCGGATCTCCCACTACGAGGGGGTTTTCCAGGAACTTCTGGCGGTCTCGGCCACGGACCTGCTTGATAGCGTTGAGGTATGACCTGGCGGAAGAGCAGCTACAGCGGGAACAGCGGCGGGAGCTGCGTCGAGGTGCGGGCCGGGCTGGACGCGGTGCGGGACTCGAAGAACGTGGACGGGCCCGTGTTGGAGGTCAGGCCTGCTGCTCTGAGGGCGTTCCTGAAGGCGCTGCGGACCAGCTCGCCAGGAGCTTGAGGCGCTCCTCGGTCGGTGAACCCACGCGAGCGGTGTAGACCGCGAGCACGATGTCCGGGTCGCCGGTCGGTTGCAGGGTCTCGTAGTCGAGGTCCAGGTCGCCGACCACGGGGTGGTGGATGAGCTTGGTGCCGTGGGTCTTCTCCAGCACCTTGTGCTGCGCCCACAGCTTGCGGAACGTCTCGTCCTTCACCGACAGCTCACCCACCAACGCCGCGACCCTGGCGTCGTCCGGGTAGCGGCCCGCGTCCAACCTGAGGAACGCCACCATGTCGGCGGCGACGGTGGGCCAGTCGCGGTAGAACGTGCGGGATTCCGGGCGCAGGAACGTGTGCCTGGCCGAGTTGCGGTCCTCCGGCGGCAGGTCGCCGAAGCCGTAGAGGGCGTCGGCCAGGGGGTTCCAGGCGAGGATGTCCGAACGGCGGCCCATCACGAACGCGGGCACGTCGACGGCCATCTCCAGCAACCGCCGCAGGCCCGGTCGGACGCGTTGGGGCGCGGGCCGCTTGGCCGGCGCCGGGCGGACGAGGTTGCGCAGGTGGGCGCGTTCGGTCTCGTCCAGGCGCAGCACGCGGGCGACGGCGTCCAGCACCGAGTCGGAGACGGCGGGCGTGCGGCCCTGTTCGAGGCGCATGTAGTAGTCCACGCTCACGCCGGCCAGCATCGCCAGCTCCTCGCGGCGCAGGCCCGGCACGCGCCGTCGACCGCCACCGGGCAGGCCGACGTCGTCCGGGCGGACGCGAGCCCGGCGGCTGCGGAGGAATTCGCCCAGGTCGTGGTTCACCCACCCAGTATGGCCGCCTGCCGCGTGCCGAGCCTGGGTACTGCCAGACCTAGGGAACGCGGTCCCACAGGCTGACCAGAGCCTCTGGTACCCGCGGTGACCAGGTCCAATGTTGTCGCCATGACCTACGACCTGAACAACCGCACTGCCGTTGTCACCGGTGCCGCGAGTGGCATCGGCGCCGAGATCGCGCTCGTCCTCGCCCGATCCGGGGCGAAGGTCGCGCTGCTGGCCCGCCGCGCGGACCGGCTCACCGACCTGGCCGACAAGATCGCCGCCGAGGGCGGGCAGGCGCTCGCCGTGGCCGCCGACGTCACCGGTGACCTCACCGACGCCGTGGCGGCGGTCCACACCGCCTTCGGCCGGGTCGACCTGGTGGTGAACAACGCGGGCGTGATGCTCGCGAACCCCCTCACCGAGGGCCGGGACGACGAGTGGCACCGGATGATCGACACGAACCTCAAGGGCCTGCTGAACGTGACCAAGGCGTTCACCGCGGACCTGGTCGAGGCGGGTGCGACCGGCACCGCCGACCTGGTGAACATCTCGTCGATCGGCGCGCACCTCACGTTCCCCAACTACGCCGTCTACACCGCCACCAAGGCCGCCGTCACGCACCTGTCGGCGAACCTGCGCACGGAGCTGGGCCCGCTGGGCGTGCGGGTGACGAACATCGAGCCGGGCCTGGTGCACAGCGAGCTGGCCGACCACATCGACAACCCGGATGTGGCGGCGCACCTGGCGCAGTGGCGGGAGGACGTGCCGCCGCTGAACCCGGCCGACATCGGCGACGTGGTCGGGTTCGCGACCAGCCGACCGGCGAACGTGAACCTCCGGCAGCTGGTGGTGCTGCCGACCGTGCAGGCCTGATGGTCCGAGCCGCCCGTCGACGGGAGTCGGTGGGCGGCTCAACTCGACCGGCGGCCCCGGTACGCGCGTTGCTGGCACGCCCGAGAGCAGTACGCGCGGGGCCGCCCGGACGCCGGTTGCACCACCGGTTGACCACAAACCCAACAGGTTTCATCACGCTTTACATCACGCTGACGGATCAGCAGCTCGATGCCGTCGAGCACCCGGGCCAAGCCGAACCCGAAGGGGTCCAGCTGGTCGAAGCCGCCGGTCTCCCACAGCCGGGTCAACGTCGGGTAGCGGTCGAAGCGGGCGAACAACGCGTCCCGCGCACCCCACCACTCCTCGTCGCTCACCCCGGTGCCGCGCTCCGCCCGCGCGGCCTCGACCAGGGCGGACGCCTCGGCGTCCACGAAGCGGGCGACCAGGCCGACCGCCGCGACCACCTCGGCCGGCGTGAGACCGGTGTCCGCGAGGATGCTCAACGCGTGCTCGTAGTGGGCGAGCGCGTTGGGCCCCGGCACGTACCGAGCGGGGAGCTCGGCCAGCCACGGGTGCCGTTCGCGCAGCTCCCAGCTGTGCCGCGCGAACGCCTCCAGAGCCGGCCGCCAGCCGCCGTCCGCCGACGGCAGCGGGTCGCCGTGCACGGCGTCGCGCATCAGGTCGACCAGGTGGTCACGGCCGGGCACGTGGCGGTACAGGGACATGGTGGTGAAGCCGAGCCGTTCGGCGACCTTGCGCATGGACAGCCGGGCCAGGCCCTCGGCGTCGGCCACCTCGACCGCCGCGCCCACGATCGCCTCCAGGCTCAGCCCTCCCCGCCCGTCCCAGAGCAGCTCGACCGAGCGGTCGGGATCGCCCGCTTTCGCCATCACGCCTCCATGATATACAACTTATGGTTTACGCCATAAACACCTTGGGGGCTGTTCATGACCGATTTCCACGTCTCACCCACCGGGGACGACTCCGCCGCGGGCACGGCCGCCGACCCGTTCCGCACACTGGAGCACGCGCGACGAGCCGCGCGTGCGGCGGGAGGTGCCGTCACCGTGCACCTGAGGGCCGGCACGCACGTGCTGACCGAGCCGTTCGAGCTGACCGAGGAGGACTCCGGCGTCGTCTACCAGGCGTTCGGCTTCGGCACCGACGCGCGGGAGGAGGCCGTCCTGAGCGGCGGCCGGGAGGTCGCCGGGCGACGGGGGCCGGACGGCGTGTGGGTGGCCGAAGTCGGCGACCTGGTCACCCGCCACCTGGTGGTGAACGGGCGGCGGGTCGAGCGCGCCGGCGTGGACGGGCTGCCCGGCACGGTCCGCCGCACGGCGACCGGCTACGTCACCGACCACCCGCCGGCCTGGCGCAACCCGTCCGGCGTCGAGTTCGTGCACCGGGGCGTCTACCCGTGGACGGAGGCGCGCACGGCGGTCGCGTCCGCCACCGCCGACGGTGAGATCACCATGGCGCAGCCCGGGTTCGGCTGGGCCGTGGACCTCTACAACTCGGAGTGGTTCGGCCAGGTGATGTCCGGTCCCCCGGCGCCGACCCGGGTGGAGAACGACCCGGCGTTCCTGACCGAGGGCACGTTCGCGCTGGACCGCTCACGGCCCGGCGAGCACGTCCTGCACTACCTCCCCCGCCCGGACGAGGAGCCGCACGTGGTCGCGCCCGCGTTGGAGGTGCTGGTGCGCGCCACCGGCGTGCGGGACGTGGCGTTCCGGGGCGTGGTGTTCGCCGACACGACGTGGCTGCGGCCGGGCAGCGACCGGGGTTTCCTGCACTACCACTCGAACGGCTACTACGACGGCGGCCGGATCGGGAAGGTGGAGCCGGCCGAGGGCGCGTGGCTGACCGTGCCCGAGGAGCACGAGGAGATCCCCGCCTGCGTGCGGCTCGACGGCACGTCCGGTGTGCGGTTCGAGGGCTGCCGGTTCACCAGGCTCGGCACGACCGGGCTGGGCGCGACCGGCGGCGCGGACCTCGTCGTGCGCGGCTGCGACTTCGACACCCTCGCCGCGTCCGCGATCTCGATCACGGGCACCAGGAAGGCGTTGGTGGAGGACAACCTCATCGCGCACGTCGGGCTGGACCACTCCGGGTCGGCCGGCATCACGTTCCACGACACCGAGGACTGCACGGTCGCGCACAACCACGTGCGCGACGTGCCGCACAACGGCATCGTGGCCAACCCGGCGCGCGGCGGCACCCGCATCACGCGCAACCTGGTGACCGGCGCCATGGGCGTGCTGGCCGACGGCGGCGGGGTCTACCTGTCCGGGCGGCAGGGCGACTCACCCGAGAACGGGGCCGTGATCAGCGGGAACGTCATCGAGGACACGCGCACGCCGTACAACTTCGGCCTCTACACCGACTACGGCGCCACGTGGGTGACGGTGGAGGGGAACGTGGTCGCCCGCGCGGACAACACGTCGGTCCTGCACGTCTACCCGCCGTTGGAGCACGTCGTCTACCGGGGCAACTTCTGGGACGCCGACCCGGTCGGCAGCGACGCCGTGCCGGACGGCGTCACCTACGAGGGCAACACCACGATCGCCGACCCGGCCGAGCTCGACGCCGCCGCGGCGGACGTCCGGGCGCGGGCGGGCCTGCTCACGAGACGGGCCTGACGAACGGGAACAGCACGGTCTGCCGGATCGAGGCGCCGGTGAGCATCATCAGCACCCGGTCCACGCCCATCCCGAGCCCGCCGGTGGGCGGCATCCCGTGCTCCAGGGCGTCGAGGAAGTCCTCGTCCAGCTCCATCGCCTCGACGTCGCCGCTGGCCGCCCGCAACGACTGCGCCCGGAGCCTGCGGCGCTGCTCCAGCGGGTCGGTCAGCTCCGAGTAGGCCGTGCCGATCTCCGCGCCGAACGCGACCAGGTCCCAGCGTTCGGCCAGGCGGGGATCGGCGCGGTGCGGCCGGGTCAGGGGCGAGACCGAGGTCGGGAAGTCGGTGTAGAAGGTGGGCTCGACGGTGTCCGGCTCCACCAGCCCGTCGTACGCCTGCTGCACCAGCGCGCCGTGGTCGGCTTCGTCGGCCGGTTCGAAACCGTGGGCCGCCAGCAGCGAGCGCAGCTCGGGCACCGGGGTGTCCGGGGTGACGGTCGTCGACAGCGCCGTGGAGACGGCGGTGTAGACCGGGATGACGGGCCACTCCCCCGAGAGGTCCACCTCCTCGCCGTCGCGGACGGCGATCGGGCGGCCGTGCGCGGCGACGGCGGCGCGCTGCACGAGTTCCCGCACGAGGTGCCGCATCGTCGTGTAGTCGGCGTAGGACTGGTAGGCCTCCAGCATGGTGAACTCGGGGTTGTGCGAGGCGTCCGCGCCCTCGTTGCGGAAGTTGCGGTTCAGCTCGAAGACCCGGTCCACGCCCGCCACGCACAGCCGCTTCAGGTACAGCTCGGGCGCGATGCGCAGGTACATGCGCATGTCGTAGGCGTTGATGTGGGTGACGAACGGCCGGGCGTTCGCGCCGCCGTGCACGGTCTGGAGCATCGGCGTCTCGACTTCGAGGTAGTCGCGGTCGTGCAGGAAGTCGCGGATGCCGCGCACGACGTCGCTGCGCAGCCGTAGCATCCGGGCCGAGTCGGGGTTCACCGCCAGGTCCAGGTGCCGCCTGCGGACCCGGGCCTCCGGGTCGGACAGGCCCTTCCGCTTGTCCGGCAACGGGTGCAGGCACTTCGCGGTCACGGTCCACTCGTCGGCCAGCACGGACAGCTCGCCCCGCCGCGAGTAAACCACCTCGCCGCGCACGCCGACGTGGTCGCCGAGGTCGACGCCCGCCTTCCACGCCACCAGGTCCACGCGCCGGGCGTCGAGCATGAGCTGGAGCTCGCCGGTGAAGTCGCGGACGCGGGCGAAGCACAGGCCGCCGAGCTCGCGCAGCGCCACGACCCGGCCGGTCACCGAGACGGTCTCGCCGAGGAGCTGCCGCGCCTGGGCCAGGGAGTGCTCACGCGGGTAGTCCACCGGGTACGGGTCGATGCCGGCGGCACGCAGCCGGTCCAGCTTGGCGAGGCGGACGCGGACCTGCTCCGGGCGGCGCGGCGGTGGCGGCTCGACCTCGATCGCGTCGATCTCGGCGACGGCCGCGGCGAAGCCCGTGTCGACGGTCCCGTGGGCCGGCGCGCGCGAGGACCCCCGCTTGACCAACGACCTCAGGCTCGGCACGAACCCCTCGGCGACGCCGGCCGCGACGCTCACGCGGGGCAGGTGGCGGGCACGGGTGAAGCACAGGTAGCGGGGCAGCCACTCCGGGCCGTACTTGGCGTTGGACCGGTACAGCGATTCCAGCTGGAAGAACCGGGACGCGAGGCTCAGCACCGCGCGCCACGTCCGCAGCACCGGTCCCGCGCCGATCCGCCCGCCTTCCTCGAACACCGCGCGGAACATGGCGAAGTTCAACGACACCCGCTCGACGCCGAGCCGGGCGGCGGCGGCCACCAGCTCGGCCACCATGAACTCGTTCAGGCCGTTCTCGGCGGCGCGGTCGCGGCGCATCAGGTCCAGCGACAGCCCCCGCCTGCCCCACGGCACGAACGACAGCAGGCCGCGCAGCTCGCCGTGCGCGTCGTAGGCCTCGACCATCACGCACCGGCCGTCGGTCGGGTCGCCCAGCCTGCCCAGCGCCATGGAGAACCCGCGCTCGGTCTGCGCGCCGCGCCACCGCTCGGCCAGGTCGAGGATGGCGGCCAGCTCGTCGGCCGGTATGTCGGCGTGCCGCCGCACGCGGGCGGTGTGCCCGGCGCGCGCCACCCGGCTCACGGCCTGCCGCACAGCCCGGCGCTCGGGACCGGTCAGGGTGAACTCGCGCACGTCCAGCACGGCCTCGTCGCCGATCTCCAACGCCTTCAGGCCCGCCGCCGCGTAGACGTGCGCGCCGCGTTCGCTCGCGCCGAGCACGCCGGGCAGCCAGCCGTACCGCCGCGCCTCGGCCAGCCACGCCTGCACCGCCTGCGGCCACGCCTCCTCGTCACCCACGGGGTCGCCGCCGGCCAGCGTGGTGCCGGCGAGGACGCGGTAGGTGAGCGCGGCGCGGCCGTTCGGGGCGAACACCACGCTCTTGTCGCGGCGGGTGGCGAAGTAGCCGAGCGAGTCCGGCTCGCCGTGCGCGGCCAGCAGCCGCCGCACGGCCAGCTCCTCGGCGTCGTCCAAGGACCGGCTCGACCGCACGCCGCGGAAGAACACCCGCAGCGCGGCGATCGCGACGAGCATCCCGCCGAACCCCAGCAGGACGCCCAGCCACGGCGGGCCCTCGCCGCCGCGGCGTCGGGGCAGCACCTCGCCGGTGATCTGGTTGGCCGCCCAGCCCAGCTTGTGCCACGTGCCGTGCAGGTGCCCCGGGAACAGCTCGGTCAGGCCCCAGCCGAGCAGGGACAGCACCAGGATCCCGCCGACGAGGACGACGAGCGTCCGCTGCCAGGCGCCGGCGGCCAGCTCGGCCGGGAACGCGTCCCTGACCGCCAGCAGCAGCACGATGACCGCGACCGTGACGACGACGAAGCTGCCGAGGTCGACGGTCACCCCCAACCGGTCCGGCGGCTCGTCGGGGCCGAGGAACGGTCCCGGGTCGATCCAGTAGCGGATGATGAGGAGCAGCACGACGCCCGCGTTGAGCACCTGGAACAGCAGCAACGTCCACAGCGCGGCTCTCTTGCGCCTGCGCAGGGCCGCGCCGAGCACCACCAGCACCAGGGCGATGAACAGGTTCGCCTCGACGGGTAGGCCCAGCAGGTACGAGACCCGGAGAATGCCCCTGGCGAGGTCGGACTCCTCGTCGATCAGGAACAGCAGGAGCGACGCCGCGGCCGCCACCTGGACGACGGTCGCGACCACTCCCGCCGTCCGCCACTTCCACCTGGCCACCGCCACGACACGCTCCAAGGAGGTTCCGGTTGTCCACCATGGTCGCCTCCCTCGCGGGTCGCGTGCACCTGCGGTCATCCGGGCGTGTCGACGGGCCGGCGGTGGTGCTCAGCTCGGCGCTGGGCGGCGCCTGGTTCGACTGGGACGCGGTGGTGGCGTTGCTGCCGGACGCGCGCGTGCTGGTGTTCGACCGGCCGGGCACGGGGTGGTCCGGGCCCGCGCTCGCGCCCGCGACGCTGGCCCGTGAGGTGGCCGTGCTGGACGCCGTGCTGGCCGGAGAGCCGTCGGCGGTGCTGGTGGGGCACTCGATGGCCGCGCTGCACGTGGAGGCGTGGGCGCGGCTGCGGCCGGGTCGGGTGCGCGGGGTGGTCCTGGTGGACCCCGATCCGGAGGCGCCGGGCGGCGGTCGGCCGTTCGACCTGTCGGCGCTGGTGGCGCGGTGGGTGCTGCGGGCGGGGCTGGACCCGCTCGTGGCCGCCCAGGGGTTGCGGCTGCGGCGGTGGGTGGTGCGCGGGTCGACGCTCGGCCGGCGTGATCCGGCCTCGCCCGCGGTGGTGCGGTCGGTGTACGGGCGGCCGTCGGTGACGCGGGCCGTGCTGGAGGAGTTGGCGTCCTACCCGGCGCAGGTGGCCGCGGTGGAGCGGTTGCGGGCGTTCCGGCCGTTGCCGCCGGTGCCGTTCACCGTGCTCACGGCGGGTCGGCGGGAGTGCGCGGCGCACGTGGCGCTGGCCGCGTCGACCCCGACCGGGCGTGCCGTGCGGGTGCCGGGCAGTCGGCACATGGTGCCGGTCGACCGGCCGGACGCGGTGGCGTTGGCGGTGCTCGCGGCGTTGCGCGGCGGGTGAGCGGGAGGGGCGCGGCGGAGGGGGCACGGTACTCCCGTCCGGCGTCGTGCGCGATGTGGCGGACGGACCATGTGAAGCGTCTCGCACTACGCGCAATTACCCCGGCGTCGGTGTCACGCTGGTCGCGTAACCGTGCAACAAGGTCCCGGGGACCAGCGACGAAGCCGGCCCCGAGGGAGGACGGTCGACGATGACCTCGACAGAGGTAACCGCGCCTTACGGCAACGGGGCGGGCAGCGCCCCCACCGGCAAGAAGGTGCGCATCCACCACCTGCGGGAGCTGAAGGAACGCGGCGAGCCGTGGCCCATGCTCACCGCCTACGACATGTACACCGCGGAGCTCTTCGACGAGGCGGGCATCCCGGTGCTGCTGGTCGGCGACTCCGCGTCCAACAACGTCTACGGCTACGACACGTCGCTGCCGGTGACCGTGGACGAGCTGATCCCGCTGGTCCGGGGCGTGACCCGGTCGGTGAAGCGGTCGCTGGTCGTGGCCGACCTGCCGTTCGGCTCCTACCAGGTGTCGGTCGAGCAGGCCGTGGCGACGGCCGTGCGGTTCATGAAGGAAGGCCGCGCGCACGCGGTGAAGCTCGAAGGCGGGAAGCACTTCGCACCGCACATCGAGGCCATCGTGCGGGCGGGCATCCCGGTCATGGCGCACATCGGGTTCACCCCGCAGAGCGAGCACCAGCTCGGTGGCTACCGGGTGCAGGGCCGCAACGACGCGTTCGACTCGGTGGTCGAGGACGCGCACGCCGTCGAGGCCGCGGGCGCGTTCGCGGTGGTCTTGGAGATGGTGACCAGCGAGGTCGCCAAGCAGATCACGCACGACCTGGTGATCCCGACCGTCGGCATCGGCGCGGGACCGGACACCGACGCGCAGGTGCTCGTCTGGCAGGACATGATGGGCTTGCGCCGCGGGCGCGCGCCGCGGTTCGTGAAGCGGTACGCCGACGTGGCGGGCGTGATGAAGTCGGCGGCGGAGCAGTTCGCGGCCGAGGTGAAGGGCCACCAGTTCCCCGGCCCCGAGCACACCTTCCACTGATCTCGTGACCGTGGTCGCCGTGCGGGCTCCGGCCGGCACGGCGACCACGTGCATTTCCACGCGGCGCCGGCGAATGCGCGGTGAGGCGGAACAGCTCGGCTGCGGACTACCTCGCCCGGCGATTTCCGAAGTGGTGCGGGCCACGATTTGTGCGGGCCGTGACCGGAATGCCTGTGCCACGATCACGGCGGAATGCACCACTCGGGTTCGGCACGGGGCGGTCCGCCATGGTGTCCAGCGACGCGGGGCCGCCGGCCGGCGCTCACAGCCCGTGGCGGCGCACCATCGGCATGATCACGTCGGCGTTCGCCCGCCACGCGCACTCCGCGCAGGCGCGGGAGATCGTCAACAACACCGTCAACACGGTCACCGTCACCGAGGGCGGCACGCTGGCCGGGCACGTGCTGCAGACCGGCTCGCTGACCGGCGACGTGGACATCACCGGGTGATCCACTCGACGGCGCTCTCGGGCAGAGTGGGCCCCATGTACCCCGAGATCGAACCCTACGACCAGGGCCTGCTCGACGTCGGCGACGGCAACCGCGTCTACTGGGAGGTGTGCGGCAACCCGTACGGCAAGCCCGTGGTGTTCCTGCACGGCGGGCCCGGCGGCGGTTGCGCGCCCGTGCACCGCAGGCTGTTCGACCCGGCCGCGTACCGGATCGTGCTGATCGACCAGCGGGGCTGCGGCCGGTCCCTGCCGCACGCGTCCGAGCACGGCACGGACCTGTCGGACAACACCACCTGGCACCTCGTGTCCGACCTGGAGCAGGTTCGCGAGCACCTCGGCGTCGACCGGTGGCAGGTGTTCGGCGGGTCGTGGGGGTCGACCCTGGCGCTGGCGTACGCCCAGACGCACCCGGAGCGGGTGACCGAGCTGGTGCTTCGGGGCATCTTCACGTTGCGGCGCAAGGAACTCGACTGGTACTACGGCGGCGGCGCGGGGTTCCTGTTCCCGGAGCCGTGGGAGGACGTCGTGTCACGCGTGCCCGAGGGCGCGGACGTGATCGAGACCTACGGGCGGCTGCTGAACGACCCGGACCCGGCCGTGCGCGAACCGGCGGCGGTGGCGTGGAGCGTGTGGGAGGGGTCGACGGTCACGCTGCTGCCCCGGCCGGAGTTGGTGGAGACGTTCGCGCAGCCCCGGTACGCGCTGGCGTTCGCGCGGATCGAGAACCACTACTTCCGGCACGGCGGGTGGTTGGCGGAGGGGCAGCTGCTGCGTGACGCGGGGAAGCTCGCGGGCATCCCGGGCGTGATCGTGCAGGGCCGCTACGACCTGGCCACGCCGGCCGTGACGGCCTGGGACCTGCACCGGGCGTGGCCGGGGTCGGAGCTGGTGGTGGTGCCGGACGCCGGGCACGCGTTCGACGAGCCGGGCATCCTGCGCGCGCTGCTCGCGGCGACCGACCGGTTCCGCGGTTGATGGACCGCTTCACCGCCCGCGTCCTCCGCGACGGCACGCCTGTCGGCGCGGGGTTCCTGGTCGCGCCGGACCTCGTGCTCACCTGCGCGCACGTCGTCGGCCCCGGGATGGAGGTCGACTTCCCGCTGGTCGGGCCCGACCGGGTGGTGGCGGAGGTGGTGCACCTCGACGTCGAGCGGGACGTGGCGGGGCTCCGGCCGGCCGCGGCGCCGCCGGACGTGCGGCCGGTGAGCCTGGTCGACCTGCCGGACGTGCGGGGACGGCGGGTGCGGGCGTTCGGCGTGCCCCACCGGAGGCCCGACGGCGTGTGGTCGACCGGCATGGTCGTCGGCCGCAGCGCCCAGGGCAAGCTCCAGGTGGAGGACGACCGGGCGCACGGCGTGCCGATGAGCCGGGGCTTCAGCGGCGGCCCGGTCATCGACGTCGACACCGGCGCGGTGATCGGCATGACCGTCGAGGTGGAGAGCCGCCCGGAACGCCGCACCGCCTATGCCCTCGGCGCCGCCGCGTTGCACGAGAGCCTGCCGGAACTGGCCCGGCCACAACCGTCGCCGTTCCGGGGCTTGGACGCGTTCCAGCCGGGCGACGCGGAGTGGTTCTTCGGCCGCGACCGACTGGTGGACGACGTGCTGGCGCGGCTGGACGGCGCCGGGCTCGCGGTCGTCACCGGCCAGTCGGGCGCGGGCAAGTCGTCGCTGGTGCTGGCCGGTGTGGTGCCCCGGCGGCCGGGCTCGGTCGTGTTCCGGCCCGCTTCCGGCAGCACGCCCTGGCAGGCGGCAGCGGCCGCGCTCGACGTCGAGGAGCTGACCGCCGAGGGCTTGGCCGACGCGGTCGACCGGTGGTCCGGCCGCCACGGCCACGAGCGGGTGCTGCTGGTCGCCGACCAGGTGGACGAGGCGCTGGCGCGGTTCCCGGCCGAGACCCCGGACCTGCTCGCCGCGCTGCTCGCCCTGCGCGGGCCTCGGCGGCACGTGGTGCTCACCGTCGGCACGCGGGCGTTGGACGCCTTGCTGTCCGACCGTCGGCTCGGCGTGCTCGCCGAGCACCTGGTCCTGGTCACCACCTCCGACGACAACCTGCGCGAGATGGTCGAACGGCCGCTGGACCGCGTCGGGATGCCCGTGTACCAGGAAGGGCTGGTGCGGGTGCTGCTGGACGACGTGGCGCACGAGCGCAACCCGCTGCCGCTGCTCCAGTTCACCCTCACGTTGTTGTGGGAGCAGCAGGAACGCGGCGTGCTCACCCACGACGCGTACCAGGCGCTGGGTGGCGTGCCGGGCGCGGTCGCGGACTACGCCGAACGCGTCTGGCGCACGATCGGCCCCGAGGAGGACGTGCGGCGGCTGCTGGTGCAGCTCGTGAGCCCGGTCGAGCCGGACCGGTTCGTGCGGCGCGTGCTGCGGCTGGACGACCTGGCCGACCCGTCGTCGGCCAAGGCGCTCGCGGCCACCCGGTTGGCCACCAGCGACGGCCGGACCGTGGAGCTGGCGCACGAGACGCTGATCCGGCGGTGGGACCGGCTGCGGACGTGGGCCGAGGAGGACCGCGACTTCCGGACGTGGCAGGACGAGCTGGACCGCGACGTCACCAGGTGGTCGCGGACGCGGGAACGGGCGTTGCTGCCCAGGGGCAGCGCGCTGCGGCGGGCACGGCACGAGCTGCGCGACCGCGAGCCGGACTTCCAGCCGGCGCAACGGGAGTTCGTCGCCGCCGGGCGGCGGGCCTCGGTCCGGCGGGCCTTCTGGCGGGTCGCGGTGGTCGAGCTGGTGGTGCTGATGCTCGTCGCGGTGGGCGTGATCGTGGTCCGCACCCGTGCCGTCGACGCCGAGAACCGCGCGGTCGGCGCGGCCGACACGTTGTTGCGGCGCGGCGCCTACAGCGGTGACCGCAACGGGTTGCTGCTGGCCTTGCGCGCCTACCGCACGCACGACTCGATGGCGACGCGGACCGCCTTGCACACCGCGTACACCGGGTTGCGGCACGCCGAACTGCTGCTGGACGGCGTGTCCGACGCCAAGCACGTCAACCGCTCCGGCACGCGCATCGTCACGATCGCCGAGGACCGGCGGCTGACCTCCTGGGACGTCACCCGCGTGCCCGCCGTTCCGGTCGGGCTGCGCGAGTCCGACGAGCTGGGCGCGTACGAGCCGACCTGGCTCGGCGACGACTTCGTGGTCGCACGCGCCGGTCCGCGAACCGTCGTGTGGGACGCGCGGACCGGGGAGGTCACGCGGCGGATCGAGGGGTTCGGCAACCGGCTGGTGGCCGACCCGACCGGGCGGTGGCTGGCCGCGTTCATCCTGGCCGACCCGCCGAGCTCCGACTACCGGGTGGTCGACCTCGCCGGCGCCGACCCGGTGTCCGTCGACGGGCGGTTCGCCGGCTCGCCGGGCGACCCGGGGTTCGCCGGGCTCAGCGACCACCCGCGACCCGTCGCCGTGCTGGACACCGGCGAGCTGGTGGTCGTGACCGGTGCGGTGACCACGGCGTTGTCGCCGGCCGGGTCACGTCCGCTCGCCGTGCCCGCCGGCGCGCGGGTGGCCGACGTGGGTGTGTCCGAGCCGGTGTACCTGGAGTGCGACGGGCAGTGGCGCGCGCGTGGCGTGCTCACCGGCGCGCTGCACGCCGCGCAGACCACGCCGGACTGCGAGCACGAGGTGGTGTTCGGCGGTGACCGGCGGTGGCTCGCGGTGTCCGGTGAGCAGAGCGTCACGGTGCTCCGCGACGGCGAGCCGACGCGGCACGCCGAGGTGCCCGCGGGCTTCCGGCCCGTCCGGCTGCTGTCCGACGAGGACGGTGGGCACCGGGTGGTGCTCATCGCCTCCGGTTCGGCGCTGGTGCTGCGGCTGCCGCCGATGACCGGGTGGGAGCGGTCGCGGTACTACGACCACTACCCGTACTCCTCGGGCCCGGTGCTGCCGATCCCGGGGCACCGGGTGCAGGTGTCCAACTCCGACGAGGTCGAGGTGTGGGACACCGGCACGGGTGAGCTCGTCGCGGCACGGCCTGCCGTCGTGCCCGCGCGGTCGGCGGACCGGACGGGCTCGGGGGTCTGGCTGGCCGCCTCACCGGACCACCGGGTGCTGACCACGTCGGTGGCCGGCGACCCGACCGTGCGGGTGTGGCGGCTGCCGGACCTGGCGCCGCTGGGCGAGTTCACCGCGCCGCACCTGTCCGCCTCGTCCTCCACCGGGGTGACCGCCGTGCGGTTCCTGGACCACCGGCGCGCGCTGGTCGTGCACAACGACACGGTGAGCGTCTGGGACCTGCCGGACCGCCGACAGGTAGCCGGGCCCTACCGGCTCGACGGGAACGTGTTCGACGGGTCGGATTTCAGCCTGGTGCACAACCCCGTGCGCGACGAGCTGATGGTCGAGGTGCCCGGTTCCGAGGAGCGCTGGCGGCGGTACCGGCTCGCGGACGGCGCCTACCTGTCCGACGCCGACATCGCGCCCGGCAGCCTGGACTTCGCGGACGGGAGCTTCGCGCGGCCCGCGATCGACCCCGGCGGCCGGTACCTGGCGCTCTACTGGGGGCAGGGCGTCGAGGTGTGGGACCTGGACACGCGGGCACGGGTGGACCGGCTGCCCTTGACGGACCAGCGGTTCAACGTCGTCGGCCTTCGGTTCGGCGCCGACGCCGACGAGGTGCTGGTCGAGCTGTCACCCGACTTCACCGGACCCGGGCTGCTCACCCGGCGGTGGCAGCGCAACCGGTTCTGGGGCGTGCCCGCGTGGTTCGGCCAGGACGCGTCGTCGGTCGAGGTGGTGGCCGAGGAGCCGCCGTGGGTGGCCGAGCTGTGCCGGTTGGCGCGCAACGGACCGGCCGAGGTGGAGCCCGACGCGCTGCCGGAGGCGGCCTGGCACGGGCCCGTGTGCCCGTAGCCCCGGGCGCTCGGCCCGTCAGGGGCGCAGCGCCGCCTCCAACGACGCGCGCGCGTCCACCAGTGACGGGCCGTACCAGGTCAGGTGGCGGCCCGAGACGTGGACGGGGCGCAGGCCCGGGAAGAACTGCGGGCCGTCGTCCGGGGTGAACAGGTACGGCTCGTCGGGCAGCACGACGAGGTCGGCGTCCTGCAGTTCGCGCAGCTCGGGGCGCGGGTAGCGCTCGGGGTGGTCGGCGAAGGCGTTGACCACGCCCAGGCGCAGCAGGACGTCGCCGGCGAACGTGTCGCGGCCGAGCACGACCCACGGCTTGCGCCACACCGGGACCACGGCCCGCGTCCACGGCGGCGTCACCTCGCGCCACAGCCGCTCCGCCTCGACCAGCCAGTCCGGCTCCACGTCCCACGCCGTGCCGAGCAGGCGGCGCAGCGAGCCCAGCGCGGCGGGGACGGTGGCGGGTGCGGCGGTGACCCACACCGGGATGCCGTCGGCACGCAGCCGTTCCACGTCCTCGGGGCGGTTCTCCTCGCTGTTGGCCAGCACCAGGTCCGGCCGCAACGCGAGCACCCGGTCCACCACCGGGTACTTCGAGCCGCCCACCCGGGTGACGTCGAGGTCGGGCGGGTGCGTGCAGTAGTCCGTGGCACCGATGAGGACAGCGGGGTCGACCGCGTCGGTGACGAGGGCCTCCGTCAGCGAAGGCACCAGACTCACCACGCGGGTGGGCGGGCCGGGCAGCGGGACCGGCTCGCCGAGGTCGTCGACCGGCAGCATCAGACGTCGTCGCTCTCCGGGCCCGCGTGCGCCCCGTCGCGGCGGTCGATCGCGGTGAACGCCCCGGTTCGAACCTGCGCAAGCATCGCCCAGCCCTCCACGTCCGCGATCGGGACGCCGACCGTACCCCGCCACCACACCGGTCGCGAGCCCCCGCACCCGGCGCGCGCGACCTCAGCGTTCGGCCGCGACCAGGGTCGCGCTGTGCGGGCCCAGGCCGAGGGCGGTCGCGATGCTCAGGTCTTCCCCCGTGTCGACGTCGCACCGCAGCGAGGGCCAGTCACCGGTCAACGCCACCGCGCCGCCGACCTCGTGCGCGTGGGCCGATCCGACGCCCAGCCGGGGGTTCAGGTCCGTGCCGGGCGCGGCGAGCAGCAGCGTCGTCCCGGTGCCCGGGCGGTCGGCGCAGAAGGCGCGGCGCCCGTCCGCGCTCGCGATGGCCGAGGACAGCTCGGCCGGTCGCAGCGCCGGGAGGTCGGCGTGCAGCACGCCGACCGCCGCGCTCGGGTCCCGACGCCGCAGCACCCCGGCGCCCGCGCGGACCGCCGCGTTCAACCCGGCGCCGGGGTCGGGGGACGACTCGACGCCCAGCGCGGCCACCTCCTCCACCACGGCCGGGTCGGACGTGACCACCAGCACCCGGCGCACTCCCGCCGCGGCCGTGACCGCGGTCAGGGTGTCCAGGGCGAACGCGAGCGCCAGGGCCGCGCGCGCGACCGGGTCCGCGGCCACGTCGGCCAGCCTGGTCTTCGCCCGCGCCAACCCCTTCACCGGGACCACGAGGTCCACCGCGCCGCGCCTCCCCCGGTCAGCCACCGGGCCGTGTCTCGTCGGGGATCGGCGTGTTCTGGTAGGCGGCGATCCGCCAGCCATCCAGGCCGTTGGCCAGCACCCAGGTGGCGCGGACGGATCCGGTCGCCGACTCGGCGTCGTCGGGCGAGAGGTCGCCGCCCTCGGTGATCACCAACGCGACGCCCGGTTGCAGGAACCGCAGGTCCACCACGTCCTGCACCAGCGTGGTCCCCCGGTCCGCGGCGGCGAACTGCTCGGTCACCGCGTTCCGGATCACCTCGCGGCCCCGCAGGAACCGGTTGTCCGACAGGATCATCCTGGCGTTCTTGGTGTAGGCGTCGGCGAACGCGTCCGCGTCCTTGCCCGCCCACGCGCGCACGATGCCGTCGAGCACCTCCCGCACCCTGACTTCCTCGTTGCGCGCCCGACCCGTGTCCGGTGTGGTCGTACTGGTCATGGTCTCCCCCGCGTTCCCCTCGGCGCCCCCGACGAGGGGGCCGCCCGGAACCGTTCCGCTTTCGGCCTCCGCCGATCGTGTTCGGTGGCGGTCACACCGGCATCTTCCGAGTTGCGGTGTTGCCGGTCGGCGCGCCGCCGATCGCCGGTGCCGGGTGATCCACTCGGCCGTAGGTCGTGGTGCGCTGCCGGGCCGGGCGACCGGCCAACGCCGCGGTGGCGTGGAGCTGGGTGGCGGTGCGGGCGGAGCCGTGTTCGGAGCCGGCCATGCGGCTGATGGTCTCTTCCATGAGGGTGCCGCCGAGGTCGTTGGCGCCGCCCCGGAGGACTTCGGCGGTGCCGTCGTCGCCGAGCTTGACCCAGGAGCACTGGACGTTGTCGACGCGGCCGTGCAGGGCCAGGCGGGCGAAGGCGTGCACGGCCCGGTTGTCGCGCCGGGTGGGGCCGGGGCGGGCGACGCCGGCGAGGTAGATGGGGGCGTTGCGGTGCACGAACGGCAACCCGACGAACTCGGTCAGGCCGCCGGCGCGGTCCTGCAACGCCGCCAACGCCCGGAAATGCCCCAGCCAGTGCCCGGGATGGTCCACATGGCCGTACATCATCGTGGAGGAGGACCGGATGCCGACCTCGTGCGCGGTCGCGACGACCTCCAGCCAGGTGGCGGCGGGCAGTTTGCCCTTGGTCAGCACCCAGCGGACGTCGTCGTCGAGGATCTCGGCGGCCGTGCCGGGGATGGTGTCCAGGCCGGCGGCGCGCAGTTCGGTGAGCCATTCGCGGACGCTGACGCCGGCTTTGGTGGCGGCGGCGACGATCTCCATCGGACTGAACGCGTGCACGTGCATGCCGGGGACGCGGGTCTTGATCGCGCGGACGACGTCGGCGTAGTAGGTGACCGGCAGTTTCGGGTCGATGCCGCCCTGCATGCACACCTCGGTCGCGCCCGCGTCCCACGCCTCCTGCGCCCGGTCGGCCACCTCGGCGATCGAGAGCCGGAACGCGTCCGCGTCCCGCTCACGCTGCGCGAACGCACAGAACCGACACCCGACATAACAGACATTCGAGAAATTGATGTTCCGGTTCACCACATACGTGACATCGTCGCCGACCACCTCGGCACGCAACTCGTCCGCAAGCCGGGTCATCGTCTCCAACGCCGGACCGTCGGCCGTCAGCAGCGCCATCGCCGCGTCGGTGTCGTCGAGGATCCCGGCCGGGTTGTCGGCGGCGAGACGCAACGCGCGGGCGGTGTCCTCCGGCAACCGTTCGATCGCCTTGGGGACGGTGAGTGACGCCCAGTCGCCGTAGACGCTGTCGAAGTCGCCACGCCGGTCCTCGGTACGACCCTCGGTGTCGATGGCGGTGTTCAGGTCCGCGCGTCCGTAGGTGTCCAGACCACCATCGGGTTCCTGCCACTCACGACCCACAACGGGGGCGTCGGGGTCGGCCAGACCGTCCGGCCGCGCCAACGCCGCGATGTGTGCGGTCAGCCGGGTGTCGATCCACTGACCCGCCGTCGCGGTCACATAGCGGGGATAGACGGCAAGGCGTTCCTGGAGGTCGAAGCCCGCTGCGCGGGTGTGCTCGGCCAGGGTGTCGACGTGGGGCCACGGGCGTTCGGGGTTGACGTGGTCCGGGGTCACCGGCGACACACCACCCCAGTCGTCGATACCGGCGCGGAGCATGAGGGCGAA